>JAGWBF010000020.1 GCA_021296025.1 Dehalococcoidia bacterium | reverse complement strand
AGCGCGAGCTCACTTTGAGCCATCACAGACCTCCTTGCTATTGGAGCTAGCCCAGCTTGTCCAGTTCTCCCAGAATCTCCTCAACGTCGGGGAGGTGGGGAGCAGTGTAGGTCTGGCGGTACCTGATGATGCCGCCCTTGTCGATTATGAACACCGATCGCACACTGGTCCCCCGCTCTTCGCTCCAGACATCAAAGGCCTGGCTCACCTGACCCTTGGGATGAAAGTCCGAGAGCTCGGGATAGGGAAGCCCTCCCAGGGATGTAGCCCACGCGCGATGGGATGCAGGATGGTCCACGCTTATGCCCAGAACCTGGGCATCCTTCTCCTCGATCCGGCCGTTGTGGGTCCGGAAAGAGGCGGCTTGGCTCGTTCAGCCAGATGTGAAATTAAAGACGTGGAAAGAAAGGATAACGTTCTTGTTGCCCTTGTACTGCCCCAAGCTCACCGACTCGTTGGCTGATGAGTTCAGGGTGAAGTCCGGGGCAGCATCTCCAACTTGTGCAGCCATCAGATATCCTCCTATTCTCTTGGTTGGGGAAACCGGTTCAGTCGGTTAGAGTTCCTTGAGTCTCCTAGAGAAATTGCTGTACCGCCTTCAGGAACTCATCAGGATTGTCCTCGAACACCATGTGCTGCGCCATTGGTATTTCTACCAGGGCGGCGTCGGGAATCTCTCTGACCATACGGTCGGCAGTGTCCCGCGTCAGCAGGTCCGACTCGACTCCCCGGACAATCAGGGTTGGGGCCTTGATCTTGACCACCTCGGGCCAAAGGTCCGACTGGGGAGCGACGGTGCCTTGACGGCGCTCCTCCCTGATCACCAGGTCATACCGCCATCCGTACCGGCCGCTGGGCAGCTCCTGGGTTGAGTACTGCATACGGCGGCGCATCACCCGGTCCGAGGCGTACTTGTTGCCTCTAGCCGCATGCTCCATCACAGCTTCGAAGGAGTCGAACTCTTCGGGAGCGGCCTTGATCTCGTCACCTATCCGCTTCACCCCTCGGGGGTCGGAGGTAGGCCCCACATCTACCAAGACCAGCTTTCGCACCTGGTCCGGATACTGGGCTGCGTAGGCCATTGCGTTTCGGCCTCCCATTGAATGGCCCACAAGTATGAAGGGTTCCAAGGACAACTCTTTGCAGAAGCCGACCAAGTCAGCCACGTACGCCTCGGTAGTGTATTGACCATCCTTAGCCCAGCCCGAATCACCGCGCCCGCGCTGGTCCACCGCAAGCACATGATGGTCCTGGCATACCGACTCCGCGAAGTCGTCCCAGGAGTGGGCATGACCACGAAGCCCATGGAGCAGCACCATCCTGGTCTTGCCTTCGGTGCCCCAGTCCAGGTAGTGCAACTCCAGGCCATCGACCACGACACTCTTGTCTTGGGGTATTACTTGAGTAGCCATTTTCGAAACCTCCTCCGCAGAGTTTACAGGCCCGGTCAGCTATGAAGCCAAGTATAACACAGGGTAGGAAGTGAGGACTCCCTTTGCTTCAGCGACCGTAATTTCGCCTCTCTCATAATGGTTTTTCGGTATTCCCACTCCTCCAGCGGAAGGGTCGTTGGCCCAGGGGCTATAATGACCTGGTGGGAATCTTATACTTGGTTGCGACCCCCATAGGCAACCTGGAGGACATCACCCTCCGGGGGCTGAGGATACTGGAGCAGGTGGCCCTTATCGCCGCCGAGGATACTCGCACCACCCGGAAACTCCTGGGAAGCTATGGCATCGCCACTCCCATCACCTCTTACCATGAACATACGAGCAGGACTAAGGCGGCCGGGCTGCTGAAGATGCTGGCAACCTCGGACATTGCCCTTGTGTCCGAGGCCGGCACACCCGGAATAAGCGACCCAGGCAGACTCCTGGTCCAGATGGCCCTTGACACCGGTTTCCAGGTAGTACCCGTCCCTGGTGCCAGCGCTCCCGCCTCGGCCCTCTCTATCTCCGGCTTCCCTTCGGACCAGTACCTGTTCTTGGGATTCCTGCCCCGTCGCAAAGCGGACCGGACCAAGCAGCTCGCCTCGGTAGCAGGCGTCCCCTTCACCCTCGTGGCCTTCGAATCTCCCCACCGTCTGCGTGCCTCCCTGAACGACCTCCTCGCTGTGCTGGGTGACCGCGAAGTGGCTGTGTCCAGAGAGATGACAAAGCGTCATGAAGAGTTGTTCACAGGCCGGCTATCGGGAGCCGTGGATCACTTCTCCCAGCCAAGGGGTGAGTTCACCTTGGTCATCGCCGGCGCCCCCAGCGGCACTGGTGCAGGTAGTACAACCGTGCCGAGCGACGTCCCGGACAAGGAAGCCCTTCGAGAAGAGATACTGAAGCTGCAGGAGTCAGGGGTTGGGGCAAAGGAGGCTGCAGCTACGATTGCCGGGTCCTCCAACCTGTCCCGCAGGGAAGCGTACAGGATGTGGCTGGATGTAATCTCCGAGGAGCGTCAATCTTGACACTAATGTGCAGCAGGCTACAATTAGCCTGAAAGTGGACCGTGGCCAAACGGGAGGCGTGGTATGGTGTTGACCCCGGATGTGTTCCTCAAAGGCATGACGCCCGAGGAACACATGGACCAAATGACTATAAACAAGGACCGGTTCTCCCAGGTGTTGGAGAAGGTGGAAGTCGGGCCTGAGGAGAACGAGTTCTTCTCCCAGCTGCCCGCTCCCCTCAGGGTCGCCATATTTACGGAAGACTGGTGCGGCGACCATGTTTCCACGACCCCCGTCCTGTACAAGCTGGCCCGGGACTCGGGAAGGATGGATGTTCGGGTGTTCATACGAGCTGACCATACCGACCTGGCCAACAGCTTCCTTCCCGAGAATCGCTGGGGCACCGTGCCAGTGTTTACCTTCTTCAACGGGGATGAAATGGAGCATGTGGCCATGTTTATCGAGACCTCCCAAGAGCTTGTGCCGGTCCTGGACAGCATGGAAGACGAAATCAGACGTTCCCATCCTGAAGTGCCCGACATAGACAAGGATGTCAATGAGATGAGCGAGGCCACCCGAAACCTGATACGCCAGGAGCGGGCCTCCTACAGGATCAACCATGCAGCGGAGTGGGGAAAGACCATCGCCCGCAGCATGCGGGAGGTGGTGGCGGATGGCCTCCAACGACGGCAAGGCGATGCACCGGCAGTCGGCGGAACAAAATGGCCTCAGGACTAGATCCATGGCGTCCCTGCCACCAGGTACTGCTGCTGTGGCTCCAACCGGAACAACCTGTTTGCTTAACCAGCTTCCCCCTTCCAACGAAAGTTCGTGAATAGGATTGATAGGTCCCGAAGAATTATTACTCCACCAGGTGCGCCCGTATTGAGGCCCAACTGATGCCCGCGAACATACTTGTAGCCGTAGCTTGGCCCTATGCCAACGGCCCCCTCCACCTGGGACACCTGGCAGGCTGCTACCTTCCGGCCGACATCTTCGCCCGCTACCACCGTCTCAAGGGAGATAATGTGCTCATGGTGTCGGGCAGCGACCAGCACGGCACGCCGATCACCCTGCGGGCAGACCGGGAAGGAACCAGCCCGGAGGTTGTATCCCAGCGCTACCATGCCGACTTCCTCAGGTGCTGGGACCAGATGGGCATCAGCTTCGACCTGTTCACCAGGACCGGAACGGACAACCACCGGGAAGTGGTACATGAGATATTCACCAGTCTCTACAACCAGGGGTTCATCTACAGCGATGTGATGAACCTGCCCTTCTGTCCAGAGTGCAAGCGGTATCTTCCGGACCGATACGTCGAGGGAACTTGTCCCCATTGCGGCAACACCAAGGCCAGGGGCGATCAGTGCGACAACTGCGGCCGGACGCTGAATCCCGAGGATTTGCAGGATGCCCGCTGCCAGATCTCCGGAACTACCCCAAGGTTTCAGGACTCGGAACACCTCTTCCTGAAGCTGACCGCCTTCCAGGACAGCTTGCTGCAGTGGATTACCGGCAAGGATCAGTGGCGCCCCAATGTCCTTAACTTCACCCGCAGGTACCTGGAGGAGGGGTTGAAGGACCGGGCCATCACCCGAGATGTGTCCTGGGGTATCCCGGTCCCCCTCGAAGGCTATGATGACAAACGAATATACGTGTGGTTCGAAGCAGTGATCGGCTACCTGTCGGCAGCCAAGGAGTGGGCGACATCGCAGGGACGCCCCGATGCTTGGTCGGATTATTGGGAAGACCCCGACGCCCGGAGCTACTACTTCATCGGCAAGGACAACATCCCCTTCCACAGCATAATCTGGCCTGCAATGCTTATGGGCTTCGGCGGTTTGAATCTGCCCTACGATGTCCCCGCCAACGAGTTTCTTAGCCTGGAGGGCCAGCAGTTTTCCACCAGCCGCAACTGGGCAGTCTGGCTCCCTGACTACCTGGAACGGTTCTCGCCAGAACCCCTCCGGTACTACCTGGCGGCCAACATGCCCGAGAGCGGCGATTCGGATTTTTCCTGGTCCGAATATGTACGAAGGAACAACGACGAGCTGGTGGCCACCTACGGCAACTTGGCACACAGGGTGCTCACCCTGACATACCGCAATTTCGATGGCAAAGTCCCATCCCACGATACACTGGATGAGCCAAGCTCCCGGATGCTGGCGCAGGCGGCATCCGCCCACCAGGGGGTCAGCCTAAGCCTTGAGGGATGCCGTTTCAGGGCCGCTATCCAGCAGGCGATGGGCTTGGCCCAGGAAGCGAATCGGTACCTGGACTCACGGGCTCCGTGGAAGTCTCTCAAGTCCGACCCCAGTGAAGCCGGCACCACGCTTTGGGTAGCGCTCAGCGTCATCAACTGTCTCAAGACCCTCATGTACCCCTTTCTCCCCTCCAGCTCCGAAGAGCTACACCGCATGCTGGGATTCACCGGTGGCGTTGCCCAGGGTGGCTGGGAGTGGGAGGGCACCAAGGAATCCCTGCCTCCGGGTCAGGCTCTAAACGAACCTAAGCCCCTGTTCGTCAAGCTGGAGGACTCGGTCCTCGAACAAGAGTCGGAACGTCTGCAAGCCAATCTGGTCTAGGAGCGCAATTTGCTGGAAGGTCTTGACACTCGAATCTCCCTTATCTACGAGCCGATAGCAGATGATCTGCTCCAGGTAGAGGAGAAGCTCGCCTCCTTGTCCCAGACGGACATGCCCCACATGGCCGAGCTTCTGGAGTACGTGCTGCAGGCGGGAGGCAAGAGGATGCGCCCCGCCATAACCCTCCTGGCAGGCAACATCTACCCCCACAACCATGCCCTGCCTGTGATCATGGGAGCCGCAGTGGAGCTGCTTCACGTAGCAACCCTTATCCACGACGACACAGTAGACAATTCTCCCCTCCGCCGCGGAAGACGAACGGTAACCGACCTGTGGGGCAAGAATGTGGCGGTGCTTCTGGGCGACTACGTATTCGCTACTTCAGCAGTCTTCGTATGCGAGACCAACAACGTCAGGGTGATTCGCCGGTTCTCTGAAACCCTGATGGACCTATCCAGCGGCGAGCTCCAGGAGTACTTCAGCGGTAGTAACAGCGCGCCCAGTAGAAGCGAGTACGAGAACTGCATCTATAAGAAGACAGCGTCTCTTTTCCAGACGGCCTCGGAAACCGGGGCCATTCTCACCGACGCGCCGGAAGACGTAGTTTTCGCTCTGAAACGCTATGGGTACAACATCGGCATGGCTTTTCAGGTCATCGACGACATTCTGGATGTGATGGGCAATTCCCAGGAGATCGGCAAGCCCGTCGGCAATGATCTTCTCCAAGGTGTGCTTACCCTGCCGGCGATAAACCTCATGGAAAAGGACCCTAACTGTGGCCCTCTGAATAAGCTGGTATCGGGCAATGGCAGAAAAGACGAGGCTGTGGTCCAAGAGGCGCTAGGGATGCTACAGGACCCGGAGATTCTCTCCTCCTGCTTTGCCGTGGCCAGGGACTACTGCACCGAAGCTGCTAATGCATTGTCAATCGTTCCTGACAGTCCAGCCCGCTCGTCCCTCTTGACCCTCACCGAGTTCGTTAGAGAACGAAGCTACTAGGCCTGCCAGACCACCTCTCCATTCACAACTGTCATGAGGGGGCGGATGTCCCTTAGCGCACCCGGCTCTACTGCTGTCGGGTCCTGTTCCAAGAGTACGAAGTCGGCCAGGTTACCTTCCTTAATTGTACCTTTCCGATGCTCCTCGAAGGAGGCGAATGCGCCTCCCCGGGTGTGCATAACTATGGCTTCCTCTACAGGCACCCCTTGCCCTGGGCCTAGGCAGATTCCCGAACTTGTCATTCGTGTTACAGCCGCGTAGATGCTCGCCATCGGGTCGGGAAGTGTGACGGGGGCATCGGAGCCAGCCCCAATGAGAACTCCTGCGGCAGCAAGGTCAGCGATGGGATATAGGTGGGGAAGGAACCTTTCATCCGCGAGGCTGGCGTACCGTTCGCCCACATCACAGATGAATCCGGGCTGCGTTACGACCACCGCACCGGAGGCTGCTATCTTGTCTACCAGATGAGGTGGGCACTCGGAACAGTGTTCGATGCGGTGCCTGGCATCGGGGCGAAGAGCGACCGACTGGGCATGAAGCAGGGCATCGGCTACCGCTTCCACCGCCTCTGCCTCTACGGCGTGCACAGCAACCTGCGACCCTTGGGAGTGCTCCCTCAGGACCAGTTCCCTTAACTCCTCCTCGGAAGGCTGGAGGGCACCCGTGGTAAGCGTGACCATGATTTTGGTCGCGCCAAGACGCAGCCCGGTCTCTTCACGGCTCCTCATTGCAGCTCTTTTGGCAGTGTTTGCGCAGTCTGCCCCTACCATCATGGTCACCCTGGGGACCAGACAGCCCGACCCCTTAAGCTCCGAGAATAGATCCCATTGCTCTGGACCGTTGGAGGGAGTTGCGTCTTGTATCGAGGTAACGCCTTTAGATAGAAAGCACCGGCTGGCCAGCCTGGCCCCTTGGCGAACCTCATCTTCGCTGCGTGTATGGCCCAGCCTATTCCTGACCCAACGGGCCATTTCCAGGAGCACACCGGTAGGCTCCCTTGAGTCCTCATCGCGCTGGATGACACCATCAATGGGGTCAGAGGTGTCCTTTGTTATCTGAAGAAGGCTCATGGCCACGCTGTTCAGCACCATGGCATGGCCAGTGCGATGGTCCAAGCGGACTGGATAGGACAGGGAAACCTGGTCCAGGTCCCAGCGGGTGGGATGATGCTTTTCTTTCAGGTAGAACTCGTCGTAGCCAAAGGCGCGAATCCATCCACGGCCATCCCATTCCTTGCTCCGAGCTTTTGACGACTCTTGCGCTATTATGTTTACCAGTTGGGGTATGGTTGACGCCCTCTCCCTCCCGCAATCGATGGCGCTGAGGCGGCTGGCAAGGGCCAGGAAGTGGCAGTGGGCGTCCACCAACCCTGGAAGCAGAGTGTACCCATGGCAGTCAACCACCCGGGTTCCTCGGCCCTTCATCGATGACGCTGCTTCGGCGGGTCCGATGGCGACAATGCGCCCACCTCTTACAGCCACGAAACTAAGCCTAGAGTCCGTTAGAGCAAGTCCCGACGTGACGCACTGGAGCAGGTTTGCGTTCTGATATATGATGCCGGGGTAGCTCAAGATTAGCATCCCTTATGGGACTTGACTGCCCATTGTCGCGTCCCTTGTTGGCCCATAGAGGTGATTTATCTTACTATCTACCAACAGACGGAGGAACCGCGCTGGGAACGGCTCCAACAAATACTGGCACTTATTCAGCAGGAACGGGAAGACCGGATCTGATCGTCTTCGACTGGGACCAGACCCTCTGGAATAGCTGGAACTTCCACGTAAAGACCATCGGGCGGACAGCCGCATCCCTGGGGGTAGAGCCGCCCTCAGAAGAACAAGTGGCCGCCAGCTTCATCGTCCCCTTTGTAAAGCATGTGGGCAACCTCTTCCCCCACAACCCCGATGAAGCCATGGAATTATACATTGGTCTGTACATCGCCCACATCAAGGACTCCGGAGTCCTGTTCCCGGGTGTTGCCGACACCCTGACCGCTCTCAAGGATGCCGGGTACCTGCTGGCGCTATTCTCGGACAAACGACAAAAGTACGGCAGGATGGAGCTGGAGATATCAGGGGTAGGAAGCCTTTTCGACCATGTACGGTTCCTGGACAGTCGCCGTCCCTACAAGCCTAACCCGATGGGTTTACTACAGGTGTTGGATGCCCTGGCGATGGAGCCCCACAATGCCATGTACGTGGGGGACAGCCCCGTTGACATCCAGTGCGCAAAAAGGTGCGGCATGGCGGGGGCGGCGGCCCTATGGGGATCCCTGAACCGTGACGCTCTCATTCACGAAGGCCCAACCCACATCTGTCAGGGCATTTCGGACCTACTGGATGTCCTCGGAGCATTAGGCCCCGCCTAGGAAAGGGCCGGATGGCGAGATGCGGCCTCATGCTGCCGGTCGGCGTGATAGGAACTGCGGACCAGGGGGCCTGAGGCAACGTGCCTGAATCCCAGGGAGCGTCCTGTCTCGGCCAGCTTTTCGAAATCGGTTGGGGTGTAGTAGCGGGAAACGGGCAGGTGCTTCGGCGAGGGCCTAAGGTACTGCCCTATGGTCAGTAGATCGCAGTCCACCCCGCGCAGGTCCTTCATAGTCTCCGTTACCTCGTCGATGTCTTCGCCCATGCCAACGATTATTCCCGACTTGGTAGGCACATCGGGATCGAGCCGCTTTGCCTGCTCCAGGAGCTCCAGGGACAGGTCGTAGCCTCCTAAGGGCCTCACCCCAGGAAATACTCGCCTCACCGATTCGATGTTGTGGTTCAGCACATCGGGCTTGGCGTCCATCACCTTTCCCAGAGCCTTCCATGAGCCGCCGAAATCGGGGATTAGCACTTCCACCTTGCAATGGGGAAGCAGCTCTCGGATCTTCCGGATACATGCTGCGAAGACCAATGCCCCGCCATCGACCAGGTCGTCCCGGTTCACCGAGGTGATGACGCAGTAGTTCAGTCCCAGACGGGCGACGGTTTGGGCCAGCCTCTCGGGTTCGTTGATGTCGATCCCGATGGGCTTCCCCGTCGTTACAGCACAGTAGTGGCATCGCCGGGTGCAGACATCCCCAAGGATCATGAAGGTGGCGCTGCGAGCTTCCCAGCACTCCCCGATGTTGGGACACCGAGCTTCTTCACAGACCGTGTGCAGCTGGGAGTCCTTCAAGAGGTTCCGCAGCTGGATATAGTTGGGGCCGCCGGGCATCCGGACCTTCATCCACTCGGGCAGTCTTTGGGGTGTATTTGATGCTTTGTTGTTTTCCATAGTTGATTCCCGCCGGCGGTTGCAATGCGGCCCCTCACGAAAGCTACCGGCTGTGCTCTACAGGACTACCTTCCGGGGAACTGAGCGGCATTTCTCCGCCCTCACGATTGCATCGATGTTGCGTACCGCTTCATCCAAGCAGCCGTCCTTGTTTATGACGTGGTAGTCGAACCTGGGGAGATGTTCCATCTCTTCCCAAGCCGCTTGCAGACGCTTCTCCAGGACCAATCCGGTCTCGCTGGCCCGATGCTCCAGCCGCCTCCGCAGCTCGTCGACATCCGCCGGGGCCAGGAAGATGCTTACCGCATCCGGCGCCAGTTTTCTGATGGTCGCTGCGCCCTGGACATCTACCTTCACCAGCACATCCCGGCCCTGCCCCATGGCATCCCTGACCTGCTGCTTGGGGACCCCGTACCAGTTGCCATACACCTCAGCCGATTCCAGCAACTCGCCGGCATCCCTCATGTTAAGGAATCGATCGGGCGCGACAAAGTGGTACTCCATACCTTCTCGTTCCCCCGCGCGTATGGGGCGTGTGGTCATCGTGATAGCAAAGTGCCAAGGCCGTCCCAGGGCACGCAAGGCCGACACGACGGCATCCTTGCCTACACCGCTGGGGCCGGAGAGCACAACCAATAAGCGCGATGGCCTATGATCGTTTGCGCTCGGCCCTCCGATTTCGCCCCCGCTCCCGCTGCCAAATGCCGCGCTCTCGCCTTGGCTGTAGAGAGGCTGGGAGCCGGAGCCCGATTCCTGGGCGCTCAATTTTTCTATGCCCCGGTTCCAGCCAGAATAACATCTACCTCATCCCAGAAGGTAGGGTAGGATATGGAGGCTGCTTCCGCCCCTCCCACTACGGTCCTTCCCTCTGCCAGCAGCCCTGCTATGCCCAAGGCCATAGCTATGCGATGGTCGCCTTCACTGGTGCATTCAGCCCCGGTCAGATGCCCTGTCCCATTGATAATCATACCGTCTGGCAGCTCTTCGATACAGGCGCCCATCCTGGACAGCTGGGAGACGGTTGTGCTGATGCGGTCCGACTCCTTGACCCGAAGCTCTCCCGCATCCCTTATCGTCGTCTTTCCCCTGGCAAAGCACGCAGCCACGGCAATCACCGGCAACTCATCGATTACACGTGGGACCACCTCCCCACCGACCTCGGTCCCCACAAGGCTCCCCGACCTGACAAGTATGTCGGCTACAGGCTCCCCGCCTTCAACGCGCCGGTTCAGGAGGGCAACGTTGGCTCCCATGCCCTCCAACACCTCAAGAATCCCCCCTCGAGTTGGGTTGATTCCCGCATTAGTGATCGTCACCTCAGCATCGGGATGGCATGCTGCCGCCACCATCCAAAAGGCGGCCGAGCTGATATCTCCTGGAACTACAACATCCAGCGCCGTCAGCTGGGCCGGTTCCATACAGATGGTGGTGCCGTCTTCAACTACATTTGCGCCCATGGCGCGCATCATCAACTCGGTGTGGTCCCGGGACAGGGCGGGCTGGTGGATCAAGGTCTTGCCTTCAGCTTGAATCCCCGCGAGCATTATCGACGACTTCACCTGAGCGCTGGCCACCGGCAGGGTGTACTCGATGCCCTTCAGTCCTCCGCCGGAAACGGTCAACGGGGCGTAAGCGCCTCCCTTGCGTCCTGCTATCTTTGCTCCCATGCAACTCAGGGGCTCAACTATGCGTCCCATTGGCCGGGACCGGAGCGACCTGTCCCCGGACAAGACTGACATGAAGGACTGACCGGCGAGCAGCCCCGATAGAAGGCGCATCGTAGTCCCGCTGTTGCCTGCATCCAAGACATCTTCCGGTTCCTGGAGCTGGCCCCCGGAGCCTACCACCCGGACAACGTCTGGCGCATCCAACCGTTCGATGACCACGCCTGTAGCTTGAAGGCACCCCATCGTCGAGGCCACATCCTCACCCAGGGAGAGCCCGTTAACAGTAGCTGTGCCTTGGGCCACGGAGTTCAGTATCAAGGCCCTGTGAGAGACCGACTTGTCGCCAAGGAGGGCCACTGTCCCCCTCAGGTGGGCTGGCTTGTGGAGGATGCGGATCACCACTTGCCCCGTTCCTTGTCCTTGGACCTGCGGTCGGGCATCCGGCCTCCCCATCCAAAGGCCCTTTCACGGGCATCCCTGTCGCCGGTAACGATATCGAGCATGCTGGATTTCGGAGGCACCTTCGCACCCTCGATGGCGGCCAGTGTCTCGGACGTGACTGCGCCCTCCAGCCACTTTTGCCGGGCTGCTCTTGCCTCTTCAAGCAGCTCCGACAACGTGCTGTCCTTGTCTTTGTCGTCGGATTCCAGGACCTGCCTGATGCGGTACAGCTCCCTGATGAAGTTATCGATCCAGGCTACGGTCGCCGACTCGTTGAAGAAGAAGCTGTCCTGATCGGCAGCCGTATCTTCCTTTACCAGGGTGGTCATTTCGCCGAAATACCTGGAGGCCAGGATGGCGATATCATCCCAGGACTGGCTCCTTGATGCGCACCCCACGAGGGCGGCAGACAGGAGGAGAGGGAGATTGTCCACAGCGGCGATGAGGGTGTCGTGTTCTGCCGCATCGATGAACCGGTCCACGGCCCCAACAGACTGAACCAATTGCACCGCATCCTTCACCCGGTCCTGGCGGGCTCCGGGGGAAGGTATGACACAGTAAGGGCACCCCGCAAACAGGTTGGCATCGGCCGAGTCGGGGCCGGTCCCTCCCCTAAACACTATGGGATGTCCCCCGACAAAGGTTACCCGGTCGGGCAGGTACTCCTTTGCCCATTCCATTACCGGGGCCTTGATGCCGGCGGTATCTGTGACCAGGCAGCCATCCTCCAAGCCGGGACCGATGATCTCCATGACATCCTTCATGGCCTTGAGGGGCGTGGCCAACACCACCACCTGTGCGCCTTCCACAGCTTCCCGCAGGTTGTCGGAGGTGGTGTCCACCGCACCAGCCGCATCGGCGCCTGCGGCGTTGGCACGGTTTATGTCAGTGCCGACAACCTGGAACCTGCCAGAATCGCGGGCCCTAATAGCCAAGCCCAAGGAAGCCCCTATGAAGCCGGTACCGATTATGGTTAGCTTGCTTTTCATCGGACATGCGCCAATAGATTATGTAATCCCAGCAAAGAAGCTGCTATTCGTCCTCATCATCGTCGTCTATGTCCGGACCGACCACGAATCCCATCCCCGGTTTGGGAAGCACAGCATCGGGCCTGCGAGACCTGTTCTGCTGCTTCTTGGGCAGCGATTTCAGGCTGGCTATCATGTCCTGAATATCCTCTTTGGAAAGAACGGATGGGTTGACCACAACACCATCGATTCCCATGTCCCGCAACCCTTCCAATTCCCTGGCTGACAGCGGCCCGGGGAGCTCCAGGAACAGGTATTTGCTAAAGGCCTCCCGAACGACGCCCAAGGTCATCATGTGGTGCACCGTCAGGGGAAGGCCAATGCTCGAAGACGGCAGAATCACGCCATCGACGGAAAGGTCTTCTATGGTGCGAAGGAAGCGCTCTTCCATATCCGGGTCCACGCACAGAAAATAGCCTGTGGATTCACCCTCCATGGCTCCCAGCAGGGCCTTTTCGGGACCGAATGCTAGGAAATCGCAACCTGCATCACGAAAGCTAGCCGCTTCATCTACTCCCAATTCTCCCACTTTCGGTCCCCATGGCATGCTGTCCAGTTTCTTTGCCAGGTCGGTCAAGGCTTTTCCTGGTGCTGCTCCATCCAGGAAGACAGCATCCGCGCCGACCTCGCCCAAAATGGCAGCCTGCTTCACAAAAGCATTGTTGTCGGAGAGCACACCAACGACCGCCATTGCCGGCAGCTTTTCAGCGCGGCCGGCCGACCCAAAACCCAAGCTTGTAGTGCGCCCGCGGCCGATCCTGTCCAGTTTGTCCAGAAGCTTACTCATTTAACGACTTCCACCCCATCTTAGGTTGCGCCGGCACCACGGGGATGCGTCGAATCCTCTCCTCCCCCAAGTAGAAGTGGGTGCACAGCTGCGTACCATATTAGCATCCAGGACAGCGCCCTTCCAAACCATACCTATTCTAACGGAAGTGGGGCAGTACTTCTTCAACGCAACGCCGGAACTGTCCCGCCTGGTCCCATGAAGGTATTCTAAGCAGGATATCCGTCGCTCCAGCATCAACATACGCCCCTATCTGGCTGATGCACTCCTTGGGACTACCAAGGGCCACCCAGTTCTTCACCACCTCTGGACGGTAGCTCATGGAGTAGTACTGGTCGAGGTAGCGCTTGGACTCATCGAAGGCGGCCTCTGCATCCTCATTAATATTGATGTTGTAGTACACAGAGCATGGGCGGTCTTCAAAGGAGCGGTCGTACTCGGGCGCGTATTCGAATATACGCCGCCGCATTTCCACAAAGTCGTTCACGGGGCCAGTGCCCGTCGTCATCCATCCATCCCCCAACTGGGCGACCCGGCGCAGGGAACGTTCGATTATGTGGGGTTTACCTGTGCTCAGGCGCGGATTGCTAATGACCCACACCGGCGGGGGCGACTGGGCCGGCATAGGGGAGACAAAGGCCTCTTCCAGCGTGTGGAACTCACCCTGGAAGTTTACCCGCTCCCCGGTCCAAAGCTGGCGGAGTATTGCAATGTTCTCCTCCATGCGGCGCGACCTCTCCAGGGCCTTTATTCCCATATTGCGGTACTCGGTGCGATGGTCCTGGTCGCCGATGCTCCCACCCATACACGCTCCCAAGATAGTTCGCCCGTTCGAGAGAAGGTCCATGCTGGCCCACTGGTACGCCAGCACTATGGGATCTCTAGAGGGCAGCGTGGCCATGCACGCTACCCCAATGCCGACCCGGGAAGTACGGGCAGCGATGGCACACATCAGGGAGATGCACTCCATGCGAGGCTTGGCCATAATTGAATCGCCCACCCACACATGGTCGAACACGCCCGAATCCTCGGCAGCCTCGGCCATCTGCAGTATCTCCTCGGGCTTGGTCAGCCCCAGGATCACTCCCCGGTTGGATAATGTAAGACCGAACCGCGCCTTACTTGCCATCCCTGCTCTCCTTTCAATTCCAGACTATGTACCAATTACGCGCGCCCCCAAGAGTTTCTCTGCCAAGAGCTAAACCAGGGGCCACCGGCTGGGAAAGCTGACCCCTGTCCTCGCCATCAGGTCCGTTCCCAAGGCCTGCACCTTCTGGATCAGGTCCCACTCATCGACGTAAATAGGCCGGTGGTCTTCCACCCTCACGTTGCCATCCACGATGACGGTGTGGACGCTGCGCCCATCGGCCCCGTACACGAGGTTGTTAACGGGGTTGAAAAGGGTCCGCCACTCGGCCCGCCTGGTGTCAAATAGCACCAGGTCTGCCTTCTTCCCCACCTCGATGGACCCTATGTCTCCGCCGAGACCCAGGGCCTTTGCTCCTCCGATGGTCGCCATCTCCAGGGCGGATTCGGCGCTTATCATCTCCGTGCTTTGCCTGCCGTCCTTGTACAGCACCGCGGCCAGGTACATGGAGCGCATCGTCTCGACCAGGTTGGAGTTGTTGGCCGCATCGGTGCCCAGCCCGACGGTGACACCATTGGCCAGCATCTCCGGCAGCATTCCCCTAGAGGTCGTGCCTCCGCCCATCTTCAGGGCGGCCGTAGGGCACATGACCGCATTGGTCCGGGTCCGGGCCATGACATCCACCTCGGACTCGTTCAGACCTATGACATGGGCCAAGAGGGTATTGGGGCCAAGGACACCGATGTCTTCCAGGTGCTCTACCGGCCTTCGCCCATATCTGTCCAGGCTCATCTGGACCGACGGTGCTGCGTTGCTTTGGTGCAGGGTGAGTCCCGTGTCGTGGGCATCAGCCAAACCCTTTGCCTCCTGAAGCAGCTCCAGCGAAGCGTAGTCCGCCGAGAAGGGCATGGCCCAAGCGCGCACCCGACCGTCCAGCTTCCCGTCGTAGGTCTCTATGACATCTCTCATCTTGGAGACGGCTTCATTCGTCGAATCGATGGGGATATTCAGAGGGTTTTCCTGGTCCACCACCTGGGCCCCGATGATGATGCGGCAGCCCGACTCTTCGTAGGCTTGTAGGCAGACTGAGGGGAACTTGGTGCTGCCGGGGTCCAGGAAGCAGGTAGTGCCGTACTTGAGCAGTTCGGTAATCCCCAACAGGGAGGTGTAGTACTCTTCCTCGGCGGTCATCGACGCCTGCAGCTTGAAAACGTTGGGCAGGTAGTCCGGCCCCAGATCGTCGGGAAAAATCCCCCGCGTGGCGTGGGCGTAGCTCACGTGGAGGTGGCCGTTGCAGAATCCTGGGGTTATTACCATCCCCCGGGCGTCCATGACCCGGTCGGCGGAAACTTCGGCCAGTTCATTCCTCTTGCCGATTTGGACAATACGCTGGCCTTGGACCACTACCGTGCCGTCCTCGATGATTCTTCGTTGGGGGTCAACCGTAATGATGTAGCGGGCGCCCTCCACCTTGAGCGTGGACTCGTTCATTTGGAACTTTCTCCGGGTTATTGAGCTATCGGACGGGCACCGGTCCCGTCCGGCGAAAACCCTATTATAGTGGGCAGGGAAAGGCCCGCGGCCTTCCGGACTCGGACCGCCGGGGCCGATGCCCAGGATGGGACGATGTTGACCGCAGTCAGCGCCGCCCCTATGATTCTATTGGCCTGCCAGGGCCCGGCCTATCCAGAAAATCATGGGCCGGCGCGGCGACACCGAAACGGACGCAGGGAGTGGATCGGATGGATAAAGCCCGGATCCCGTTTTTGAGCGTTGCCGAGCTTTCCGGCTTGGTCCGGACCGGGGAGGTCTCGCCGGTCGAGGCTACGGAAGCCTACCTCGACCGCATCGACTCCAAGGACGGCCAGATCGGAGCATACCTTACGATCCTCCGTGACCAGGCGCTGGAGGCGGCACGGGCAGCCGAGCGGGAAATCGCCCAAGGGCAGTACCGGGGGCCGCTCCACGGCGTCCCCTACGCCGTCAAGGATCAGATTTACACCAAGGGGGTCCGGACCACCGGCGGCTCGCCGGTGTTCAACGATTTCGTTCCGGAAAACGACGCCACGGTCATTTCCAGGTTGAATGAAGCCGGGGCGGTCCTGTTGGGGAAGCTGAACATGACGGAGTTCGCCACTTCGGGCCTGTCTCATCAGTTCGACCCTCCCCGCAACCCTTGGAACCCGGAGCGTTCCACCGGGGGTTCCAGCAGTGGTTCCGGGGCGTCCACCGCCGCTTTCATGTGCGCCACTTCGTTAGGAGAGGATACCGGAGGCTCGGTACGCTTCCCGGCGGCTTGGTGCGGCCTGGCCGGCCTCAGGCCCACCTGGGGTCTGGTAAGCCGCTACGGCGTGATGCCCGGCGTCCGCTCCATGGACACCATCGGCCCCTTGAGCCGGACGGTGGAGGACTGCGCCATCACCATACAGGCCATCGCCGGGTACGACCCCAAGGACCGCATTACGCGCAACGCGCCGGTCCCCGACTTCCGGGCGGCCCTCACCGGCAGCGTGGAAGGGCTCAGGTTCGGTGTGGTACGGGAGTTGGTTTACACTGGCGTAACGGATGAGGAGGTCAGGCAATCGGTCCTGGCTGCGGCCAACACGTTAGGAGAATTGGGAGCCACGGTAAAGGAGGTGTCGGTGCCGCTGGCCGCCCACGCGGGAACGATTTCCACCGGCATCCGGGTGGAGGCCCCCATTACCTACGCCGACCTGGTGCGCAACCGGCCCCAGGACATTGGGCACGACAACCGTGTGGGCTACATGGTTGGGACGGTCCTGCCGGCGCAGGCCTACTACAAGGCCTTGAGCTTGCGCACGTTGCTGCGCGACGAAATCGCGGAAGCCTTGGCCGACGTCGACCTGTTGCTGTCGCCCACGGCCGGAGTCGCCGCCCAGCTGATCGAGCCGGACCCGCTGGTCCGTGGGAAAGAGAACTCCTACCGCACGCCCTACCTGCTGACCACCGCTTTCAGTCTGGCCAATGTGCCCGCCCTTTCCGTTCCGTGCGGTTTCACCGCCGACGGTTTGCCGATAGGGCTCCAGATCGAGGGGCGGCCCTTCGATGAAGAGACGGTGCTCAGGGCCGGACACGCCTACGAGCAGAACACCCCCTGGCACGCCAGCACTCCCCCGGAGTGACGCTGCCGTGGTTCGGGCGGGCCTGCAGTAAAACTCCCCGTGAGACACCTCTGGGTAAAAACCGCTGGCGAAGAACCTCTTGGCCGCAATTCTGGTTCGAGAAGCCTCAATTTTGCTAAGCAAGCTGGACGTTAGGGAGTCTCTCTACGGGATGATGGTGGTGCAGGA
>JAGWBF010000019.1:34843-43073 GCA_021296025.1 Dehalococcoidia bacterium | reverse complement strand
CTAGTAACCGCAGGTCAGCACACTGCGGTGAATACGTTCCCGGGCCTTGTACACACCGCCCGTCACGTCATGGGAGCCGGGAAGACCCGAAGTCGCTGAGCTAACCCCTAGGGGAGGCAGGTGCCGAGGGTCGGCCTGGTGACTGGGACGAAGTCGTAACAAGGTAGCTGTATCGGAAGGTGCGGCTGGATCACCTCCTTTCTAGGGAGCTACGATCGACACCTTTTCCGGGTCCTTGAGGCCCGATGGGTGCCGGTCCATCTCCTAGGTCGTTCGGTGGGTGTTCTGCCACTCCCGGGCCAGATGGTTGAGCGCAAGCTCCCCGGCCCACGGAGGACAGTCCCCTGAGAAAGCCCATCGATTCCCAATGGCAAAAACACCTCTCCTTCCACTATCCAGGTGCTAAGGAGCACACACAAAAAGAGCCGGGCCTAATAACATGGTCCGGCTTTTTGATTTCTCTATCAAGCGGCGATGGAAGATTCCCGACCCTTCTTCAAGGAAAGAAATTAGGATGATTGGATCTCTCCTTCATTAAGGAAAGAATTCGAAACTTGGAGTTTATTGGGACAGCCAATCAAACTGCCAAGGTCTAAGGTAGGTATTTGGTATGTTTGCAGTGGATTGCAATGAAAACCTTTGACGCTCCCGATTGGATGATAGAACCCTTCTTGAAGCAGGGGATCTTGGGACCTGACTATTACCTCTACGGAGCTGGGCGTGCGTTGGGATTTGTAAGAACTGCGGCGTATGAGCTCGAAGTTTTAGAAGATGGAAGTGAAACAGTCGGCCACCAGCAAAAGATAGCTGAGTACCATGCCTATGCGGGGATCAGCGCGGCCCGAACAGCCATTGACGCTACGGCTGCATGGCTTAACGTAAGACTGGGTCTGGGTCTGGGTCAGAGCAGTGTGGTTAATCTGAGTAGGAAGGATTTTCGAACCAAGGTTTTGGTGGGCCGACCTGAAGCCCAAGAGTATTGCCGGGTTTTAGGGGATCTCGGAAGGGAAATTGATGAACACCGACAGCGTGCCCAACATAGGGAAGGGTTGGCGGTTTCCTACTATTTGAGTCAGAAGTTGAACTTCCTTAGTGGTTGGTACCTCCGCCCACAGGGGATGAGTGGTCATTGGGAAGATGCCTTGCTCCTAGTAGAGCTCCTCAGAAGCTGGGCTGATGAGATTGAAGACAACCTCAGGGGAATTCATGACCTCGTAAAAGGGGGAAAGTAGCGCTGTTGTGCGAGTCCTCCTTGATATTTTGGGCAGCGCGATGCTGGTTTAGGTAGGCGCTCAGCCATATTCTTAATGCCAGATTCCGTGTTCTCCCCTTTCGGCGTGCTCGTCCGGCTGACCGACGAGCGGTGGCAGCACATCGTTGACAACCATCAGGAACTCAGGGACTTGAGAGACCACGTATTGGGCGTGGTGGAGCACCCTGAAAAGGTCGTGGCTGGCCGGGCAGGGGAACTGCTGGCGATTCAAGAGAGCGGGCCCGGAATGTGGCTTGTGGTAGTATATAGAGAGTTGGACGGCGACGGCTTCATCATCACCGCATTCTTGACCAACCGTGCTCAAGCGTTGGAGAAAAGACAGCAATTATGGCCCTGAAGGACCCCAAAGAGTACCTGGCGTTGGTGTCCGTCGTGAGGCAATCTCCGGGTAGCTATGTGTCCGCTTCCTATGATGAAGAGGGCGATGTCCTGTACGTCCAGTTCAAGGATCCTAGCAGGGCCACAGACAGCGAGCTAACCGACGACGATATCATTGTCCGGTATGATGGCGACGAGGTCGTTGGACTCACCATCCTTCGCGCCAGCCAGCGTTAAGGTCTGGTTTCCCTCCTTACTAATTCCAGGGTGTTGCAGGTAACTCCAACTCATGATTCAGCACAGATAGACCATTGATGCCGCCCTTTGTTCGTCGCAAGGCCCTTCGACTGATGCGCACTCTTGCAGGCCTAGCCATGGCTGCGGCTGTCTTGATCGTTGTTGTCTCCGGTTGCGGACCGGGCGGCATGAATGACGCAGGGCCTACGGGGGGTGCAGTAGAACCGACAGGGACTGCCCTCCCAATTCCTGCTACTCCTACGGCAACATCTCTGCCCACACTTGCTCCGACTCTCGTCCTGACTCCCACGCCTACAGCCACGCCGAGTCCCACTGCGACTCCGAGGCCAACGGCCACAACCGTTCCTACAGCGACCCTTGTGCCGACAGCTACATCGGTTCCAACCCCCACGCCTGAGCCGACCGCCACGACCCCGCCCACTGCACCCGCTCCTGAGGGGACGGTGCACGCGACCATCGGCGGGCGGACCTTCACCCTGGAGCTGGCCATAACTCCTGCTGAGCGCCGGCGCGGGCTTTCCAACCGAGGCTTCCTGGCGCCCGATGGCGGCATGCTGTTCGTCTATGCCCAGGAGTCGAACTTGTCCTTCTGGATGAAGGAGACCCTGATACCTCTGGACATCCTGTTCCTGGACCGGGAGCGCCGCATCGTCAATATCCATACCATGGTGCCCCAGCCGGGAGTGCCCACCGGACAGCTCACCCTATACCGCTCCGCCTCGCCCGCGCTGTACGCTGTGGAGGTCAACGCCGGAATCGCCGCCGAGCTGGGTCTGGCGCCCGGCATGGTGGTGGAATTCGATAACTACCCCTAGCTCTGGCCTGCCTTGGATGCAGTCCACTTTGAGGCACCCGGTTGAGATGATATCATCGCTGTTGAGTAGCCCTCAAAAACTCGATGCCTGCGGAAGGGCCGACGAGAATGCATTTCCTGAGAGTTCCTTCTTTTGAGATTAGTACCTTCACCTAGATTCAAACACCCGGGTAATCTTAAGGGATTCGCGATTCCAGACCCCCGATTCCCGGAGTTCAAAGAATCCAGCGTCGAGATCGATCTGCGTCGCTGTGAATTCGTCGAATCTTCGGCCGTGATGTGGTGCCTTATTTATTTATTGTCGGCCAAGGGGAAGGGAGCCCAGTGCACCCTGCTCGTACCGGAGAACATGAGGGTGTGCATATATCTCCAATCTCTTGGAATCTTTGGCGTCCTGAAGAAGAATGGTGTGGAAGTCGATGACAGGAATGTTCCTGTTGGGGACCAGGCAAGGCTTATTTTGCCGTTGACTGATTTTGAATCCGAAAGCAGTGTCGAGAAAGTCGCCAATGATGTAGTTCTCGAACTGATTGATTCCGGACTTGGCGCTCCCAACATTCACCCAGTAGTGGCCGACACTTTCTCTGAGTTAGCACTTAATGCGGTCCAGCATTCGGAATCGAATGTTGGAGCCTTCGGCTATATCCAGTACCATGAGTCGGTCAAGGTCCGTCGGTTTATATGCGCGGTAGCCGATGGTGGAATAGGGATTAGGCGCTCTCTTGAACAGAACCCTGGGTTGCGGGCGCGGGTACCATATGACTGGGTAGCGATAGAGTTGGCTATGCAGGAACGTGTGAGTGGAACCCAAGATCCGACCAGAGGAATGGGCCTATTCGGTGTTGCTGAAGAGGTGCGAAAGGCCCAGAGGCAACTCCTGATACACTCTGGTATAGGAGCCCTTCGTATCGAGGAAGAACTTCAGAGTCGGGCGTGGCGGACCAAATTATTTCCTGGCACCCTGGCATACGCTTCGATTCCCTGTTGATAGGCGGACGTATGGCTATGATAGGCATTTCAGATATGGTTGAATACAAGGTCCTCGTTACGCGGACGACTGCCCGGAAAGTCGGAACGGGAGTGGAGGAAGCGTTGCATGGTCCTGAGGCACCGTTGGCCTTGGACTTTGAAGGGATTTACGGATTTACCCCTTCGTTCTTTGACGAGCTGCTGCACTCCATAGGTGAGATAGCGAGAAGACAAGGGCGAGAATTGGACATGGAAATAGTCAACCCGCCCGCAGAACTATCGTCTGTTCATGAGGCTATAGCTAGAGCCCACGGCTTGTGGATTGTGGAGAATGAAAAGGGTTCATGGCGCCTAGGGTTTCCAGAATAAGCGACTAGGTGTGCACTCACACCCTCCCCTCATTGGGGAGGTGAAGAAGGTCCCCAAGACACGCCACTGGCCTGCTGATATACTTGGGCCATATCACAGACAGGGGGTGCTGCACTGATGGACTGGGGAATGGAGAACCGGCTGGCTCAGGTGATTCCTTCCGATGGCCGATGTTTGTTCATGCCCATCGATCACGGCTATTTCCAGGGTCCCACCAGGAACCTGGAGAACCCCTGGAACACCCTGGAACCCCTGCTTCCCTACTCGGACGCCGTCTTCGTGACCCGGGGCGTCCTGCGCTCCTGCATCGTTCCCGCCAAGTCCAAGCCCATCGTCCTTAGGGTGTCCGGCGGGACCAGCATGGTGGGCGACAACCTGGCCAACGAGGGCATCACCACATCCATGGAGGAGGCGATCCGGCTTAACGCTTCGGCGGTGGGCATTTCCGTGTTCATCGGCTCCGACTACGAAAAGGAGAACCTCCTGAACCTGTCTTCATTGGTCAGCGAGGGGGAGCGGTACGGCATCCCCGTGATGGCGGTGACTGCTGTGGGTCGGGAGCTGGAGAAACGGGATGCCCGCTACCTGGGCCTGTGCTGCCGCATCGCCGCCGAGCTGGGGGCCAAGGTAGTGAAGACCTACTGGTGCGAGGAGTTCGACAAGGTGGTTGATGGCTGCCCCGTCCCGGTCATCATGGCCGGGGGGCCCCAGGTGGACACGGAGCGAGAGGTGTTCGACTTCGTGCACGACGGTATGGTCAGGGGCGCCATCGGGGTGAACCTGGGACGCAACATCTGGCAGAACGAAGCGCCCGTGGCGATGATCCGGGCCATCCGTTACATCGTCCACGAGGGCGGCACGGCAGAGGAGGCCGACGAGCTGTACCAGAGCGCCAAGACCGGCGTACGGTGATGGGGACCAACATGGAGCCCGGGTTATCGGGGGATGCAATGCCTAGAAGGTGGGCGTTTTGGCGAAAGGCCGCACCGTCATTGCGGCGGAGGCCGCAATCTAGGAAACCCGGGGTCGGGTACAGGTTTCCCACTGTGATGAATTAACCTATCTGCTGGCCGGCAGACCTCCGTCCTGGATACCGGCCCTCGCCGGTATGACGATAAGGTTGAAGAAGAGTGGCATGAAAGGCGCTGATGCAGAACCGCTGGTCTGACGAGGAAGCCGATGGCCTTTCCGACCTGGAGCTGCTGGTCTACCAGAGCCGCCTGCTGGGGGCGGACCCCGGCCTCGTGCTGTGGGGCGGAGGCAACACATCCCTGAAGGTCACCGAGGCGGACTTCCGGGGCAGTCCAATCTCCGTGATGCGCATCAAGGCCAGCGGCTCCGACATGAAGTCCTGCTCGACAGGCGACTTCCCCGCCCTCAGGCTGGATGACATCCTCCCCCTGTTTGAGCGGGAGTCCATGTCCGACGAGGAGATGGTGGCCTACCTGGGGCGATGCATGCTGGACCCGCGTTCGCCCAGGCCGTCCATCGAGACCCTGCTCCACGCCTTCCTCCCCCACAAAAGCATCGTGCACTCCCATGCCGATGCGGTAATTGCCCTGACTAATAACGCGTCCGCCAGCCGGGTGCTGGAGGATGCCTTCCAGGGCGCGGTCGGCGTGGTGGAGTACCTGCGTCCGGGCTTTGCCCTGGCAAAGCGAGTGGGCGAGGCGGCCCGAGGTAACCCGGAGCTTATGGGCGTGGTGCTGTCCAACCACGGTCTGATCACATGGGGCGATACTCCCAGGGCCGCCTACGATTCCCACATCGAGCTGGTTGCAAGGGCCGAGGAGTACGTCCGCAAAGGCCTTCGAGGCGCGTCAACCTCTGGGGGACGCGCACGGCGAGCCTTGGATGACGACGAGAGGCGTCGCGTGGCTGCCCGAATTGCACCTACTCTGAGGGGCCTTGTGGGGAGCAGCAGCAGGATGGTGCTCAGGTACGATGACTCACCGGCGGTGCTGGAGTTCGTGGACTCGGCCCGAGGCAAGGAGCTAAGCGCCATCGGCCCCGCAACTCCTGACCATGTAATCCGCACCAAGGGCACTCCCCTGTGGGCCGGCGTTGACGCCTCCGACGCGCCAGCCTCAATCCAAGCCAAGCTGCGGGCCGCCGCTGACGATTACGTCGCCGGCTACACACGTTACTATGAGGCCCACTCCGAGGGATCCGTCCCGATGCTGGACCCCTATCCGCGGATCATCCTGGTTCCCGGCTTGGGAATGTGGTCCGCCGGCAGGGATGCCCACAGCGCCCGTGTGTCCGGGGAGATGTACCGCCACACCATCGAGATTATCGGCTCGGCGGAGGGCATAGGCGGGTACGCTTCCATCAGCCCACGAGACGTTTTCGATGCCGAGTACTGGCCGCTGGAGCTGTACAAGCTGACTCTCGCTCCTCCGGAGAAGGAGTTGGAGCGCCACATCGCCCTGGTGACCGGCAGCGCCCACGGCATAGGCCAAGCTATCGCCGTCCGGCTGGCGGCCGAGGGCGCCCATGTGGTGGTCACCGACCTGGACCAAGCGGCCTGCCAGGCCGTTGCCGATGAGCTGAACCAAGCCCATGGCGATGGCCGGGCCATAGGTCTGCGCATGGATGTGACCGACGAAGATGAGGTGAAAGCAGCCTTTGAACAGGTGTGTCTTGCCTACGGCGGGCTGGATATCCTGGTCTCCAACGCGGGCATCGCCCCCGTGGGCGCCCTGGACCAGCTCTCCCTCAAGGACTGGCAGCGGGCTATGGACATCAACGCTACGGGACACTTCCTGGTTGCCCGACAAGCTGTGACCATCATGCGTGAACAGGGCTTGGGAGGCAGCTTGGTGTTTGTCGGTACTAAGAACGTCCCATCCCCGGGCAAGGACTTCGGGGCCTACAGCGCATCCAAGGCGGCTGAGGTCCAGATGGCCAAGGTGCTGGCTATAGAGAACGGCGAGTACGGCATCCGGTGCAACATAGTGAATCCCGATGCCATCTTCCAGGGGTCCGCCCTGTGGTCCGATGAAGTGCGGGAGCAGCGGGCCGAAGCCCACGGCATTCCTGTGGACGGGCTGGAGGAGTTCTATCGCAAGCGGAACCTCCTTCAAGCCAGCATAACCGCCGAAGATGTGGCCGAAAGCGTCCTGTTCCTGGCAGGCCCCCGGTCATCCAAGACCACCGGCGCAATGCTCCCCGTGGATGGGGGGGTGCGGGATGCTTTCCCAAGATAGAAGACCATTGGCCTAAGAGAGTTCTCGAAAGGAGAGATGCGTTTTGACTACACAAGAAGGAATGGACCGGGAAACCTTCGACCGCCTGGCCGCAGCCGCCGGGCTGGACGTAGGGGAGACTGCCCACATGGACGAACTGTTTGCCTACGTCAGGGGGCTGGTCGCCTCCCTGCAGCCCCTCAGGGATATGGACCTGGAGGGTGTCGAGCCGGCGACGGCCTACTTCCCGCCTAGAGACTAAGGGGGTAGCTGTTCCCAGCCCAGTTGAGATAAGGAGCTGAAGGTGGACAACACAGAGATTTGTTACAGCAGCGCGGCCGAGCTTTCAACGCTCATCAGATCCAGGCAGGTCTCCCCGCGGGAGGTTGTGGAGGCCCATTTGGAGAGGATCGAGGCCCTGGAACCCGCCCTGAACTCTTTCATTACGGTCATGGCCGACCAAGCCAGGGCCTCCGCCCGCCAGTGTGAGCTGGAGATGAGCGCTGGCACATACCGGAGTCCCCTCCACGGCGTGCCCCTGGGGCTGAAGGACCTGTACTACGTCAGGGGAGTCAGGAACACATCGGGTTCACGCATATTCGACGATTTCGTTCCCGACTACGACTGCACCGTGGCCAACCGCTTTCGTCGGGCGGGGGCGGTCCTCATGGGCAAGCTGAACCTGCACCAGTTCGCCTTTGGCCCTACGGGGGAGAACCCCGACTACGGCAACATGCATAACCCCTGGAACATTGACCTGATACCCGGGGGCTCCAGCGGCGGATCGGGCTCAGCAGCAGCGGCGGGGCAGTGCACCATAACCATGGGTTCGGACACCGGCGGGTCCATTCGCATACCCAGCGCCTTGTGTGGGCTGGCCGGGTTGAAGCCTACTTACGGCCGGATCAGCCGCTACGGCATCAGCGTTCTAGCCTGGTCCCTGGACCATGCCGGCCCCATGTGCCGCACCGTCGAGGACTGTGCCCTGGTGATGAACGCTCTGGCCGGCTACGACCCGATGGACCCGGCCTCGGCCAACGT
>JAGWBF010000019.1:16821-34779 GCA_021296025.1 Dehalococcoidia bacterium | reverse complement strand
TTCGAGGTCCCCGTAGATACCCAGGTTGAGCGGGCGGTCCGCAAGGCGATAGACCAGCTAAGCGAGATGGGGGCCGAGGTCAGGGAGATCTCCATGCCCATGTTTCACCAGACCGCTCCCATATCCACCACCATCCTGTACTCCGAAGCAACGGCCTATCACCGGGACCTGGTGCTCTCCAAGGGCGCCCAGTACGCAGCGCCTGTGCGCCTGCGAATCGAGTCGGGCTTCTTCATCTCGGGGGAGCAGTATCTGCAGGCCCAGCGGGCGAGGGCCCTGTTCACCCGGAAGTGCCGGGAGCTGTTCGACGAAGTAGATATTCTCGCGGGCCCCATGGAGCCGATGACGGCCCATCCCATCGGGGCCACCCAGGTGCAGATCAACGATGCCACCGTGGGGTCCGTTCCGGCCTTGACCCAGTACACCCGCGCCTTCAACCTGAACGGATTTCCCGCCATCACAGTGCCGTGCGGGTTCTCCGACGACGACCTGCCCATAGGCCTTCAGCTGGCGGGCAAGCCCTTTGACGAGAGCACGGTGCTAAGGGCTGCCCACGCCTACGAGACCAGCACCGATTGGCATAAGCGCCGCCCGCCGGTCTAGGCGAGTTCTGGCCTGCGTCCCTAGAGGACCTGCCAGTAGCGCCTCCCCTGGATGCGTACGACCCGGCCGAAGTGCTCGTCGGGCTTGAAGTGGCCCGCAGCCACCAGCATCCCTTCCTGCTCAATGCGTTCCAGCGTCTCTTCTCGGCTGCGCTGGCCGGTCGCCTTGTCGATGTCCGCCCGGGAACACCAGCCCGGCTCCTGCACCTGCACCTTGCTGTGGAGCATGTCCCCGACGAGGATGCCCTTCTCACCGGCTGAAGCGATCAGGACATTGAGGTGCCCCGGGGTGTGGCCTGGCGTAGGTATGGTTGTTATCTCAGAGGTTATGGTGTGCTCCTCGTCGATGATGTCCATGGCGCCCAGGTCCTGTAGGGGGACCACGTTGTCCCTGACGTGGGCGGCTGATGCGAGCACATCTTCCTGGGTGAAGTAGCTCCAGTCCTTACGGGGCACCAGGTACCTGGCTTTGGGAAAAGTAGCTTTGGGCTTACCACCCTCGTAGGTGACGTTCCAGCCCACATGGTCCGGGTGCAAATGGGTGTGCACCACGATGTTCACATCCTCCGGCCCGATGCCCTGCTCCCTGAGAAGGGGCACAAGGCTGCCTGTCAGATTGCCCCGCGTCGGATGGGGTCCGGGGCCCATTCCTGTATCCACTAGGATGGTCTGCCCCCGGGAGCGAAGGGCGAAGCACCCGTAATACAGCTGCAGGTTGCCGTTCTCCAGGTGGTCGGCTTCATAGGGCTGCCACTGGCTCCGGTTCACATCGGGGAAGAACCCTTCCGGGTCGTAGGGTGGAGGGACCATGTCGATGAAGGAAAGGATTTCCACCTCTCCGACGCTGGTGCGATCAGCCATTTCGCTTCCTTTCTCAATCGTGCTGCCGCTGCCTGGACTATGGAGTCTCTAGTACTGCATGAGAGTGAAAACTTCGTACCCGGCCAGGTGCTCTCTGCCTTCCAGCGCCGTCAGCTCCATCAGCAGAGCCAAGCCTTCAACATTCGCCCCGGCCTGCTCTACCAGCTGAATAGCGGCTGCCAGTGTGCCCCCAGTCGCCAGGACATCGTCCACGATTAGCACATTGTCCCCCGCCCTTACGCTGTCCCTGTGCACCTCTACCACATTCGTACCGTACTCCAGGCTGTACTCCGTCCTGTAGGATTCGGCAGGGAGCTTTCCCTCTTTTCTGGCTAGGACCAGGGGTTTCCTAATCCGGTATGCCAGGGGGGCGGCAAGCAAAAACCCCCGGGCTTCGATGGCCATAACGGTGGAGATATTGCTGCCGCCATAGTGATCAGCGAAGGTATCCACTACATAAGCGAAGGCATCTGCGTTCATCATTAAGGGTGTGATATCCCTGAAAAGTATCCCTGGCTTGGGAAAGTCCTCGATGCTTCGTATGTAGTCTTTAAGATTCATGCTATGAGTCCCCTCTGGAGAAATTAGTGCCCCTGTGGGGAATGGTGTGGTGGAGCCGGCGTTATCTTCGAAGGCCCGCGCCGTAAGCTGGTGCGCAGCTAATCGAAGTACCGGTAGTTCTTGGATATGTAGGAGTGCCAATCCGCAGGTACGGCGAATTCGGCAAAGATGGCGGTGACGGGGCATACAGGCTCGCAGGCGCCGCAGTCTATGCACTCGGAAGGGTCGATGTAGTACATATCATCATCTTCCGTGGTGTGAATACAATCTACGGGGCAAACATCCACACAACCTCCGTCTTTCACACCTATGCACGGCTCGGTAATGATGTAGGTCATCGTCCCTCTGGGCCGTCCCTTCTCCCGCTTCGCTCGTAGTCCCTCCGGTCGGGGCCTTCTATCCGCAGGCTCCGTTCTCGGCCCCACCGCCGGCGCTCTTGCCAGCCCCCTAAGGAGTACAGCTTTGAAAACTGGTACATTCTGTTGTCAGATCATCCTCATGTCAACAACAGGTGTTTGTGCGCGGAAATGGGAGACCCCTCCGTTGACCAAGTAGGTTGTTGCGGAGGGTACATGTAGGGCCGGCCTTTCCAGAACGGGTGCGTGACCAGGTCTGGGAGACCCTGGGAAACATCTCCCTTTGAAAATGAAATACTATATAATGGTCTGTATTATCAAACCCTGTAATGCATGTGACCAATAGTGAATGTACGAGAGCTGATTAGCTTCTACCATGTAGCCCGCCTGTCCAGCATCTCCAAGGCAGCAGGCTTTCTGGACCTGGGCCAACCCACGGTTACCCTCCACCTCCAGAAGATGGAGAGGGAGTTCGGGGTCACCCTTTTCGACAGGATCAAGCGGCCTATCCAGCTGACTTCCGACGGGGTTGCCTTTTACGACCTGGTCAAACCCATGGTCGAAAACCTGGCCGAGAGCATGGAAGCCCTCAAGAGCCAGATGGAGTACCCGGAGCAACGGGGGTCTTTCGTCATTGGGGCATACCCCGACCTTGTGCTGCATCGCCTGCCCGACATAGTCAGGTCCTTTCGCGACCGCTACCCCAGCGTGCAAATCAAGCTGGTCGCCACCTCTTACACCGACATACTGGACCGGGTTTCTGCCGGGGACCTGGATTTGGCCCTGGGGAACCGGCCCGAGTCCGAGGTCCCGTCCCTGGAGTTCAACCACCTGTTCTCTTCCCAGTTCGTGCTGGTGACCCCCCTGGGACACGAGCTCCTGGACCTCCCGGAAATCACCCTTTCCGATATCGCTCGATGGCCACTCGTCCTGCTGGGGCCCAAGAGCTACACCCGCAGGATCCTGGAACGAGCCCTGAGAGAGGCTGGCCTCTCATACAATATCCCCATAGAGATAGACATTATGGAGATGGCCAAGAGGTACGTGGAGGTTGGGCTTGGAATCAGCGTGACCAACGAGTACATGGTCCAGCCCGAAGACGATTCTCGCATCGGGATAAGGAGACTGGCCGGGCTGCTTCCAACGACCGACATAGGCCTGATTACGTTGAAGGGCAAGTTCCTGAGCCGTTCGGTGCGCAACTTCATGGACGAACTGGTATTGAAGCTCAATGAAAGGACTGACGGGCGTTAAGGCGCTGAGGAGGAAACCGTGAGGACCGGGGACTCGAGGTTCAGCTAGCGGAACACCGACCTGTCATCCATGATAACCCTGGACCTGTGGGCGCACCATCCCCTGCAGCCCGGAAGAGGGCCGCTGGGCTTGGTGGTTACCATCCCCTCGATGCAACAGAAGGCACAAACTGCGGGATACAGTTCCTTACCAGGAGGCTGCTCTGAAGCCTGCGCAGATGCTTTTGGTTCCTCTTTACTTGCCAATGTCGGGCCCCCGCTCTCCTCTGGGCCAGCTATCCGATAGCTGACGGGTGTAGGCACAACACCAACGCATTTTACCCTTTGCCAGGCTGCCTTTCAACATCTCAGATGTTGATTCCTCCCTATCGTTTAAACCAAGCGGCCGCGTCGTCCCGGGATGCGCTTTCTGTTAAAATCGGCCAATAGGACCATCTTCACGAAAGCGGGGTGGCAAGAGACCTTGTCCGATGGCGAGATAGAGCACGTGCTGGCGGCCAACCGCAGCTTCTATGAAGCCTTTGGCAGTCTTGACATCGGCGAGATGGAAAAGGTCTGGGAACACTCCAACGATGTGCTTTGCGTCCATCCCAGCTCCGACATTATTGCCGGCTGGCCCGATGTGCGTCAAAGCTGGGTCGATATCTTCTACAACACCACCTTGATGCACTTCAACATCACAGATGCCCAGGTGCAAATCAGAGGGGACTGCGCCTGGGTGTCCTGCCACGAGAACATTTCCACGGTGCTCGATGGGCGAGCGGGCAACTTTACCGTGCGGACCACCAACATTTTCGCCAAGGTGGATGGCGAGTGGAAGATGGTGCACCACCACGGCGCCGGCTAGCTTGCCTTTACGACCCCGGCTTCCAGGAGGGCATCGATTTCGCCGGTGGTGAACCCGCCATCCTCCAGCACTTCCCTGGTGTGCTCCCCCAGGGCGGGCCCCCTGTGTCGGATACTCCCGGGAGTATTGGACAGCTTCACTGGTATTCCTATGTTCCTTAGTAACCCCAGCTCCGGGTCGTCCAGGTCCACCTCCATGCGCCGGGCCTGCACATGGGGGTCGTGATACACCTGGTCAAGGTCGTTGATGGGCCCTGCCGGAACCCCCACCTGCTCGAGCACTTCCATCCAATGCTCGGTGGTCTTCGTGGAGAAAGTCTCCTCCAACAGCTCAGCCAGTTCATCGTCGTTGGCCTTACGGTCGCCTCTGCTGCCAAACCTGGGGTCGTCCAGCAGCTCAGCCCGGCCTATGGCGTTGCACATTTTCTCCCATAGGACTTGGGCGGCGCCGCCTATGGTGATGTAGCCGTCACTGGTGCGCAGAGCACGATAGGGGGCGGACAGCCGGTGGGCTGAACCGAGGGGTCCCGGGACCTCTCCGGTGGCAAAGTAAACGGTGGATTCCCAGACGGTGTATGCGATCCCCGCTTCCATGAGGGAGATATCCACCTGCTGGCCCTTTCCTGTCTTCAGTCGGTGTATGTAGGCGCTGAGAATGCCGTAGGCGCCGTACATGCCTGCTGTCAGGTCAGTGATTGGGACGCCCACCTTGGCCGGGGGGCCACCGGGGGTACCGGTGACGCTCATCAGACCGCTCATCCCCTGGGCGATCAGGTCAAAGCCGCCCCGGGAGCTGTAGGGGCCCGTCTGCCCGAAACCCGATATCGAGCAGTAGATGAGCTCCGGGCGCAACTTTTCCAGGTCTTCGTAGCCCAACCCCAACCTTTGCATGGTCCCTGGGCGGAAGTTCTCCACCAGCACGTCCGCCGTTGCGCACAGGGCCTTGAGCACCTCCTGACCCTCGTTCCTGCGGAGGTCCAGGGCGAGCCCCCGCTTGTTCCGGTTGACGGCCAGGAAGGATGCCGACCGGCCGTTGATGTAAGGAGGCCCCTTGCGGGTCTCATCGCCCCCGTCGGGACGCTCTACCTTGATCACGTCGGCTCCCATGTCGGCCAGGAGCTGGGAGCAGAAGGGGCCCGCCAGTACCTGGGTGCAGTCAAGCACCCTCACACCTTCCAGGGGCAGGGACGTTCCCAGGGTCATGCTCACCTCTTTCCAGCCTTTTGCAAAGCCTTGGGTCGCTTACTTAGAACTCTGCGCTTCCCGGGGTCCTGGGAAAGGCGACAACATCGCGAATGTTCTGCATATTGGTCACGAACTGGAGGGTGCGCTCGAAGCCTAGGCCGAAGCCCGCATGGGGAACAGTGCCGTACCTGCGCAGGTCGAGGTACCACCAGTACCGGTGCGGGTCCATCCCGCTTTCTCCTATGCGCCGCTGGAGCACGTCCAGGCGCTCCTCCCGCTGGCTTCCCCCGATAATCTCCCCGATGCGAGGCACCAGCACATCCATGGCCGCCACGGTCCGCTCGTCGTCGTTCAGGCGCATGTAGAAGGCCTTGATTCCTGCGGGATAGTCGGTAACGATGACGGGCCGTCCCAGCTCCACCTCGGTAAGGTGGCGTTCGTGTTCCGACTGCAGGTCGCTGCCCCATTCCACGGGGAACTCGAAGCTCCGGCCGGATTTTTGCAGCAGGTCGATGGCCTCGGTGTAGGTCAGTCTCTCGAACCGGGAGTCCACTATTCCCTGCAAGGTGGAGATTGTGCCCTCTCCGTAAAAGCGGTCGAAGAATGCCATGTCCTCGGGGCAATTCTCCATAACGTACCCGAAGATGTATTTCAGAAACTCTTCGGACAGCTCCGCCAACCCGTCCAGGTCGCAGAACGCGACCTCGGGCTCGACCATCCAGAACTCTGCAAGATGCCGGGATGTGTTGGAGTTCTCGGCTCGAAAGGTCGGTCCGAAGGTGTATACGTCGGAAAGGGCCAGGGCATAGATCTCGGCCTCCAGCTGGCCGCTGACGGTCAGGTTAACCGCCCTGCCGAAGAAATCCTCCTCCAAGTCCGCGCTCCCCTTGCCAGCAGCCAATTCATCCAGGGGCAGGGTCGTCACTCGGAACATGGACCCGGCCCCCTCGGCGTCGCTGGCGGTTATGATGGGAGTCTGGACGTAAAGGAACCCCTTGTCCTGGAAGAAACGATGAATTGCGTAGGCGAGGGTGCTGCGCACCCTTGCTATGGCCCCCAGGGTGTTAGTCCGGGGCCGCAGGTGCCCGATATCCCTCAGGAACTCCAGGGTGTGCCTCTTTTTCTGCAGAGGGTAGGTCTCTGAGTCGGCATCTCCCAGCAGCTCCACAGACTGAGCCTGCACCTCGTACCTCTGTCCTTTGCCTGGAGACTCTACTAGTGATCCGGTTATGCTCACGCTGCACCCGGTGGTCAACAGGCTGACGATCCCATAGCTGTCCAACGTATCCTCGGCGACGACCTGGAGGTCGGACAGGGTGGAGCCGTCGTTCACCTGGATGAAGGAGAGGTTCTTGGAATCCCGACGGGTCTTCACCCAGCCCTGGACGCACACCTCATCCCCGGGCGTTCCAGTGGCCAGCAGGTCTCTAATCTTGCTTCGCTTCATCCTGCCGCCCTCCAGAAAATCGTTGGACCGTCGGGGCTGGTGCCGCCGGGGGCTTTGCCGTTCACTGGGGAGGCCTCAGCTTGTGCCAGGTCGTTGCCTGCTCGTAGGCGTATCCGATGTTCAACAGGGTCCCCTCCGATAAGGAAGGGCCGATAATCTGCATTCCGACGGGCAGTCCCTGGGAGAACCCGCAGGGGACGGAGATGGCGGGAATGCCCGCCACGCTCGCCGGCACCGTGTAGATATCGCCCAAGTACATCCGCACCGGGTCATCCTTCCGCTCCCCCAGGGGGAATGCTGGTGTTGGAGCAGTGGGCGTCACCAGGGCATCGCACTCTTGAAACACGCGGTCGAACTCTTGCCGGATCAGAGTACGCACCCTTAGGGCCTTCAGGTAGTAGGCATCGTAGTATCCGGTTGAAAGGGCAAAGGTGCCGAGCATTATTCGACGCTTCACTTCCTCACCGAAACCGAATTGACGAGTCTTCTCCACTCCCTCCCATATTGTAGCCGCTTCCTGGTGCGAGTAGCCGAACTTGGCGCCATCGTACCGGGCAAGATTGGCGGAGCACTCGGAAAGAGCCAGGATGTAGTAGCAGGCCAGAGCATAAGGAGTCGTTGGAAGGGTCACTTCTACTACGCTGGCCCCCAGTCCCTCCAGCACCCTGATTGCTTCCCTGACGGCCCCTTCAACCTTGGAGTCCACGCCGTCAACGAAATACTCCCGAGGCACCCCCAGGCGGAGCCCCCGCACATCCTGGGTAAGCCCCGATACGTAGTCCGGCTCAGGCGCCGAAATAGAGGTCGAATCCATGCTGTCGTGCCCGACTATAGATGACAACACCAGGGCGCAATCTGATACATCCCTGGTGATGGGGCCTATCTGGTCCAGCGAAGAAGCAAAGGCTATGAGGCCGTAACGGCTAACAAGGCCATAGGTCGGCTTCAGGCCGACGACTCCACAGAGGGATGCGGGCTGCCGGATACTGCCGCCGGTGTCGGAACCCAAGGCGTAGTAGGCTTCACCCGCAGCGACGGACGCTGCTCCTCCTCCGCTGCTGCCTCCTGGTACCCGTTCCAGGTCCCAGGGGTTGTGGGTAGGGTGGAATGCCGAGGTCTCAGTGGATGAACCCATGGCGAACTCATCCATATTGCCCTTGCCCAGGAGAATGGCCCGTTCAGAGAAAAGCTTCGCCACCGCCGTCGCATCATAACCGGGCCGAAATTGCTCCAGCATGTGGGATGCACACGTTGTCGGCAGGTCTCTCGTGCAGATGGAGTCCTTGATCTGCATAGGTATGCCGGCTAAGGGGAAAGGCTCTCCGGTTCCATCCTTCTTCAGGCTCCCGGCAGCTCGATGGGCCATCTGGAGGGCTAGGTCGCCGTCCACAGATATGAAAGCCCCTACCTGTTGCTCCACATCATCTATTCTTCGCAGGGAAGACTCTGCCACATCGGCAGGGCTCACCTCCCGGCGTTCCAGCAACTGGCGGACTTCCATAAGCGTGAGGTCATGCAACGTTGCCATCTTGCTACAAGCCTATCCTTCCAGGACGGCTTTCACCCGTATTAGATCGTTTTCGATTGCCGGGGCATTGGCCAGAACCGATTCGCGGGGTGCCGAATCAGCGGCTTCGTCGGAACGCATCACGCTCTCCAGGGAACCCGAATGTTCAGTAGGCGGTATTTGGGATGTATCCACCTCATCCAGCGTCCGGAAAAGGTCAAGAACCTGGGAGAGCTTCTCCTGAAGTGCTTCCAGCTCATCCTCGGTAACGCCAATACGGCACAGTGCAGCTATGTGGAGGACTTCTTCGCGGCTAATTGACACCCTGTGGCTTGCCCCTTCGGCCTGCTTTTGCCAAGTCTAGCAAACCCCGATGGTTACCTCAAGGTAAGGGAAACCTACCCTGCCCCTTCTTGTTTCTGCCATTAGCCGTGCATATACTGGATGCTGCTGCAAGGATATGGTCTTTTTTGATTTCCAGTCCATTCATGGTGCTCGCGCTGGAGCTATAGGCAATTGCTGACCGCCCGCCGTTTCTGGCTGGGGCTTGCCGTTTCCGCAGTCTTTCTCTTCCTATTCTTGTGGAGGGTTGATTTCCAGGAGGTTCGGGGAGAGCTGGGGGATGGGGGCAAGTACCTTTATCTCGGTCCGGCCGTACTTCTGTACTTCTTTGCCTTGGGCATTCGTTGCTTACGTTGGCGGTACCTGCTTCTCCATCTCAAGCCCGTTTCCCCCCTGGGCCTGTACCCGATAGTTGCTATCGGCTACATGGCAAACAACCTCCTGCCCATCCGGTTGGGGGAGCTCGTGCGCGCCCACTTCCTGGGAGAAAAGGAGGGCATCAGCAAGGCTTCGGGCCTGGCCACCATCGGTGTGGAAAGGATGATGGATGGCCTGACGCTGCTTCTGCTGGTCGGCATAGTCTGGCCCTTTTTGCCCTGGACGGAAGTGCTCAGGGATGATGCCGGAAATGTGAAGTCGTGGTGGCTGGTGCTCAGCATCCTGGTTATCCTCTCCTTTTTGGGTGGGTTTGCTGCCCTTGTGCTTCTCGCCCTTCGCCCACAGTTAGGAAATGCCCTTGTCCGCCGTGTTGCGGGCCTTCTCCCCCCTGCTTTCCAGGAGACCGCCGCCAGGCTGGGGCTCCAGCTTATGGATGGGCTTGTTGCCCTGAGGAGTCCGAGAAAGCTGCTCATCATGTGTATACTCTCTGCCCCTGTCTGGCTGGTGGAGGTGCTGGTCTATTATGTGATGGCCCTTGCTTTCGACCTTGGGCTGCCTTTCCAGGTGATCCTGCTGGTCACCGCCACTTCCAACCTGGCTACCGCAGTGCCTTCCAGCATCGGAGGCATAGGACCCTTCGAGGTCGTGGCGAAAAGCACGTTGCTGGCCTTCGCGGTGGGTGGGGACGTGGCGACGGCCTACGTCTTCTTCGTCCACATCATCACCCTATGGCTGCCCGTGAGCCTATTGGGGCTGGCATTCCTCTGGCGGGAGAACCTTTCCCTGACACGGTTGGCCCGCAGCAGGGAGCTGTCCGTATCATCGGCAGGGGGCTTGGGGACGGATTCGATGTCGGGAGAAGGAGAGGCCAGGTGAAGGTCGGAATAATCGGCGGCGGTGCAGCGGGGCTGGCTGCCGCCCATACCCTTGCGAAGCTCGGTCACACGGCCGAGGTCTTTGAGTCGGCGCCCTTCCTGGGAGGCCAAGCTTCCACCTTCGATGTGGGCGGAGGCCGGTTGGAGCGGGGTTACCACCATCTGTTTATGAGCGACACCCACATGGTCGATCTAATCCATGAGCTTGGGCTGGGACACAAGCTGCAGTGGATAGAGTCCAAGGTCGGGCTATTTCACGGGGGCCGGATTTGGAAGTTCAGCACACCCAAGGACCTCTTGACCTTTTCGCCCTTGAGCATACAGGACCGGATCCGGCTGGGCATGGTTACCTTGTACCTCCAGAAGACGCGAAATGGCCTCAAGTTTGAAGGAGAGACAGCCTCCGAGTGGCTGCGAAAGCGCGTTGGCCAGAAGGCTTACGAGGTGGTGTGGCAGCCGCTTCTGAGAGGCAAGTTCGGGGAACACTACGAAGAGATAAGCATGACCTGGCTTTGGGGCAAGATCTACCTGAGGGTGGCCTCCCGAGGGAAGGTGTGGGAGCGGGAGAAGCTGGGGTATCCCATGGGCAGCTTTGGGGAGGTGTTTGATCGCCTTGGTGAACGTGTTGAGGAGCTTGGAAGCAACGTGAACATTTCAACCATGGTGAGCTCTGTTGTGGTGGAGGATGGTCGAGCAAAGGGGCTCGTGGTGAAGACGGGAGAGTCTAAAGAAGAATCGCGAAGCTACGACGCCGTGGTCGACACCACACCCTCTTACGTGTTCACACGTCTCGTGCCCCCCCTGCCTGACTCCTACTCCAGGAAACTCACCGACGTAACCTACCTATCCGCCGTGCTGCTGATCCTGGAGCTGGACCGTCCGCTGTCTCCCATGTACTGGATGAACATCGCCGACCGGGAGCTGCCCTTTGTCGGCGTGATAGAGCAGACAAACCTGGTGGACCGGTCCCTCTACGGCGGGAAACATGTGGTGTACCTAACCAACTACCCAAGCCGGGAGAACCCCATCTACCGGATGGAGCCTGAGGAGCTGGCGCAAGAGTACATAGGCCATCTTGGCAAGATAAACCCCGAGTTCGATCCATCCTGGATACAGGCCTACCACCACCATAAGGTGGACGCCGCCCAGCCCATAATAGGAGTGAACTACTCCAAGCGAATTCCCGACCTGCGGACACCCATCCCCGGGCTATACCTTGCCAACACCACCCAGATTTATCCCGAGGACAGGGGGACCAACTACAGTGTCAGACTGGGGCAGGAGGTGGCCCGTGCCGTCCTTGAGGATGCCGGTATTGGGACCTGATCGCCCCTATGGCGGTTGGGAAGCCGGCAGAAGTCCGGCGGACTAAGGGTGCGCTCCTGCGTTGTAGGGATTCGGTGGGTATGCTACCATTGGGTTGCTCGATAGTTACAAGTTTCACGAGCAGAATTTGTTGTGGGGAAGAGCGCTGACAGGATGAAGGAAGGGTTCCGGGGAACAAGGGAGGAGCTCAAGGAAGCCATAGCCGCCCAACCCCAGGGAACTGTAACTGTGCTGTCGTCCCTCTTGGCAGTGCAGGATGCTGTAGGGTACCTTCCCGGCGAGGCCATCGAAGAGGTCGCCAGCTACACCCAAACCACGGTGAATGATGTGTGGGGTGTCGCCTCCTTTTACACCAACTTTCGTGTGGACCCCCCGTGCTCCCACAACGTCGAGGTGTGCTGGGGTGCAACCTGCCATGTCCTGGGTGCTATGAAGGTGGTCAGGGCAGTGCTGGAGGCCGCGGGGCTGGAGTCGGAGGGGGATGTTCCTGGTGGGAACGCCAGCGTACGCCTCAACACCTGCCTGGGGGCCTGCTCCCAGGGACCGGTAATCAGCATAGACCATGGCCTCTATGGGAAAGTCAGCCCCGGAGAAGCCGGAAGGCTGGTCTCCAAGCTGTTCGACGCTTAAAGGAACACCGCGCGGACCTATGCCAGACGATTTCCAGCAGATAAAAGCCCAAGCGGAAGAAAAGTGGGCCTCTCTCGCCTCGGGAGATACCCCCCATATCCGGGTGGGCACAGCCCTGTGCGGCAAGGCCGCTGGCGGGCTGGCGGTTATTGAGAGTATCCGGCGCGAGCTGCAGTCCCGGGATATCCATGCCACGATTAGCGAAGTGGGATGCATGGGTCTTTGCTTTGCCGAGCCCCTGGTAGATATCACCATGCCCGGAGGCTCCCGAGTCTTCTATGCGGGTGTGACCTCAGACGCTGTGCCGGAAATCATCGCATCGCACCTGGTGGAAAAGAAGCCGGACCCAGACCTGGTGTTGGGCCTCCTTGGTGAGAATGGGACCGGGGACTTTCAGGACCTGGCCCAGCATCCCATGATGAAGGACCAGGTGCGCATCGCCCTGCGCAATGCCGGCACCATAGACCCCTACGATATACACCAGTACGTAGCCAACGGTGGCTACTCGGCCCTTTATAAAGCTGTGACCGGCATGACCCCTGAAGAAGTGTTGGAAGAGGTCAATAAGTCGGGCCTGAGGGGAAGAGGAGGGGCTGCCTTCCCCACGGCGACCAAGTGGAGCTTTCTGGCCCGGTCCACCGAGCCGGTAAAGTACATATTGTGCAATTGCGAGGAGGGCGATCCCGGGGCCTTCAACGACAAGGGCATCCTCGACAGCGACCCCCACACCCTTGTCGAAGGGATGATCCTGGCGGGCTACGCCACTGGGGCCCGATTTGGCTACATCTTCATACGCCACGGCCACGAAGGTCCCATCGAGCGTACGCAAACCGCAGTCAAGCAGGCCCGGGAGCTGGGCTTCCTTGGCGATAACATATTTGAGTCCGACTTTGGCTTCCACCTGGAGGTTGCCCTGACCGGAGACTCCTACGTTTCCGGCGAGGAGACGGCGCTAATGGAGGCCATCGAGGGCGGGAGGGCTATGCCCCGCTACCGTCCTCCCTTCCCAGCCCAGGTCGGTCTGTTTGGCAAGCCCAGCAATATCAACAACGTCAAGACCCTGTCCTACGTGCCCGAGATCATCCGCCGGGGAGGGGACTGGTTTGCCGGCATAGGCCAGGACCGCAGCAAGGGCACCGCCATCCTTTGCCTGTCCGGGGACTTGGTCCATCCTGGAATGGTGGAGCTCCCCTTCGGGCTGACTCTGGGTGATGTGGTGTACAAGGTGGCCGGCGGGGTTTCCGGAGACAGAAAGCTGAAGCTGCTGCAAACGGGAGGGCCTCTGGGCGGCGTGCTCGGTTCAGCCCAGATGGACATCCCCCTGGACTTCGAAGCCATGGCCGGGGTCGGAGCTATCCTGGGGTCTGGGGGAATAATTGCGGCGGCCGACGATTCTTGCGCCGTGGACCTCACCCGTTCTTTGATCGCATTCTGCCAGTACGAGTCCTGCGGCAAATGCTTCCCCTGCCGACTGGGGATGACCCATCTCCTGGAGGTACTGGAGCGGATTTGTGAGCTTCGAAGCCTCCCGGGCGATCTGGAGCTGATGCGCAAAGTCGGGCAGGATATGCAGGCCGGCTCGCTCTGCGGGCATGGGCAGCTGGGATTCAATCCCGTTGCTTCCGCCCTGCGGTATTTCGGTGATGAGTTCGAAGAGCACATGGTTAACAGGCGCTGTCCAACCGGAGTTTGCGCCTCCGAGCGATACTCCCCGGTTGCGGTGAGGAGGTAGTCCGATGGTTGGGAAAGGTAGATGATGGCTGAAGAGTTCACCATCACGATGGACGGAGTCGAGTTCAAGGCCCAGCCCGGAAAGATGCTGCTGGAAGCTGCCATGGAGGCTGGCCTGTACGTTCCCTACCTGTGCTATCACCCTGGGATGAAGCCTTATGCTGCCTGTCGCCTCTGCCTGGTTGAGGTGGAAGGAGGTCGAGGCTTTCCGGCATCCTGCACTTTGCCCGTTGCCGATGGCATGGTGGTGAACAGCAAGTCCGAGGGGGTGGAGAAGCTCAGGAAATCCGTCATGGAGATGCTCATTTCCGAGCATCCCAATGGATGTCTCACGTGCCACCGCATAGACCTCTGCGGTCCCCAGGATGTCTGCCTCCGCCACGTGTCTGTCAACGACCGGTGCGTCACCTGCCCCAAGAACGAACGCTGCGAGCTAAAGGACACTACCCGGCACCTGGAGATGGTTCTGGAGTCTCCCCTGGGCTACAAGTACCGGGACCTGTCCGTGGACACGGGCGACCCCTTCTATGATCGAGACTACAACCTCTGCATCGTGTGCGGGCGCTGCGTTCGAGTGTGCGAGGAGGTACGGGGAGACAATGCCATCACCTTCACCGAGCGGGCCGGGCGCGCCCTGGTGGGCACCTCCCACGGCACCTCCCTCCTGGAGTCTGGGTGCGAGTTCTGCGGTGCATGCCTGGATGTTTGCCCCGTAGGGGCCCTGGTTGAACGGGACCACAAGTGGGAGAAGGCCACCGAGGTGAAGCGGACCATCTGTCCTTTCTGTCCGGTGGGCTGCCAGGTGAACCTGGAGATTAACCGGAAGGGGAAGGTTATCCGCGCTATCCCGGAGCTCAGCTCCCCCACTAACCGCGGCCAAGCCTGCTTTAAGGGCAAGTTCGGAATGGACTTTCTGACCAAGAAGACCAGGCTGACCAAGCCCCTCATGCGGCGGGATGGTTCAGGAGCGCTTGAGGAAGCTACCTGGGACGAGGTACTGGACCATATCGCCTCCAAGCTGCCCCCCTACAAGGGGGACCAATTTGCCATTCTAACTTCCCACGACAGCACAACCGAGGAGCACTACCTAGCCCAGAAGTTCGCCAGGTCGGTGATGGTGACCAATAACGTCGACCACTCCTCTGACCTTCGGCCCCAGATGACCACGGGTCTTATGGATGTGTTGGGCTACGATTCCTGCACCAATCCCATCTGGCAGCTGGAAGGGGCAGCATGCATCCTGGGCATAAACTCGAACATCACCGAAGAGCACAACGTGGCCGCCCTTCCCATCAAGAAGGCGGTTAAGCAGGGCGCCAAGCTGATCGTTATCGATCCCCGGGAAGTGGAGTTGACCCGCTACGCCCACCTGTGGCTAAGGCCCCGTCCCGGCACCGAACTCATGGTGTTGGGTGGAATGCTGAAGGTGATCTTCGACGAGGGCCTGGAATCCGGCGAATGGCTGGAGGAGCAAGGGATCAGCGTCGATAAGCTGCGCGCATCGATAGAAACCCTGGATCTGAACAGCATATCCGACCAAACAGGGGTGTCCTCCGAAGACATAGCCGCCGCCGCCCGGACCTACGCTGGTTCAGGCGCATCGGCCATTTACTATGCGTTGGACAACATATCCCAGGAGCTGCACCATGATTGCGGCGTGGCCATCTCCGACCTGGCCCTGCTGACAGGAAACCTTGGGAGACCTTCCACCGGCATTTATCCCCTTAGGCCGGGGACCAACGGCCAAGGGGCATGGGATGCAGGGTGTTCTCCTCGGATGCTTCCTGGGGACCGCTCCGTCAACAAAGCCAACGACCGACATGCCATGGAAGATGCTTGGGGAGCCTTGGTGCCCATTGAGACTGGGTTGGGCCTGTCGGGAATAATCGAGGCGGCCATCGAAGGCACTCTGAAGGCTATGTACGTGGTCGGTGATATCTCCAAGCTCGCCGGAGGCCTCTCCCCCTACGGAGAGCCGACGTGGACACTTGAGGACATCAAATCAGGTGTGTGCAAGCTGGATCTGCTCGTTGTGCACGATCACTACCTGACCGAACTGGGTGAGCTGGCCCATGTGGTGCTGCCCCGGACTGGCTTTGCCGAAAAAGCGGGAACGTTCACCAACATCGAGAGAAGGGTCCAGCTACTGAATCCCGCCATGCACCCTCCGGGTGAATCCATGTCCGAGCTTTGGGCGGTTGGCGAGATAGGCAAGCGTATGGGAGCGTCCGGTTTTGACTTCGAAACGTCGGCCCAGGTGCTGGATGAGATTGCCTCCCTGGTGCCGGAGTATGGCGGGATTTCTCACCAGCGACTGGAAGATGAGGCAAGGCCCGTGTTCCGGCCCGACCCTTCCAATCCGTTGCCCACCCAGGTGCTGTACTCCAGCAAAGAGTACCGGGGTCTGCAGTGGCCGTGTCCGTCCAGCGACCATGAGGGCACCGCAGAGCTGTACTCGATGGGCTTTCCCGGGGGAAAACCGGCGATGGCTGAAATCGAGTTCAGGGCTGTTCCCCCATCCCTGCAAGATGGATCATCGCTGACCTACGTGCCGGGAAGAGTTCTTCTCCAGACGCAGCGAGAGGCTTCCGTCCAGCCAGGAAGGCAGAACCAGATTACCCGGGAGGAGCTCGCGGAGTTGAACCCCGAGGATGCTGGGGTCAGGGGGCTTAAGGAAGGGGACCCTGTAGAGGTGAGGACATCCGACAGAACATTCCAAGCCCGTATCTCCCTTGCGGATGGCGTGCCAAAAGGGTGCATAAGCTGTACCAACCTTTTTGGACAGCTTGCAATAGATACACAGGCAAGCAGGGACGTGGATCCTATGTCCAAGGTCCCTGGACTCAATATAGCTGAAGCTGTCGTAACAGCTGAACTTTAAGGGTGCCCCCGGCACCCAGTAGATAAAAGAGGGTTGTGTATGAACCGGGCCGAACAGGCAACAATTGACAGGGAGCAGCAACTACGAAAGACCATAGCCAGCCTGCCCAGGGCGGAGCTGGTGTCCCGCCGGGATGTTACTGACGACTTGATGGTCATCCACCTCCGGCCGCAGGTGGAGTTTTCCTTCAAGCCGGGCCAGTACTGCACCTTGGGCCTTGATTCCATAGAGAGAGCCTACTCCATCGCATCGGCTCCCCACGAGCCGGACCTGGAGATATTCGTGGAGCTGGTGCCCCCTCCCGACGGGGCCCTCACCCCGCTCATGTGGGAGCTCAAGGTGGGAGACTGCATGAGCATCAGACCCAGGGCTAAAGGTGTGTTCACCATGGACCAGAAGTATCAAAACCATTTGATGGTATCGACGGTGACCGGAATCGCTCCCTTTGTCAGCACTATTCGTAGCTATCTTCACAAGGGCGGTGAGGGGCACAGGTTTTACGTCCTTCAAGGCGCCAGTTACCAGAACGAGTTTACATACCAGGATGAGATGCAGGACCTGGTTGCCCAGAACCCCGACACCATTGCCTATGTGCCAACGGTGAGCCGTCCCGCCGAGGACCCGAATCGTGGGTGGCAAGGCGAAAAGGGACGGGCCAACGCCGTCGTAGAGCAGTACCTGGACACCTTCCGGCTGTCCCCTGACGACACCATGGTGTATGCTTGCGGGCATCCTGGTATGATCGAAGATGTGAAGGAAAGGCTATCTCCCAAGGGGTTCGCCATCAAGGAAGAGCGGTACTGGAAACAGTAGGTTCTCCCGGCCCGACAGCCTTCGAGAAATAGCTATCCTGCTCGATCCAGGACCCGGTCCCTCCATCCCGCATAGCTGGTGAGCGCATGCCTCCGGGAGAAACGTTAACACCGATCCGAAGACAATACCTTCGGATTAAGCAGCGATATCCCGATTCCCTCTTGCTCTTTCGCTTGGGGGACTTCTACGAGACCTTCGACGATGATGCCCGGACAGCATCAAAGGAGCTGGATCTTGTCCTGACCTCCAAAGCGATGGGCAAGAACATGAAGGTCCCCCTGGCAGGCATACCTGCTCATTCCCTGGAATCATACCTGACACGACTCATTAAGAAGGGCCACAAGGTCGCTATCTGCGAACAGCT
>JAGWBF010000019.1:0-16737 GCA_021296025.1 Dehalococcoidia bacterium | reverse complement strand
TTGGCCGCTGTGTGTGTACAGGATGATGTGGCAGGCTTGTCCTACGTGGACATATCCACCGGCGAGTTCCGCACCACCCAGGTGCCCATCGAGGGCTTGGGGCCCGAGTTGGACAGGCTCTCCCCTGCTGAGCTCCTGACCATCCAGGGAACGGGTCCCCCTCCCGGCCTGGACGGATGCTCGATCACAGAGATGCCAGCCTCCACCTTCAGGTTGGACGATGCCAGGGGACGCTTGATGGAGCATTACGAGGTTGCGACCTTGGAAGCCTTTGGTTGCGACCACCTGCCCATGGCTGTGTTGGCTGCGGGCATGGTCCTGGACTACCTGGAGGACACTCAGAAATCCGCCCTCGCCAAGCTTTCGCCCCTGGCAACCTACTCCACGGGCAGCTACATGGTTCTGGACCAGCAGACACGACGCAACCTGGAGCTGTTCCAGGTCGGCCGGGGTGGGACCGGCACCTCCCTCCTGTCCATTCTTGACCTGACGCGCACCTCCATGGGGGGACGGCTCCTGCGTCGGTGGGTGGGCCAGCCCCTCCTGGAGTTGGAGGATATCCGGAAACGGCAGGACAGCGTATCTCAGCTGCACTCCAACCTTCACCTCAGGGAAAGGGTGATGTCACAGCTGGCCCATGTCAGCGACATTGAGCGGGTCCTGAACCGGGTCAGGTCAGGCATGGCTGTGCCCCGGGAGCTTCTGGGGCTAAAGACCAGCCTGGAAGCAGGCGCCGCCATCATCGGTCTTATTGGCTCTGATGAAGTTGACTCTCCCCTGGGTGTGCTGCTAAAGGGAGTGCGCACCCTGGAAGAGGTCGTTGTCCTGATCGACCAGGCCATCGACCCGGAGCCATCGGGCCAGGTTGGGGAGGGCAGGGTGATAGCCGGCGGGTTCTCCCAGGAGCTGGACGACCTGCGCTCGGGCTCCCGAAACGCCCATGAGTATATCGCTGGTCTGGAGCAGAGGGAGCGGGACCGCTCGGGCATCAGGGGTCTGAAGGTAGGCTACAACAAGGTGTTCGGCTACTACATCGAAGTCAGCAAGTCCAATCTGGGCCAGGTGCCCGAGAGCTACGTGCGCCGCCAGACCCTGGTGGGGGGAGAAAGGTACATCACTCCGGAGCTGAAGGAGTACGAGTCCCTTATCCTGAACGCCAGGGAACACATCGAAAGGCTGGAAGGCGACCTGTACCGGAGGGTCTGCGGTCAGATCGCCCAGGAAGGCAAGGCCATCGCCTCCTTGGCCGACTTCCTAGCCCACATCGATGCGTTGGCTTCCCTGGCTGAGGTCGCCCACCGGCAACGGTACGTGAGACCCGATTTGGACGAGGGCGATAGCATCGAGATCAGGGGTGGCAGGCATCCAGTGGTGGAGAACATGGTGACGGCAGGTACTTACGTGCCCAACGACTGCTCTTTGTCCTCGGGTGATGCCCAGATGGTACTGTTGACCGGGCCCAACATGGCCGGCAAGAGCACCTACATTCGGCAGGTCGCCCTGATCGTCCTCCTTGCCCAGGTGGGCAGCTATGTGCCAGCCGACTCAGCCTCCATTGGCTTGGTGGACCGGGTATTCACACGGGTAGGCCAGCAGGATGACCTTGCCACCGGTCAATCGACCTTCATGGTGGAGATGGTGGAAACAGCGGCTATTCTGAACCAAGCCACCCCCCGGTCCCTGGTTGTGCTGGACGAAGTGGGGAGGGGAACAAGCACCTACGATGGGCTGTCCATTGCCAGGGCGGCGGCCGAATACATACACAACAGCCCCAGACTGGGTTGCAAGACTCTCTTCGCCACCCACTATCATGAGATGATCAGGCTGGCGGGTGTCCTACCCCGCGTCAGGAACTACAATGTGGCGGTGGCCGAGGAGGATGGCCGGATTGTGTTCCTGCATCGGATCGTTCCGGGAGGGGCGGACAGGAGCTACGGAATTCACGTAGCCCAGCTTGCTGGCCTGCCCAGGTCCGTCGTGAACCGGGCGCGGGAGGTGCTGGAGGATCTGGAGAGCCAGGGGTCGGATTCGACGCCAGTCCGTCCCTTCGAGTCCCCTCAGGGCAGGCGGCGTTCGAAAGGGAGGGCCGATGATGAAAGCGGTGCCCAGATGCCCCTGTTCGGAGCGCAGGACAAGGTCGTGGAGCAGATCCTATCCCTGGATGTGGCTAACATGACCCCCCTGGAAGCCATGAATCTTCTGTATGACCTGCAAAGCAAGGCCAGGGAGAACCAGAGCGGGCCAAGCCAGCTTGGGCAGTAGCCTTCATGGCCGGTCTGGTCTAGCCCATAAGTGGAGGTGGATATGCTTGGTAGAGTTGAGTTTTACTGGTGGCCTCGTTGATCATCCTGCCGCAAAGCGAAAGAGTATCTTTCGCAGCAGGGTGCAGACCTGGTGGAGCGGGACTTTTTTAAGGATCCACTGACCGAGGCCGAGCTGAGGGGGTTGGCTGAGGGCGGGAAGATGCCCGACATCTTCTCCTGGAAGAGCCCCAGCTTTAAGGCGTTGGGAATCAACCCCGATGACCTGGACGAGGACCGGATGGTGGAGTTGGTGTTGAAAGAGCCAAGACTGCTTCGCCGACCCTTGGTCAGGATCGGGACCCACGTCCTGGTTGGGAGCAACCTGAAGGAGCTGGAACGCGCCGTCCGGGAGCTCCAACTCGACCATGAAGGCTAGGGGAGTGTTGCAGTCTTCCATGGAGCGTTGGTACAATCCCCCGTCAGCCAGTCCGGAAGGGCGAGTTGGACGATATTTTCTCCCGGTTGGAACGTGCCTTTGAACATTTTTTTCGACGTGGACTACACGCTGTTGGGCTTGGACAACACCCTCAGGCCCGGCACCATGGACACCTTGCACAAGCTGATCGACGACGGCCATCTAATCTACATCTGGTCAGGGGTAGGTCTCCGGTGGGAGATGGTGCGGGAGCACAAGCTGGAGCCTATGGTAAGCGGGGTATATGAGAAGCCGACGGACCGCTTTCACGAGCGCCTGGAGGGGCTGGGCGTCCCCCTTGTGCCTGACTTTGTAATCGATGACTACCCGGAGATAGTTGCAGCCTTCGGAGGGGTGTGGGTGCCTCCCTACTTCTTCAAGAAACCCGACGATGGGCAGATGGAGCGCATCTACAACATCATCGGCGATTTCGTAAGGGATGGACACTCCGAAGACCGGCAATATAAGGCCAGGGGGACTACTCTCCCCTTGTTCTGATAGGGTGCCCGGAGAGAGCGCCTTCGGACGAAAACCATGGGTGGGGATGGGGCGATGATCCATCTGCTGGAACGAGACCTGGCTTCCAAGATCGCCGCCGGTGAGGTGATAGAACGACCTTCGTCGGTGGTCAAAGAGCTGGTCGAAAACTCCCTGGATGCTGGGGCTTCCCAGGTCACCGTCGAGGTCCGGGGCGGAGGCATCGAGCTCTTACGGGTGGTGGACAACGGTTCGGGGATTCCGGCGGACGAGGTCTCGCTGGCCTTTCAGCGCCACGCCACCAGCAAGATCACCTCTTCCGACGACCTGGACCGGATCATGACGATGGGATTCCGGGGCGAGGCGCTGCCCAGTATCGCATCGGTCGCCATGGTCAAGCTGGTCAGCCGCGAAAACGAGGTCGATGGCGGCCGGGAGGTGCAGGTGTCCTGGGGCGAGGGGAAGGCCCTTCGCTCCGTTGGCTGCCCCGTAGGCACCTCCGTGACCGTAGAGAGGCTTTTCGAAAACCTACCTGCCCGGCGGAAGTTTCTCCGGTCTCCATCTGCGGAAGCTGCCAGGATCAACGACCTGATGTCACGCCTGGCCCTTGCTTTCCCCGATGTGGCCTTTCGCTTACAGGTGGACGGACGGAACGTCCTTACCACCAGCGGCAACGGCGTGCTGAACGATGCCATAATCTCTGTGTATGGCGCTGAGGCGTGCGCCTCCATGCTGGAGGTCGTATGGGATGGGCCCGGCGATGGGTACAAGGTGTCCGGGTACGTGGGCGCGCCGTCCTTCCACAAGTCGAACCGCACCTACATCACCTTCCTGCTGAACCGCCGGTGGATACAGAGTCCCATGCTCTCCGCTGCCCTGTCGGAGACCTATCACGGATTCCTCCCCGAGCGACGGTACCCCGTCGCTGTCCTGAACATCTCCATCCCGCCGGGAGAAGTGGATGTGAACGTGCATCCGGCCAAGCGGGAGGTGCGTTTCCGGCATGATGACCGGGTGTTCGGCTCCTTGCAGAGGGCTGTTAGGGGCACGCTGGTAGCGGTAGCTCCCGTGCCGGAGATCCACATTCCTTCGTCGGCTCCGCCATCGTCTCAAGGGGGGCCAATCTTGTCCTGGTCTTCCCCGCGATCCAGTGCAGGGACCTCCTACACAGAGGCCGACCCGGCGGTCTCCCGTGCCGATGTAAATCCGACCCCCCTGGAGGGGATGTCCTCCCTGCGCATCATCGGTCAGATGAAGTACACGTACCTGGTTGCTGAAGGGCCCGAAGGTATGTTCCTCATCGATCAGCACGCCGCCCATGAAAGGGTGCTTTACGAGAGGGTATCCAAGGATGTGGCGGACAGGGGCACCCAGGTCCAGGCGTTGCTCCAGCCGGTCTCCGTGGAGCTGTCGCCCGAGCAGGAAGAGCTGCTCCAAGCGAACTCGGACCTTCTGGAGAGCTACGGTTACCTGCTGGAGCCCTTTGGAGAACGTACCTACCTGGTCCGGGGAATTCCGGGGGTGGCTGCCACCACAGACCCGGCCAAGGCCCTACTGGAAGTGCTGGACATGATGTCATACGAAGGTGCGCTTAGGGAGAGGAACGAAGCGATGGCAGCTTCCATTGCCTGCCACAGCGCAATAAGGGCGGGCATGGCCATGAACGAGGAGCAGATGGAGGGACTGGTAAGGCAGCTAAGGGAGTGTGACAGCCCGCATACCTGTCCCCACGGAAGGCCCACCATGATCCACTTGAGCTCTTACCACTTGGAACGGGAGTTCGGGCGCAGGAAGTAGGCCCGGCAAAGATGAGGAACGAGACTGACTCTTAGGAGGACCGGCGCGGGTCCGTCGTAGGGTCTTGGCTGGGGTGGAAGATGGAACCCTCCGGTGGGAAATCTCCGCTGCTGTCCCCGGGGGCTTCTTCCTGCTGGAGGAAGCCCTTAAGCAGTGGCACCGCGCTGAAGATAGCCAGTCCCCCAAGCAGCAGTGTTCCCAGCACACTTCTCCTGGAGTAGCCCCCCCGCGCCTGCTGTTCGTCGGCCATTCGTTCTCCCTCTGTTACTGGCTTGGGGTGAGAGATGGCCTCCACCCCGCATTGTAGCTATTCTAATCGGCGTGAACATGCAGGTCAACGCCGTTCAACTTCCCTTGACACCCAATTGGCAGTGTGATAATTTTCACTTGCTTCAGCCCCTGGCAGGGTTGAACCTTGCCTGTAGCTGGTGTTAGGGAGGTGGAAGGCACCCATGCCCGAAGTAGACCCGGCCATAGTCGATGCAGGCCACTGGTCGGATATCGGAAACTGGCTCCACTGGTTGTGGGCCTATTTTTTCTGCATAGTATTTATAGCGTTCACCTTCGTCACCGCCCATGCTGTCATACCCTCGCTGGTCGCTTCGGGACACCTGCCGTCAAAGTTCTTGATGCTGCGCCGCCCCATGTACCTGGGCGTCTTCGCGCTTATAGGCTTGGCGGTGTTCTTCATGGTGCTGACGGTACGGAACACCCAGCTGCTGGAGGCTGTGTATAACAGGTTCTGGATATGAGCCGGCCTTGTGCGCTTCACTGGGCGCCGACTGTTTTCCCGTTCTTGGAATGGACTGATTTGACACCGGTCAGCAGAGAAAACACCACTGGTCGAAGGGTGATGAACAACTCCTGATGCAAGGGTTACCTCGTATAGGGAAAGTTCCCCTGGTCCTGGGAGGACTGGCATCGACAGCCATCATGCTGTTCGTGCTGATTTACGTCTTGACGGCATGGTGGTCCACACCTTTGTTCGGATTCGGTGCAAGCGGGCCCGACCAGCCCATCGCTTTTCCTCACAACGTTCATGTCCAGGACGAGGGGATCGCCTGCGAATTCTGTCATCGAAACGTGGTCACCGGCGAAGCTGCCACCGTGCCTGCGGTTGAGCAGTGCCTGATCTGCCACACGACCGTCAATGGCGAATCCAATGTTGAAATCGCAAAGCTGCTGGAATACGCGGGCCGTGACAAATCGGGGGTGGTTGTGCCTGGGGCCACGCCCCAGCCCATCGACTGGGAGAAGGTGCACCGTATCCCCGACCATGTGCAGTTTGCCCACGAACCCCACCTAAGGTATTTCACCCAGCAGCAGGATGTGATCGACATGGCTGCGGCAGGCGGGATTTCGCCCGTCGAACAGGTGTGCACCATATGCCACGGCGATGTTCGGGAGATGACCAAGGTCAAACAGGAGCGGAGCTTGAAGATGGGCGATTGCGTGGACTGTCATCGCGACTACGATGCCCCCACTGATTGCACCACCTGCCACTACTAGAGGACCAATGAAGGTAACACGAAGAAATTTCCTTAAATGGGCGGGTGTCTCTGCGCTGGGTGCCGTTGCTTGCAACGTGTTTCCCGATAGCGAGATGCAAATACAGAGTCCCGTAGATATCCCCGAGGACCTGGTCAGGGGACGGGACACCTGGTACGCCACCCTGTGCGGCGAATGCCCCGAAAGGGAGGGAGTTCTCGTCAGGGTTATGGAAGGAAGGGCGAAGAAGGTCAGGGGCAACCCCCTTTACCGCACCAACGCAGGCAAACAGAGCGTCCGTTGCGATGGCGCCCTCCAGTCCCTGTACCATCCGGACCGCCTCTCCGGGCCTATGAGAAGGACGGGCAGCAGGAGGGAAGGCACATACGCCCCCATCTCCTGGGACGAGGCGATGAACACCATAGCTTCCAGGCTTGGCGGCTTGAGAAGCTCGGGCAACAGCTCGGCAATGATGATGATCACAGGTCCCATGCGGGGGCACCAGGCTGTGGTGGTTGACCGGTTCGCATCAGCCTACGGGGGGAGCTACCTGGGCTTGGACATAATGGGTGATTCCGTCCTGAGGGCCACCTCCTCCGAGGTGTTCGGTCAGACGAACCTCCCCAGCTTCGATCTGGAGAACTCTACGTATCTTCTGTCCTTTGGCGCCGACTTTCTCTCTACATGGCTTTCCCCTGTTCAGCTTTCCCGGGGTTTCGGAAACCTCAGGTCCCATGAGCACGGAGGGGTCCGAGGTTCTTTTGTGCACATAGGGGCTCGCTACTCGGCGACAGCCGCCAGCGCCGACGAGTGGATACCCATAAGGCCGGGTATGGAGGGAGTAGTAGCCCTGAGTATGGCCCATGCCATCGTCTCGGGGCCCGACGGCGGGACGGCATCCAACATGGCGGGAGGCGCCAGCCGGGACGACCTTCTGGCAGCCCTGGATCCGTTCAGCGCCGAGCACATCGTCGATCCGTCCAACCCCTGGTACGTTGGTGTACCCGAGTCCATAAGGGGCGAAACGGCGGCCCACATGATCGAAAGAATCGCGGCGGAGTTTGCAGCTTCCCGCGCGCCCCTGGCTATCGGCGGTGGTGAAGCCGCCGCCCACACCAACGGCGCTTCCAACATGACTGCCGTGTACCTTCTCAACTACCTGACTGGCAGCGTGGGAGGGCGCATCGGTGACGGGGGGGTTGTCTTCAATCCTGCCCCTCCCCTGGAGGAGCTGGAGCTGTCTTACTCTATGGGCAACATGGACAACTGGGACGAAGCAGCCTCAAACCTGCGGGGAGGCCAGCTGCAGGCGCTCATGGTCTGTGGGGCCAACCCGGCATACACTCTGCCCAACAGCACCGGTTTCGCCAACGCATTAGATAGCGCACCGGACAACACCCTGGTTGTGAGCTTCTCCAGCTTCATGGACGACACGGCCCAGCGGGCCGACTTGGTCCTTCCGGTGCGGTCAGGCTTGGAGGACTGGGGGGATGATGTTCCCGACCCCGGTCCCGGTTTCCAAACACTGGGGTTCCAGCAGCCGGTGGTAAACCCCCTACCCGACCTGGACCCTCGTAGCTTTCCGGACCTGCTCCTGGCGTTGTCGGGGGACCTGGGCCTGGATGATGGGCTGCCCGACACCTTCTATGGTGTGCTGCGGGATGCGGCCCAGAGGTTGTTCGATGCGGGCAGAGGCACACCCTTGTTGATAGAAGGGGAAGACCATCCCAACATGCTCACTTTCCCCGCCTTCTGGAACATGCTCCTTGAGCGGGGAGGCTGGGAAGACAGGGAGGCCACGGCGGGCGCCGATGCCCCTGCTCCGCCGGACCTGCAGCAGATAGCTGCGCAGCACTCCCGGCCCCGGTACCATGGGCCCGCGGGGGGGAACATATTCCACCTGGTGCCCTTCCTGCACAACTCGATCCTGGACGGCAGGGGCGCCCATCTGCCCTGGCTCCAGGCGGCCCCCGACCCTCTCACCACCGTCACCTGGCAGACATGGGTTGAAATCAATGCCCACCGTGCCCGGGAGATGGGTCTCCAGGAAGGGGATGTGGTTAGCATCGTTTCCAACGTGGGAGATATCGAAGCTGTGGTGTATCCCCATCCGGCCCTGCCTCCCGATGTTGTTGGGATTCCTGTGGGCCAGGGCCACCTTCCCGGCGTAGAGTATGCCACCCGGGATGGGGAAGTCCGGGGAGGGAACATCCTGTCCCTGCTCAGTCCTCAAAAGACCGACCCTGACGGAGGTCTGGCATGGGCATCCACCCAGGTCCGGGTAACACCCACGGGCCGGAACATCAGGGTCTCCAAGTTCGAGGGAATCGTTACCGCCTTCCCCATAGGCACGGAGCATGAGGACCCCGTCCAGGTGACCGGAGGCTGAGGGAGAGTGGAAGCAATGCTTAGAGTAGCCCGGCTTAAGGAAAGGCAGGCTAGGTGATGGCCCAGAGGAAGCCCCACAAGTGGGGTATGATCGTAGATATAGATAAGTGCACGGGATGCCAGGCCTGCGTGGTTGCTTGCCAGGCCGAGAACAACGTGCAGCTCAACACCGAGGACCGGTTTCACGAGCGAAGGCCCATAGAGTGGATACACATACAGCGCTACTGGGAAGTCCCCGAAGAGTACCGAAGCCGTCCCGAGGATGCGCCCTTCCAGGACATCAAGGCGCGGTTCCTTCCAGTGCTGTGTCAGCACTGTGAGAACGCCCCCTGCGAGCCGGTGTGCCCGGTGTACGCCACCTATCACAACGACCAGGGCCTGAACGTCCAGGTATACAACCGCTGCGTGGGCACCCGATACTGCGCCAACAACTGCCCCTACCAGGTGCGCTTCTTCAACTACTGGGAACCCGTGTGGCCGGATAGGATGCGTAACCAGCTGAACCCGGATGTGACCGTACGCAGCCGGGGAATCATGGAGAAGTGCTCCTTCTGCATCCAGAGGCTCCGAAGAGGAGAGCGCCAGGTGGAGGCTGCCGAGGGAGGAGAATTAAATGACCGCGCCCTGGCCGAAGGGAACTTCGCCCCTGCGTGCGTCCAGGCGTGTCCGACGGGCAGCCTGATATTCGGTGACTACACCGACCCCGACGGTCAGCTGAGCCAGTATGTTGCTGTCGATGAAGACACCAATGAGAAGGTTCTCAAGGATGACAGGGCATACCAGCTCCTCAAGAACATAGGCACCGAGCCCAACGTCATCTACTTGAAAAAGATAGACCCACGCCGTACCGGAGAAGGCGGACATGGCTAGACATCCCCATGAGGCCGCCGAGAGGACCGGCCCTCCCGAGGTACATCTTTCCGACAGGGAAGTTATGCAGGACCTGGCGGAGAAGTACGACGCCGCATGCCCCAAGTTCTGGTTGGCTGTGGCTGTTGCGGGAGGGCTATTCGCCCTTGGGGTCCTGGCCTTTGTGATTCGAGCCTTGGATGTAGGCCTATCCGATTCGTCGAGAAATGAGTACGGCTACTACGCCGCCGCATTCGCCTTCCTCATAGTGACCGCCACCACAGCGCCCCTTGCTGCCATCGCTTTCCGATGGACCAAGAACCACTGGCGCAGGCCCTTCTCCAGGGCTGCGGAACTGTTCTCCCTGGTTGGAATCCTTGCAGTCCTGGCCTTCATACCTATGCTGATCGTCCTTCCGGGCATCGATCTGAATGGGGATGGTGTCCTGGAGCTGGGCAAGGACCGGCGCACCATCTGGTTCAGCGCACCCATCGGGGCCCCCATCTGGTGGGACATGGCCGGACTAATTGGTGTAGTGGTGTGCGGGCTGGCTCTGTTGTGGGTCTCGGCCCGGCCAGACATGGCCCAGATAGCCCAGGTCTCCAATGGCCTGCGCGCCCGGGTGATGGGACGCTTGGCCTGCGGGTGGCAGGGGACCGTCCGGGACTGGAACGTCCAGAAAGGGCAGATGGCTATCCTGGGCGCGTTCTATTTCATGCTGCTGGTCTGGGTGCACACCCTGATCAGCCTGGACTTCGCCCTCAGCCTGATACCCGGCTGGCGGGACTCCATCTTCGCCGCCCATCATGTACTGACAGGCATCCAAGCCTCGGCGGGGCTGCTGATCGTGGTCTTGTTCCTGATGAAAAAGGTGGGAGGGTACGATCGGTACATAGGGGTCGACCCCTTCTGGTCCTTTGCCAAGGTGCTCCTCGGCGTGACCCTGCTCTGGGGTTACTTCTGGTTCTCCGAATTCATGACCTTCTGGTATGGCCGGGATGAGACCGAGCAGACCGTTATAAAGCTGCTGATGGTTGAGTCCTACCGAACTGCCTTCCTGTTGAACCTGTTCTTCAGCTTCTTCATTCCCTTCGTCCTTCTGCTGTGGAATGGGGTGCGCAAGAGTGTCCTAGGACCCACCGTCGCCGGAGCATCGGTGATCATCGGCGCCTTCTTTATGATGGTGCGCCTGTACGTTCCCGCCTTCAACATCAAGGATGTGGGCGCGGAGTCCATTGCTGAGTTCGAGGCTGCCCACGGAGGCACCGCAGCCCAGCTGCTGCCCGTGCTCCCGGGTCCGCTTGATGTTCTGATGGTGGTTGGGATGATGGCCGGGGCTGCCTTTATCTTCCTGTTGGGCACCCGCTTGATCCCCATCATGTCGGCCTGGGAGATGAAGGAAGGGCTGATGTACGTCCTGTACCGCCCATTCATGAAGGGCAAGTACCTGGTGCTTGGGAAGCCGGAGTAGAGGATGTGTAGCAAGATGAAGGAAGTCTATGCAGGAAGGTAGGGCGCTGGCAGACCGGCAGATAAACCGGGACCTGCTTCACACCATCTTCACGCATCCCAAGTGGCAATGGGGGCTGATCGCCTTCTTTGGGATTATCGTCCTGGGCGCGATGTGCGCTGCCGGGTACATGTTCAACCGCGGCTTGGGTGTAAGCGGTCTGAACCGACCCGTCATGTGGGGCTTCTTCATTACCAACTTTGTCTTTTGGATCGGGATTTCGCACGCCGGCGTCATGCTCTCGGCCATCCTTCGGCTTTCCAAGGCGGAGTGGAGACGGCCCGCTACCAGGGCTGCAGAGGTGCTGACCGTCTTCTCACTGATGACAGCCATGTTGATGCCCCTGATTCACGCAGGGCGTCCCTGGCGGGTCTTCTACTGGGTCTTCCCCTTCGACTGGGCCAGGGGTGTGTACCCGAATGTGCGTTCGGCTCTCATATGGGACCCATCGGCGGTGTTTACCTACCTCACCTCCAGCACGCTGTTCGTTTACATCGCCCTTCTCCCAGATCTTGCGGTAATAAGGGACCGATCTACTGGTATACGGCGCCAGATATACTCCGTGCTTGCTTTGGGTTGGCGGGGCAACCCGCGCCAGTGGAAGCTGCAGATCATTGCAGGCGTCCTGCTTTCGGCGCTGATCCTGCCCGTCTTCGTGTCGGTGCACAGCATCGTGTCCTTCGACTTCAGCATGGCCATCGCGGTGAAGAGCTGGCATTCCACTATATTCCCGCCCTACTTTGTTATCGGGGCCGTCCACTCGGGCGTTGCCGCGGTGGTGATCGTCATGGCGGTCATGCGCTGGCTGTATGGGTGGCAAGAATACATACGTCCCGAGCATTTCGATGCCTTGGGCAGGCTGCTGGTGGTGGTGGCCACCGGATGGTTCTTCTTCTTTGTCCTTGAGTTCTTCTTCGGCCTTTACAGCCTGGAAGCGGATGAGATAGCCGTCAAGGACTTCTTATCGGCCCAGGCCCCATGGAGCTGGTGGTTCATAACCTTCGTGGGCACCACCTACTTCATTCCTGTCGGAATGTGGCTGTTCAAGGGCGTCCGTAGGAACCCGGGACTGATGATCATCGCCTGCATATCGGTGAACATCGGCATGTGGCTGGAGCGCTTTCTGATCATCGTGCCCGGTCTTGCCCAGAAGCAGGTCATGAACTTCACCTACTTCACCTACGCCCCCAGCGTTGTCGAGGTGGTCATAGTCATTGGTACCTTCGCGCTGGTCTGCATGCTTATGTTGCTGTTTGCCAAGGTGTTCCCTCTAATCCCCCTCTACGACATCAAGGAGGGAGAGATCGCACGGGATGAGATACAGATTGGTAGAAGAAAGGTGCCCGCAGTACTCCGGGAGGAGTAGCTGCGGAGCAAAATCCTCCATTCCCGTCGATGGACGAAGATGGAGGAAGGAGGCGTTAGATGGCTAAGACAGGTGTGCTAGGTTTATACTCCGACGCCAACTATGCTGCGGAGGCGGGAGACGGCCTCCAGCGCATGGGCATAAGCGACAACGATTACGACTTCCTCACGGGAGCGCCGTACCCGGAAGGGGCCTTCGGAGAGAAAGAGAGCAGTCACCGCCTTTACGTGTTCCCCTTCGTCGGAGCCCTGTGCGGACTTACCGCCGGTATCCTCCTCACGTCGATGACCCAGATGGCTTACCCGCTGGTGACGGGAGGAAAGCCCATCCTCTCCCTGCCCCCCATGGCGATCGTGACCTACGAAGGAACGATGCTGGGGGCCATCCTGTTCACCGTTCTGGGTATCATATTTGAGTCCCGACTGCCGAGGCCGTCCTTGGGTCTTTACGATGACCGGATCACCGAAGGGTATGTTGGTGTACTGGTAGAGTGCGAGCCGGAGGAGGTTGACCGGGTGGAGCAGGTGCTAACCCAGGCGGGGGCCGAGGATATCAAGCGAGGTAAAGTGTAGCTTCCATGAAGGACCAGCTGGTATCGAATTTCGGGAACGGGGTTCCCACGGAACGGAAGGGCCGGGGGGCCTCCGCCGCGTCACGAGGACCGAGGGGACGGACCATTGTCCTGGCTGCGTTGCTTCTCGTCGTCGTAGCTCTCGCAGCCGCCGGCTGCGCCAGCGGGACCTATCCCGTGGACATATTCTACGAGATGCACTACCAGCAGTCCTATGGACCCCATGAGCCCCCCGTTTTGTCTGCTCCCGCGGGATCTGTCCCCATAACCGGGGTACAGCTAAGCACGGGGGAGAACCCGTTCACTCCCGGAGAATCGGTCCTGGCGGCAGGCGAATACATCTACTCTACCAACTGCGTATTCTGCCACGGCGCCCAGGGTTTGGGTGACGGACCTGTGCTGAACACCATGAAAGAGTCTTTTGGATATGGCACGGACTCCCAACCGTACACTATTACTCCGAACCTGACTGATTCCTACGTGGTGGACCAGACGGACGCCGGCCTGTATGGCTGGATAACCAATGGTGTAACCGTCATGCCCTCCTTCGCAAAGCTGCTTTCCGTGGATGATAGGTGGCGGGTGGTCACCTACATACGGGCTTGCCTCATTGATGACCATGATAGCTGCCCCTAATCCTTAGGGCCGGTGAAGCTGCATGGCCCATTCTGGCCAGGGTGATGTCAGAACTGTGAACCTGACCCTGCGAAATGGTATCCCTACCATCCTCCTGCTGGGGTTAGCCTTGACCTTCTCCGCCTGCGCCAGTGAACTTCCACCTTCCCTGGAGGAGCGCGCCCAGTCCATCGACAAGCAGCTGATCTGCCTGCAGTGTCCCGGAGAGACCATCGACCAGTCCCAGGTGGAGCTGGCGGCCCAGATGCGGGCAGCGGTCAGAGCAAGGCTGGAGGATGGATGGACTCGCGATGAGATACTTCAATACTTCGTGGAGCGCTACGGCGAAGCTGTCCTCGCAGCGCCGCCCAAGGAAGGGTTCAGCCTGCTGGCCTGGGTCGTTCCGCCGGTAGGGTTGGCGGGGGCTCTGTTCCTATTGCTGCTGGTCGTCCGTAGCATGCGTGTGAGAGGCGACGCAGCAAATGAAGGGACGGAACCTGGGCGGATGGGCGAGTACCTAGCGATGGCCGATGCGGAGATGGAAGGTGTTAATGATGGGAAAGAAGGAGGCTAGAGGTTGGCAGACCTTGGAAGCATAACCCTGGCCCTGGCTGTCGCCCTGGCGGCCTACTCAGCCCTGGGTTCCGGGCTGGGACGTCTGAGGCGCATACCGGAGCTCCTGGAAAGCTCCCGCTTCGCAATGTACGTAGTCGTCCTGGTGCTGGCCGTCTCCGTAATCAGCCTGGTAGGAGCCTTCCTCACCAACGAGTTCCGTATCGCCTACGTGGCTGAGAACAGCAACTTGGCGATGGAACGGGTGTACACCTGGGTGGCCTTCTACGCCGGCAATGAAGGCTCCCTTCTCTACATAGGGTTTGTGCTGGCCGCCATGTCGGCCCTGGCTCTCAAGCTGGCCCCTCAGAAGATGCAGGATGTGCTGCCCTACACCAGCATGGTGTTGATGCTCGTGCTGACCTTCTTCCTGGCTGTGACCTACTTTATGGCCAACCCCTTTTCTGAGCTGTCCTTCACTCCCTCCGATGGACAGGGTATCAACCCCTTGCTGACCCACCCAGGCATGTTCATCCATCCACCCGTGATGATGGCGGGGCTAGTGGCTGTAGCCATACCTCTTGCCTTTGCCCTCGGTGCCCTCATCGAAGGAAAGTCCGGGGATGAATGGGTGGATTCGGGCCGGACATGGGGGATAGTAAGTTGGGCCCTGCTGGGTTCGGGCCTGCTCCTGGGCGGTTGGTGGGCTTACACCATCCTGGGATGGGGAGGCTACTGGGCTTGGGACCCGGTGGAGAACGCCGGGTTCATGCCCTTCGTGGCCTTGACCGCCTTCATACACTCCATCATGGTGCAGAAGCGCCGGGGTATGTTCCGGATGTGGAACATCGTGCTCATCAATATCGCCTTCGGTCTTGCCCTCTACGGTATGTTCATGAACCGCGGTGGGCCGGTCCCCTCGGTGCACTCCTTCGGAGCATCGTCCCTGGGCTGGATCTTCCTGATGTTTACGGCAATCGGCGTGATTGTACCCTTTGCCATATTCTTCCTGCGGTACAACGCCCTAAAGAGCAGGTCCACCCTGGAATCGACCCTGTCAAGGGAAGCATCCTTCCTGGTCAACAACCTTCTGCTGTTGGCCATAGCCTTCGTCACGTTGTGGGGAGTCGTCTATCCCCTTATCTCTGAAGCCTTCCGGGGAAGCGTGGTCACCGTTGCGGCTCCGTTCTACAACCAGGTCAACGGGCCGCTGATGCTTGCCTTGGTCTTCCTGATGGGCGTGGGGCCGCTGATGCCATGGCGGCGGGCATCGCCCCGCACGCTGCTGCGGGCGTTGGCCCTGCCTGCAGGCGTTGGAGTTGGCGTCATTGTAGTCCTGCGTTTGGTGGGGATCGGGGAGGTGTACCCGCTGCTTGCCTTCGGGATATGTGCCATGGTGGCCACGGGAATACTCGCCGAGTGGTACAGGGGCACCAGGACGCTGCGTCAGCAGGGGAACAACTACCTGCTGGCCTTCCCAAAGTTGATCGCCGCCAATCGCCCCCGCTATGGCGGTTACATCGTGCACCTGGCGGTACTCCTCCTGGTGCTGGGCGTCGTGGGATCATCCTTCTACGAGATTCAGAGGGATGTGGTGCTGCAACCAGGAGAGAGCGCGGCCATAGGCGATTACCGCATAGAGTACGTAGGCACCGAGTCAGCGTTCAGGGGGGACCGTACCGAGTTTGTGTCAACCTTACGGGCCTACAAGGAAGGCGAATTCATCGGCGAGATGCATCCCCAGAGGGCCTTCTATCCCGACTTCCAGATGTCCAGCACCCGGGCATCCATTCGTTCCACCCCCGTGGAGGACTTCTATGTGGTGCCCAGCGAGCTAGCCGAGGATGGCAGCGCCGGCGTCCGGGTGATTCAGAACCCCTTGGTCTGGTGGATGTGGATTGCCGGGCCTATGTTCATGCTGGGCAGTGGAGTCTCCCTGTGGCCTCGAAGGGCCTCGGAGTCTGCTCCGGCCTTTGACCTAGCTTCAAGAAGAAGGGACATGGGAGGTATTCCGGGTGCGGTGGGGCAGACGGGGAGTGACTAGGCTGGAAGAATCGTCTCGGTGATTGACTTGCCGCTGGTCTGGGAATCTTGCAGCTATGGGGCCTGCGAAAATGGGACGCAAGGTCCAAGGACTGGGGACCGTTGATCCCCTTCCTCATAGTCACCCTCCTGGCCATCTTTGTTGTAGCGATGGTGGCTTATCCTTTCTTCCGCCGGAGTGACCCCAGCGGTGGACCGGACGCCCCCCAGTCCACCCTGGCAGCAGAGAGAAGGCGTCGGGAGGAGATGTACCAGGAGATACGGGCCCTGCAGATGGAGTTCCAGCTGGGACCGCTGGAAGCGCCCGAGTAGCGCCGAGAGGTGCAGGTGTGCCGGATGGAGGACGCCCGCTCCATCAGGGCT
>JAGWBF010000108.1:2214-7224 GCA_021296025.1 Dehalococcoidia bacterium | reverse complement strand
ACCGTCATTGCGGCGGAGGCTGCAATCCAGGAAAGACAGGGCTTTCGGCTGGATCCCCACTTGAATATTCACTAGGACTATAGAACCACCCTGCAGACCGGGGGAAAGCTGAAGCTGACCGAAGCCAGCCTGTTCCTCAGTAACCAGGTGTTCATGCGCTTCCTGGACTAGCACCCTCCCTTAGCTCCCCTACGCCACTTCCGCGGACGCGGGAACGACGAATGGTTGAGTGGTGACGGTTGGGGCCGGGCCTTAGGAAGGCAGGGTGTGGCAAGAACCCTTGCCGTCATTGCGGCGGAGGTCGCAATCCAGGAAAGTCAAGGCTTTCGGCCGGATCCCCACTGCAATACTCACGAAGACTACAGAGCCGTCCTGGAAGCCGGCAATGTTCCGTCCTGGATTGCGGCCTACGCCGCAATGACGAAAGGCGAGGCTCTTACCATCACCGTCATTCCCGCATTCGCGGGAATTGAGGGCCGTGCTGCATGCCAGCGTAGGTTTCCGCGGACGCCGGGACGACGAAAAGCAGGTCAGACAGAGGGTCCTTTCTACTACAGGGGAGGCGGTTCGCTGACGTACCCCTCGGCCACTTCCCTGGCGATCCTGCGGAGCAGCTCCCGGTCCTCTTCCTCGGTGGCCGCCGGTGGGACCTCCCGTACGGTGTTGTTGGCGTAGGTGCGGATGATCTTGTCCGGGTCCCGCACCAGCCCGGGAGGGTCTTCCCCGCGCTGCACTGCTGCGATGCCATCGCGGATCAGCCTGCGGAAGGTTATGACTCCCCGGTCCGTCTCAGCCAGGTGCTCCAAGCCGTGGCGGGACATGCCCCAGTGGATGCTCATCTGGGCATCGTAGTCGCCGGGCACCCGCTGGCGCTCATCGTAAGGTCGGTCACAGGCTTGGCCGAAGGTTTGCACCGGGGGGCGCTTCTCGCCCCGCTCCCACTCCTCGTCGGTGTAGTGGCGGAGCCGGTAGTTCATGGTGTTATGGTCGTCCAAGGGCACTCCCCACTGGGTCAGCCATGGGCGGGCGAACTCGTGGGCGCGGCTGGCATCCTCGGTGTCGGGGGCAACCTGGTGAAGGCTGGGGAGGATGAAGTCCTTCATCCGCACCCACACGTAGTTGCCGATGCGCCGTGTAGCCATATACACCATGCCCGTTGGGGTCTCCATGTAGTCCAACTCGGGCAGGACGCCGAACTGCTTGGTGAACTGGGCACCGCTGATAATGGTGTGCAGGAAGGCGGTGTGGATGGGGTCCATGCTGTTCTCCTTCACCTGCAGCCAGTTGCAGGGCAGGAGGAACTTGCCCCCTTCCACATCCCACTTCCGGTAGCCCGGCTCCCCATCGACGGTGAGGGTGTCGTACTTGGGCATGGGCGGCAGCTTGTCCGGCGGGCCCATGTAGGCGAACACCAAGCCCTTGTGCTCCCTGGCGGGATAGGCCCCGTGGAAGAGGCGGTCCTTGAGGGTGCTGTCCGCCGGCTCGCCGGGTGTCTCCAGGATGGTGCCGTCCACGTCGAAGAGCCAGCCATGGTAGCAGCACCGGATGCCCTTCTCGGAGACCAGCCCGAACTCCAGGGAAGTCCCCCTGTGGCAGCAGTGAAGCTCCATCAGGCCGACCCGGTTGCTCTTGTCCCGGAATACGACCAGGTCCTCGCCCATGATCCGGGTCTTTACGGGCACATCCTTAAGCTCCGAGGACAGGGCGACGGGCTGCCAGAAGCGTCGCAGGTACTCTCCCAGGGGAGTACCCGGCCCGACATGGGCCAGGTCTGCATCCTCTTCGGGAATGTCCCTGTGCTGGTAGGCCCCATAGGCCTGTCTTAGAAACGGCGCTCGTGTGGTCATGGTTTGGCTGCTCCTTTCGGTGAAGGGCTTGCGGGGAACCGGGTCAGTCGGGCACTCCCATCTGTGCCCATGGGATGAACTTCTGCCACTCATCATGGATGGTGCGGTTGTGCAGCAGGTAATAGGGGCTGGGATACGGGGCCTTGGGAATGCGCATCAGGCGCATTCCGGCCTCCTCCGGGGTGCGTCCCGCCTTGCGGCGGTTGCAGGGCCCGCAGGCGCTGACGATGTTCTCCCAGCTGTGCACACCATCCTGGCGTCGGGGCTTCACATGGTCCAGGGTAAGGTCCTTCATCTGCACCCCGCAGTACTGGCATACGTACCGGTCACGGAGGAAGACCTCCTTCTTGGAGAGCTTCCGCTGTACGAAGGGGCGGCGGACAAGGTACACGAGACGGATCACCGAGGGGATGATCATGCTCAGCTTGGTGGAGCGTATCTCCCCCCGGCCATCCTCCAGCAGCTCAGCCTTTCCCTTGCTGAGCAGGACGACGGCCCGGCGCACATTGCACACGTTGATGGGCTCGTAGTTCAGGTTCAGTACCAGAACCGAAGAACTCAGCATGATGGACTATTATAATGCCAGTCCCGGAGGATTCAACCGGGTATATCACTCTCCCAGGTCGCCGGGGATGAGGCCCACCCCCTTCAGCACCAGGTCGAACCTGTCGGCCAGGAAGGTGCCTAAGGCCGACCCTTCCACTGTGCTCACCAACCCCAGCACGGGATGACTCTGCACCGTCGAAAGCAGGGAAGACCATACGGCAAAGCTGACTATCAGCCCCAGTGCTGCTCCGATGGCATTGTCCGCCCAGCCTATCTTGAGGCGCTTGGACATGGAACGCAGCATGGAGCCGGCTACCAGGGCGGCAGCCAACGCGATGAGAAAGATGGCGATGAACGCTGCGACCTCGACCCAGTTGTCCCCCAATCCCAGTGCGGAAAAGGCTGGCTCCACCTCATCCTTGAAACGGCTGGCCAGGATAATTCCCACTAAGGAACCCACGGCGACCACCGCAAGGTGGACCACTCCCAACTTCCATCCCAGCAAGAGGAGCACGCCCGTGGATACGATTATCGCGATGTCCAGCCAGTTCATGTTGCACCCCGAGGAGCCGCTAGGCGGCGTCTAACGGGGCCAGTCTAGCAGTCCTCAAAAGAGAGGGCCTAGCTTCGGCGACTGCCAAAAGTGAGCCGTTTGCGGCCCCACAGGACGACCCATACCCACAGCACCCCCAGCAGGTACCCGCCCAGCACATCACTGGGCCAGTGGACCCCCAGGTACACCCTGGAGGTCCCCACCGCCAGGATTGCCAGCACCAGCGCTATCCTAAGGGGCCACCTAAGCCATCGCGGCCCGACCAGCTCGCCCGCCAGGTAGAACAGCAGCAGGAACAGCAGCGCTGCATACTCGGCATGACCGCTGGGAAATCCGGGGCTGGTCGGTGGTGAAATGAGTATGGTCATGTCCGGGCGCGGCCGGTCGATGATCTCCTTCAGCGCCATGTTTAGCACGACCGGCGCCAGTATCGAGACAAACATCAGGGCATCCATCCAACGCCTGAAGGCCAGGAGGGACAGGACAAGAAACGTTACGGTTAGAGCAGCCACCAGTCTGTGACCAGGGAAGGATGCCGCCCGGACGGCATCATCCAGGAAGCCGCTCCGGTGGGACTGGAGCCATTTCAGGGCTGCCTCGTCCCCGGGGAAGGTGTCCAGCAGCCCCGCCAGTATGCACATGGTAAAGAAGGCCACCACCCCGACTGTAAAGACCCTCTTCCTGTGTAGCGTGGGGCACCTCATCCGCAATAGTCCAAAGGCAGAGAACTCCAGCGGCGCCCAATAAACACCCTCACGATCGCTCCAGCTTCTTACCCTCGCAACATGGAAGCACCCAAGACTATCGCAATAGACGGACCCGTAGCTGCCGGAAAGACGGCCCTGGGCAAAGCCTTGGCCGAAAAGCTGGGTTATCGCTTTCTGGACACCGGCTTGATGTACCGGGCTGTGAGCTGGCTGGCCATTCAACAGGGAGCGGGAGCCGATAACGAGGGTGCTGTCATGCGGATAGCCCAGACCTGCCCAATCCGGCCCATAGGAGATGATGGGGCATCCATGGTGATTGGGGAGCAGATCCTGGGGGAGGAGCTGCGTCATCCAGCGGTGGATTTGGCATCCTCCCAGGTGTCCACCTACCAGGGAGTACGCTCCGCCCTGGTGAAGCAGCAAAAGCAGATAGCCGACGAAGGGCCGGTGGTCATGGCAGGAAGGGACATCGGTACGGTTGTGCTGCCCGACGCACCCCTGAAGCTGTTCATCGTTGCATCTCCCGAAGTGCGCGCCCGGCGCAGGTACGAAGAGATGCGCGACCTGGGGAAGGAAGTGGAATTCCAGGAAGTGCTGGACGACCTCCTGGCCCGGGACCACCGGGATGAAAGCCGGGATGCATCACCGCTGAAGGCTGCCCCCGATGCTGTGGTGCTGGATACCGATGGCAAGACCCTTTGCCAGGTGGTGCAGCATGCCCTGCGCATAGCGGAGGGGGTGCAGTAATGGGTATCTATTACGGCTTAGGCAAGTCCCTGGCCCAGATCTGCTTCTCCCTCTTCAGCAAATGGGAGGTAGAAGGGAAAGAGGCGGTGCCTCCCAGGGGACCCCTGATCGTGGTGTCCAACCACTTGAGCAACGCGGACCCGCCGGTGCTGGTAGCCAGCATGAAGCGCTCCATGCACTTCATGGCCAAAGAGGGCCTATTCTCCAGCCCCGTGGCGTCCTACTTCCTTCGGTCCGTCGGAGTACATCCCATGGTCAGGGAGGGGGCCGATGTGGAGGCCCTTCGCTGGACCATGGGCCTCCTCCGGAGCGACAAAGTCATTGGCATCTTCCCCGAAGGCACTCGCAGCCTGGATGCCCAGATGAAGCGGGGACATCCGGGCGCAGCCTACATCGCCGTCCGGTCCCAGGCCCCCATACTGCCCGTAGCTATCACAGGAACCGAGAACGTGCCCGGGTTCTTGCGGATCGCCTGTCCCATGACGACCATGAAGGTCAGGTTTGGGGAACCCTTCACCCTGCCCATCGTGGAGGGTAGGCTGAGCAGGCCTGTTCTGGAGAACCTGTCCGACATGATCATGGGGCGGGTTGCCGCTCTGCTGCCTCCCAG
>JAGWBF010000108.1:0-1876 GCA_021296025.1 Dehalococcoidia bacterium | reverse complement strand
CGGGGCGAGACTCCGGATTTCCTTGTTGACCAGGGCAGGTCCCAGGACGAAGGCAATTACCAGCGCTCCCCCAATGGCGACGGCGGCCGGCGGGCTTACGTAGTGGGCAAAGAAGCTGGCTTGGAAGGCCCCCAGGGCTGTCATGCTCCAGGTGAGGCTGTAGAAGCCCATAACCCTTCCCCGGAAGCGGTCGGGCACCCGGGTCTGTAGGTTGACCATCACCGACATCAGGTAGATGTTGTTGCTGCAGCCGGCAAAGAACAGCACCAAGAGCCCCAGCTCGTAGGAACCGAAATGGGTGACCACGCCGAAGGCCATCAGGAACAGGGCAAACAATATGCTCCCGCCCATGAGGGCCTTCGCATCGCAAAGCCGGCTGCCCATGTTGGCGGCGATCAGGGTCCCTGTGAGAGCTCCCGCCCCCGACGCCCCCAGGAGCCAGCCCGTCTTCTCAGCCCCCACATCCAGCACCTCCTTGGCAAAGACGGGCATAAGGAAGATGTATGACATGCCGAACATGCCGTTGAAGAAGGTCATCCCTATGAGGTACATGAAGACGGGATTTTCTTTGATGAAGGCGAATCCCGCCAACATCTGCTGGAAGACGGAACCGGCGATCCTGTCGCTGGGAGGAAGCTTAAGGGTCTGGACCACCACCGAGAGGATGTAGAAACCGGTGGCGCTGACCAGGACAGCTGCCGCTATGTTGATGCGTCCGATGATAATTCCGGCGATAGTGGGAGCAACTATGCGGGTTCCCGTCCATATCACCGAGTTGAGGGCCACAGCGTTGGGCAAAGCTTCCCTGCCCACTAAGCGGGGCCAGATGGACTGGCGGCTGGGAGTGTCGAAAGCTTGGGTGGAACCGATCAGGAAGGCGGCTGCCAGGACGTGCCACTGGTTGACCATTCCCGTCATCACCAGCACCGCCAGGATTACGGCAACGGTTGCGGTTAGGAACTGGGCAATTCCCACCAGTCTCCTGGGATCCAGCCGGTCGGCAAAGACACCGCCGAACAGGTTCAGCCCAATCGCCGGGATGGCTATGGACAGGCCCACGTATCCCTCGAACCGGGCGTCGTGGGTGATGTCATAGATGAGCCAGAGCAGGGAGAAGTTGACCAGCATCTGGTACCCGGTGACCGATGCCAGGAGGGCCAGCCAGTAGTTGCGAAAGCTCCTGTACCGAAGGGCTGGGGGCAGCTGGAGCCTGCGCTTCCCGGGGGAAGTGACTTCCGTCGTCGAAGGTGGAGAGGAGTCGGGCACGGGCTAGTCCCTCAGAGGGATTCTCCCCCAGGTAATGTCGCCGGCGTCGGAGACCAAGGCCTTCTCCTGGGCCATCTCCCTGATCCGGAGCAGGGTTGCGTTGACCTCCGGCGTGAGGAATACCCAGTCGGGCTCTTCGGGTATCCAGTACGGGGAGTTTATGCGGACGACCTTGCGGTCATTGGCGTTGAGATAAATGCCGAACTTGGAGCGTTGCTGCATACGACCGAATCTCCTGTGGGAGTACTGCCAGAACATAGATGATACTTGAATAGATGTTTGGAAACCACCATGCAAGCCTCGGGAGGGAAGGGCAAACCCGATGGATGGGTTCCTTCACCCCCAACCCCATCCCACTTTTGTTGAGGCCCAGGGGAGTACACCAAGGACTCCATCGGGGGAGTGGGTTACCTGGGCAGGGTTATCTCCGCGAAGGGATTGGAGTTGGGGTGGGGATGGGTGTGGTGGCAGGGGTGGGTGTAGTGATGGGGCTGCCTCTGCGGAGTCGTAGCATGAGTTCATTTCCTGAGGTCCAGGGCTGCTTGGCCACGCTCCAGGTAAGGGTGCTTCCCGAGGTGGTGGCTGCGCCCCAGTCCAGGGAGAGGGGCAC
>JAGWBF010000107.1 GCA_021296025.1 Dehalococcoidia bacterium | reverse complement strand
TGCGAAGTCCAGGGTTTCCAGGGATGGGTTCAGCTGATAGGTGTTGGGCTGGCAGAAGCACGGAGGCCCAGGGGGAAGGTCTAGGCAGTAGGTGTCCCCGGGGTCTTCACCCTTGTGCTCTCTCCATGCGCGACCGCAGCCTGTGCGGGCAACATCGAGCCAGCGGGCGGTTTCCAGGACCACTGCTCTGGCATTAAATCCGACTTCTCTCATCGCGCCAGCTTGGTATTCTGCCAATTCAACGTTGGATGGGTAGCGGCCTTCGAACACGTTGATGACTATCTCGTTCTCAGGGTCGTAGTTGGCAGAAGCCAGCAGCTCTCTGGCCAATTCGGGGTTGTACTCAAACTGGGCCATGGTGCGATCGGTTGTGCCCAGGGTTCCCGGAGGAGCGTATGTGCCCTGGCAGGTGAACAGACCACCATAGAACTGCTCAACGATCAGGTCGCACGCACATCCCGCTTGCTCAGCTCAGGGTGCCAGATGGTGTCATGGACCAGAACGAAGGTCTCAGCGGCGCCACCGGTCTTGAACACGGGCACCGAGTCCTCATGGTCCAGGTTGAGGTTGATGGTCCAGTCGGCCTCACCCACACCCACCATGGATGCCCGGACGAGGCTCTCGGCGCGCCACTCAATGGTGATCTCGTCGATGGTCGGGGCTTGAGCATCATTGGGTGCCATTGGGTTGGGTATGTAGTCGTCATATTTTTCGAACTTGATGTGGCGTGAGCGCCGGTACTCGGTCTGAACATAGGGACCGAAGCCGACGGTCATCGAACCACGCTCGGATGGGGAAGCGCTCTCATACCAGGCTGGGGCCTGGAATCCCACGAGGAAAGCTGACCTGGGATAGATGGGGCAGGCGTTTTCGCAGACCACATCAAGGGTTAGCTCGTCAACCACTTCACCGGTCGTTGTACCGGTGTAGCTGTGGGAAGCCTGACCGATGTCTTCGCTTCCTTGGATATCAATGGCCTGGGCTGCAGCAGCAGCGTTCCAGTCTTCGCCGTTATGGAACTTGACGCCGGGGGTCAGGTAGAAGCGCCAGCGGTCGTCGGCGATCTGTTCCCAGCTCTGGACGCCGGACAACGGCACAACTTCAAAGTTAGTGCTGTCTATGTAAGTGAGCACATCGGTGGTAAGGTCCTGACAGGCAGCATGCACTGGGATGATACGGCAGCCGGGGCCCGTCAAATTGTCACCAGCAATCTCTGCTGAACCCCAGACACCGAGTAGTGTGGGTTCTTCACCGAACACCATGGTGATGTGAGATCCTTCGGGCTCAGGAGTGGCTGTAACAACCCTCTCCATCACCTCGGCAGGCTGGGTTACCACCACGGTTTGAACGACTGTTTCGCCTTCCTCAGTAACAACCCTGGTTACTTCCACTTCCTGGACTACGGGAGCTGCGGTAGGATCCTCCTCTCCGCAAGCAAAAGCCACTGCGCCAATCAGCAACAGCAGCGGGGCCAGGAGCAGAAACCGGGGAGCAATTCCCCATCTGTGCATAGCTACCTCCTTCTTGGGCTCAGTCTTGAGTTTACACGGCATCCGCCGCCCTTTCTCCATAGAAAGTCGGCCCAATGTATAACATAGGTTCCTTAGCCTTGTCAATGGCAAGCCTTGTTGATGGACCTCTGGCCCGACCTACCAGATATATCCCTTCATATAGTGTTCCTCGTGGCAGGACTCTGGAGGTGCTGCTAGGACCCGGGTCTTGGTCGAGGGAGGACCGGCGCTCACAGGGCGCACAAAAAGGCACCGCCCCTAAGGAGGGGCGGTGCCTTTTCCGTGTCGGTTGGTAGGGTGGACCGTTGTCTAGTTGAGGGTCCAGTTATTGGGACGCATCCGGCGGTCGAGCGCTGGAGCCGTAGAACACCAGGGCGTCGAAGTAGGTGTAGATGATCGCTTCATCATAGGCGATATCTACCAGTTGCTGCATCAGCTCTTGCCTGCCGGGTGTGGCGTCAAGCCTGGCTTCCCTGGCAGGATCAAGCAGGGGCTGGACGTTCTCGGGGTCGCAGAACTTGGCGCTAGAGTTGCCGCAGTCCATGCGTCCCAGGGCTCGTGCGAAGTCCAGGGTTTCCAGGGACGGGTTCAGCTGATAGCTCTGAGGTGAGCAGAAGCACGGGGGCCCTGGGGGCACGTCCAGGCAGTAGGAGTCCCCGGGGTCATCACCCTTGTGCTCTCTCCATGCGCGACCACAGCCTGTGCGGGCAACATCGAGCCAGCGGGCGGTTTCCAGGACGGTTGCCTTGGCATTGACGCCTACATCTCTCCACATGCCAGCTTGGGCTTCAGCCACTTCAACGTTGGCGGGGTAGCGGCCCTCGAACACGTTGATGACTATCTCGTTCTCAGTATCGTACCCGGCGGATGCCAGCAGTTCCCTGGCCAAATCGGGGTCATACTCGTACTGGGCTATTGTACGGTCGGTTGTGCCCAGGGTTCCCGGAGGAGCATATGTGCCCTGGCAGGTGAACAGGCCATCATAGAACTGCTCAACGATCAGGTCGCAGTCGGTGGCGTGAGCTAGAGCTAGGCGCACATCCCGCTTGCTCAGCTCAGGGTGCCAGATGGTGTCATAGACGTTGACGAAAGTTTCGGCGGCGCCACCGGTCTTGAATTCAGGGACCGAGTCCTGGTGTTCCAGGTTGAGGTTGATGGTCCAGTCGGCCTCACCCACACCCACCATGGATGCGCGGACGAGGCTCTCGGAGCGCCACTCGATGGTGATCTCGTCGATGGTCGGGGCTTGAGCATCGTTGGGGGCCATTGAGTTGGGTATGTAGTCTTCGTACTTTTCGAACTTGATGTGGCGTGAGCGCCGGTACTCGGTCTGCACGTAGGGACCGAAGCCGATAGTCTTCTCAGCTCGCTCGGAGTTGGAAGCACTGTTCCACCAGGCTGGGGCCTGGAATCCCACGAGGAAAGCGGACCTGGGGAAGATGGGGCAGGGGCCTCCGCAGACCGCATCGACCGTTAGGTCATCTACCACTTCACCGGTCACATCACCGGTATAGCTGTGGGAAGATTGACCGATGTCTTCGCTGCCTTCGATGTCGATACCCTGTTTGGCAGCGGCTGCATTCCAGTCTTCGCCGTTATGGAACTTGACGCCGGGGGTCAGGTAGAAGCGCCAGCGGTCGTCGGCTATCTGTTCCCAGCTTTGTACACCGGATAGAGGCACAACCTCGAAGGTGGTGCTGTCTATGTAGGTTAGCACATCGGTCACTAGGTCCTGACAGGCAGCATGCACTGGGATGATACGGCAGCCGGGTCCTGTCAAATTGTCACCGGCAACCTCTGCTGAACCCCAGACACCAAGAAGGGTGGGCTCTTCACCGAATACCATGGTGATGTTAGACTTGGCTGGTTCGGGGGTGGGCGTGGCCACGACCTCAACGGTCTGTGGTACGACCACGGTTTCTATTATGGTTTCCGGCGTTGCATCTTCTCCTCCACAGGCAATAGCAACTGCGCCAATTAGCAGCAGCAGCGGGGCCAGGAGCAGTAACCGGGGAGCAATCCCCCATCTGTGCATAGCTTCCTCCTTCTTAGGCTAGACTCTAGATTTGGCCGTTGGACAGCATACAACAAGGAACCCTCTTGTTCCGCACAAGATTATATATTGGAAGTCTCATTTGTCAATGGAATTTGCTTTAGGAGGAAGGCGGCTCCGGAATTGGTCAGGGGGAGATGCCATTTTCTGCCAAGAAGAGGAGCCGGACCAAGAGTCGCTGGCCTTAACTTCTTCAGCCTTAAGGCCGCCAGTATCTTCCAGAATTTATAGGCACTGACCCAAGGGCTATGGCTCTGATAGGACCTTGGTCATGTATGTGCCGGGCGAAAGCTGGCTGACACTTATGACTCACCCTATGAGCGCGCTTTGTCCGATTGGCTTCCGCTTCTGCAGTCTCACGAAAAGGCCCCGCCCCTCCAGAGGGGCGGGGCCTTTTCCATGGTCGGTTGATAGAGGGTGGACCGTTTAGTTGAGGGTCCAGTTGTTGGGACGCATCCGGCGGTCAAAGCGGGTCTCCCAGTCCAGGTCTGCACTGGAGCCGTAGAACACCAGGGCGTCGAAGTAGGTGTAGATGATCGCTTCATCGTAGGCGATATCTACCAGTTGCTCCATTAGCTCTTGCCGGGAAGGCGAGCCGTCAAGCCTGGCTGCCCTGGCAGGGTCGAGAAGGGGTTGGACGTTCACCGGGTCGCAGAACTTGGAGCCGGAATCATTGCAGTCCATGCGTCCCAGGGCACGTGCAAAGTCCAGGGTTTCCAGGGACGGGTTCAGCTGGAAGCTGTTGGGTTGGCAGAAGCATGGGGGCCCTGGGGGCACGTCCAGGCAGTAGGAGTCCCCGGGGTCATCACCCTTAACCTCTCTCCAAGCGCGACCGCAGCCTGTGCGAGCAACATCCAGCCAGCGGCCGGTTTCAAGGACAACCACATTGCCACTGATGCCGACGTCTTGCCACATGCCAACTTGGGCTTCAGACAGCTCAACGTTATTCGGGTATCGGCCTTCGAACACGTTGATGGTGATTGAGTTGGCCGGGTCGTAGTTGGCGTCGGCCAGCAGCTGCCTGGCCAAATCGGGGTCGTACTCATACTGGGCCATAGTGCGATCTGTTGCGCCAAGGGTTCCCGGAGGAGCGTATGTGCCCTGGCAGGTGAACAGGCCCTCATAGAACTGCTCCACGATCAGGTCGCAGTCGGTGGCATGGGCCAGAGCGAGGCGCACATCCCTCTTGCTCAGCTCGGGGTGCCAGATGGTGTCGTGGACCAGAACGAAGGTTTCGGCGGCGCCACCGGTCTTGAAGACGGGCACACGATCCTTGTGCGCCAGGTTGAGGTTCATGGCCCAGTCGGCCTCTCCCACCTCTACCATGGTTGCACGGACAAGGGCCTCCGACCGGGTCTCGACGAATATTTCGTCGATGGTCGGGGCTTGGGCGTCGTTGGGCGCCATGGGGTTGGGTACGTAGTCTTCGTATTTCTCCATATAAATGTGTCGGCCACGGCGGTGCTCAACCTGTACATAGGGACCGAACCCGATGGTCTTCTCGGTGCGCTCGAGATTGGAAGCACTGTTCCACCAGCCGGGGGCCTGGAATCCGATCAGGAAGGCGGACCTGGGGAGGATGGGGCAATCGACTTCGCAGACCACATCAACGGTTAGGTCATCAACTACTTCACCGCTGATAGTGCCGGTGTAGCTGTGGGAGGCCTGACCGATGGATTCCGTTCCCTGGATGTCGATACCCTGCTTAGCCGCAGCAGCGTTCCATGGCTCACCGTTATGGAACTTAACGCCAGGGGTGAGGCTGAAGCGCCAGCGGTTGCTGTCGACCTGTTCCCAGCCTTGGGTACCGGACAAAGGTACAACCTCAAAGGTGGTGCTATCGATATAGGTAAGCACATCTGTTGCCAAGTCCTGGCAGACAGCATGCACCGGCGAGATGGTGCAACCGGGACCTGTTAGGCTGTCGCCTGCAACACTGTCCGATCCCCAGACCCCGAGGACGGTGGGGACGACACCGAAGAGCATGGTGAGGCTGGACTTGGCAGGCTCGGGAGTGGCTGTGACCCCCTCGGCAGGTTCTACTATGGTGTCCGGGCTGGTGGCCTCTCCTCCGCAGGCGAAAGCGTCTGCGCCGATCAGCAAGAGCAGCCGGGTCTTGAGAAATAACCGGGGGTACACCGCCCATCTATACATAGCTACCTCCATCGCGGATCCAGCTTAGTGATTGGTCGCCCACAGCCCCGCAATGAGAGAATCCCTCATTACATTTCTTGATTCTTAATATTAGTCGGGATGATATACACACAACCTCTTCGTTGTCAATGGTATGTCATCATAGAGAAAGGCGGTGCCGGAGGTCGTCGGGAAAGGCTGCCATTCTCTGCCAAGAGGGAGAGCTGCCTGCTGCCGACGGACCGAGAAGCCTCTACCACAAGCTCCACAGCCTGCGCCAAGTCGTCAACGTTTATGTACTCCGGGCCTATTCCCCCATCATCGGTAGTGTTGCGGCGTTTGCCCAAGGACAGGGCGATGCCGGTAGCACGATAGCCGTAGTGTATGAAGTCGTCGATGGCGTTAGTTCTGCAGGGATCCTGAGCACTCAGCATTCGGACGAAGGGTAGCTGGAGCTTGCCCTCCTCCGTACATAATCCCTTCGCTAATTCCCGTTGGTTTCAGAGAAAAGGGTGCTATTTCTCCGGCGGGGCCAATTCTGCTTCCTCATGTAGCACGAAAAGCCACCGCCCCTTCAGAGGGGCGGTGGCTTTTCCATGTCGGCTGGTGGAGGGGTGGCCCTTCTTGTTGAGGGTCCAGTTGTTGGGACGCATCCGGCGGTCGAAGCGGGGCGCTGGAGCCGTAGAACACCAGGGCGTCGAAGTAGGTGTAGATGATCGCTTCATCATAGGCGATATCTACCAGTTGCTCCATCAACTCCTGTCTTGAAGGTGAGCCATCAAGCCTGGCTGCCCTGGCAGGGTCAAGGAGGGGTTGGACGTTCACCGGGTCGCAGAACTTGGCCTCACCAGCATTGCAGTCCATGCGTTCCAGGGCTCGTGCGAAGTCCAGGGTTTCCAGGGACGGGTTCAGCTGGAAGCTGTTGGGTTGGCAGAAGCATGGAGGCCCTGGTGGAACGTCAAGGCAGTAGGTGTCCCCAGGATTTTCGCCCTTAACCTCTCTCCAGGCACGTCCACAGCCTGTGCGGGCAACATCGAGCCAGCGAGCGGTTTCCAGGACAACTACATTGGCGCTGATGCCGACGTCTTCCCACATGCCGGCTTGGGCTTCAGACAACTCAACGTTGTTCGGGTAACGGCCTTGGAACACGTTGATGGTGATCTCGTTGGCCGGGTCGTAGTTGGCTGCAGCCAGCAGATCCCTGGCCTTATCCGGGTCGTACTCGTACTGGGCCAGGGTGCGATCAGTAGCACCCAGGGTTCCCGGAGGAGCGTATGTGCCTTGGCAGGTGAACAGGCCCTCATAGAACTGCTCGACGATCAGGTCGCAGTCGGTGGCGTGGGCCAGAGCTAGGCGCACATCCCGCTTGCTCAGCTCAGGGTGCCAGATGGTG
>JAGWBF010000106.1 GCA_021296025.1 Dehalococcoidia bacterium | reverse complement strand
TGGTGCCCCCAAGGGGCTTCGATCCCCTGATCTCCACCTTGAAAGGGTGGCGTCCTTGACCTGGCTAGACGATGGGGGCACAAGGAGCCATTATACAGCAGCTAGGGGTTTAGTGCCAGCAAGTCCAGGGCCGCTGTTTCATCCAGGCCGAACATCAGATTCATGTTCTGCACTGCCTGTCCTGCCGCCCCATTTATCAGGTTGTCCATGCAGCTTACCACCACGAGCTTTCCGGCCTTTACGTCGACGGTAGGGTGCACCAGGCAGTTGTTGGTGCCGCTTGTGTGTTTCGTTTGCGGTGGCTGGCTGGTCACGCGCACAAATGGCTCGCCAGCGTAGAAGTCGCGATAAAGTTCGAGCACCTCCTCCCTGTTGATCGATGAGTCCAGGAGTGACGCATAGCAGGTTGCCATTATGCCGCGCACCATCGGAATCCGGTGGGGGATGAAGGTGACCCTTGCCTGGGATGCTTCTCTCAGCTCGCCAAGCTCCTGGGCGATTTCCGGCTGGTGGCCGTGGCCTTCCAGGCCATAAGCGACGACGTTTTCGTCAGCCTCGGCGAAGTGGTCCAGGGTGCTTGCGGAGAGGCCTCCTCTGCCTGCCCCGGAGATTCCCGACTTGGCGTCCACGATAATGTCATCGGCGACAATCCCTTCTTTCACCGCGGGGGCCAAGCCAAGTATGGAAGCTTCCGCATAGCAGCCGGGGTTGGCTACCAGGCTGGTGGAGCTTATGGCTTGACGATGGATCTCGGGGAGCCCATACACAGCCTTTTCGACGAGATGAGGGGCCGGATGCACCGTCTTATAGGCCCGTTCGTACTCTGCGACATCGTGCATCCGAAAGTCGGCTGCTATATCTATAGCCTTGGCCCCCCCATTCACGATGGGCAGCAGCGCCTCTGCGCTGGCGCCGCTGGGAAGGGCCGAAAACGCCACGTCAACGGACCCTTCTACCGTTTCGGTTATGGGCAGGTCTATGCGGGACAGGTGAGGCAGCACCTCGGGAAGCTGCTTTCCGGCAGCGCTGCGTCCGGTTACGGAGACGACCTCAACTTCCGGATGGTGCCACAATATCTTCAACAGCTCTGCCCCGGCATAGCCTGTGACGTTGATTATTCCCGCTCTTATCGCCATTGCTGTACTACCATTCCATTAAGTGGTTGGGGAGGCTGCCTTCTTCTTGGACTTGTTGGAAGCGCCGTTTTTCTTCTTGGCCATCTTTTCCCACAGGCCGTTGGATGGACAGGCGTATGCCAGCACACAACTATGGCACCATGGCCTTGGCGCTTTGCACACCCTGCGTCCGTGGGTGATCAGAGCAACGTGAAAGTCGAAGACCTGCTCCGGTTGGACCGACGTTTCCAGTATGTCATGGGCTTGTTCGAAGGTTGTCTTCGGACCGATCAGCCCTAGCCTCTTGGAGACGCGAAAGATGTGGGTATCGACCGCCATTGCCGGCATACCTAAAGCAAAGCTCAGGATGATGGCAGCGGTCTTGGGGCCCACGCCCGGCAGCTGCTTCAGCCAAGCCTTGGCATCTTCCAAAGGCATATCCTTCAGGAAGTACAGGTCCAGGGAACCCCGCATCTCCAGGATGAGGTTGAGCACTTCCTTTATCCGGGGGGCTTTGACCTTGGCAAGACCGCCGGGCTTGATGCACTCAGCTATCAGGTCCAGGTCTCCCTCAGCTACCGCTTCGAAGCTTTCGTATGTCGCCATCAGCTGGTTGAAAGCTCGCTCTGAGTTGATGTCCGAGGTGTGCTGGGACAGGATGGTGAAGACCAGCTCTGACGTAGGGTCGTAACGGGGTTCCTTGGGAAATGGGGCATACTCCCTTGCCAGGATATCCAGCACTTCTGTAGAGCTAATCCTGGCCCGGACCCGCTTTTCCCGCGTGGCCTTCGCTGCCTTAGGGACGGGCTTCTTTGCAGTGGTTTCGGATGGAGGCACAGGCCGATTTTAGCATTTCCCCGTCTCCCATCCAACCGGCACCTTCAGCTGCTCCCGTGGAGAGGCTTGGGGGTGGGGGCAAATGGACTGCTTAACGAGACTTCAAGGCCGGATCCGGCCGCCATTCAAGCAAGGGAGCCAGAGGCCCTGGCAAAAGGGCCTTTGGGGTGCGACAGGGTTGGCACCAGAGCTTGAAATCGCCTTTCAGCAAGCCCAATCTTTCCCCTCTCTTAAGGGCTTGTGTCTAGGGGACGTGTGCTATACTGATACCGGCCTTTGCCCTTTCTAATGAACAGGCATACAGAAGACGGCGACGGGGAGGAAAGGGGATTGTCTCTGGATCAGTGCCTACAGGATATCGCTGATGCGGGTACCACCCTTAACTACAACATACTGGTAGGCCTGTCGGACCTGGCTCCGGCGGAGTTGGGTCATTTTGCCAAGTCTTGGTCCAAGATAGATGTGGACCGGCGTCGTCACGTAATTGACTGCATGGTGGTAACGGCGGAGGAGAACGCCGACCTGGACTTCTGTTCCGTCATCAAGGTCTGCCTTAGGGATCCCGATGACCAGGTGCGCCAGCGGGCTATCGAAGGGTTGTGGGAAGTGGAGGATAGGTCCCTTATCCTCTCGCTGGTGGAAGTGCTGAAAAGGGACGGGTCCGGCGAGGTCCGGGCTGCTGCTGCAATGGCCCTGGGCAAATTTGCCATCCTCGCTCAGGACGGCAAGGTGCTCGCCAAGGATGGCGACGAGGTCAAGGAGAGCCTTCTGCAGGTGTTGGAGAACGAAAACGAGTGGCTTGGAGTACGGCGCCGAGCGCTGGAATCCGCGGCTCCCTTCGATATGGCGCAGATCCACAAGTACATCCAATGGGCCTATGACAGCGACGATGTGGACCTGAAGTGCAGCTCCCTTTACGCCATGGGCAAGACCGGCAACTCCACCTGGCTGCCGGTCCTTTACCGGGAGCTGCAGAGCAGCCTGCCTCCGATGCGCTACGAAGCTGCCACCGCATGTGGGGAGATAGATGAGGAGGAAGCTGCCCCTAATCTGGTTTCCCTTATCCAGGATGATGACATCCAGGTGCAGCTGGCGGCTATTGGAGCCTTGGGCAAGATTGGAGGATCCCTATCCAAGAAGGCCCTTCGGCACTGCCTGAAGATGGGAGACCAGGTCCTGGAGGATGCTGCCAAAGAAGCCTTGGAAGCCATCCAGGCAACCGAGGACCCGCTTTCTTTTCGATTTGATTTCTAGGGCCGAGCACCAGCTGATCAGCGGGTGGAGAGTGGCCCGGCTGGCCACAGTGGATGCCCAGGGATCACCCTCTGTAGTCCCCATCTGCTTTGCTTTCGACGGACAACACCTCTACTCAGTGCTGGACCGGAAGCCGAAGACGGTCCAGCCAGGTAAGCTAAAGAGGGTGCGCAACATTCGCTCCAACCCCCAGGTATCGGTGGTGCTGGACTGCTACGACGAAGATTGGCTGGCCCTCTGGTATATACTTATAAGAGGCGCTGCCGACCTTCTCGACCCAGGGATGGCGGGACATGAAGAAGCGTTGGCCTTGCTCCGTCTGAAGTACCATCAGTACCGGCAAATGGACATCGACGATAGCCCGGTGATTCGGATAGTCCCTCAGCAGGTCACAAGCTGGGGCAGACTTCCCGGTCCCGCTTCGGGGTCAGCCCAGATGATGGAGAACTAACCCGTGCAAACCAGTGGCGAAAACACATCCCAGCCCGGCGCTCCGGAGAAGATATACGAGTGGGATGTGGCCCAGATCGGTGATGCTTCTCCGCCCTTCGCCTATGTAGTGAGCGCCGAAAATATCGCCGACTATTGCAGGGCTGTGCAGTACGAGAACCCCATCTACACCAGCGACGGAGCCGCCAGGGAAGCAGG
>JAGWBF010000105.1 GCA_021296025.1 Dehalococcoidia bacterium | reverse complement strand
CCTCGGTCCGGGCCGGCGCTCCCATCACAAGCATGGTAGTGAACCACGGGGGGCTGGCCACCTACCCCGGAGGGTATCCCCTCTCCCGAGAGCTGGTCGGGCCCCCCACCATGTCCGGCAACTATGCCATGATCGCCGAGGGCCTCGGGGCAGTGGGTATCACCGTGACCCAGCCGTCAGAGATCGCCCCGGCCCTGAAGCGGGCCCAAACCCTGAACGCCGAAGGGAAGGGTGTGCTTATCGACGTGCACTCCAACCTGGAAGGGCGACGTTCCAGCTTCTAATAGTCCGGCATCTGCCAACCCCAAATAATCTATCCGGGAGAAGAAAAAGATGACTTCACAAGCCCAGGGAAGCGCCGATCTGGTAGTCCACAACGCCGACTTCGTAATCACCGTCGATAAAGACCGACGCATCATTCAGAACGGCTCCGTTGTGATCAAGGGGAACAGCATAAGCCGGGTTGTCAAGGCAAACGAGGTCACCCAGGAAGAGTTGGCCGGAAGGGTGATCGACGCCAGCGGGAAGATCGTCTCTCCAGGCTTCATCGACACCCACATCCACACCACCAAGCAGTTCAACCGGGGCTTGGCCGACGATGTAGAGCTGCGGGACCACCTCTTGGCGCGGAACTTCCCCTTCGAAGCCGCCCTGGATGAGGAGGATGCCTACTGGAGCTCCATCGCCTGCACCACCGAGATGATCCGGTCGGGCACCACCTGTTTCATAGACGCCGGCAACCAGTTCCCCGACTGTTCGGCCAGGGCCATTGAGGAGACGGGCATCCGGGGAATCATCGCCCGTACCGCCTCGGACCTCGGCGGCAGCGTCCAGGGGCACTTGCCCGCCCAGCTGGTCACCGACTCCACCGAGGAGATGTTGACCTTGTCCACCCAGACCGTCGAACACTGGAACGGTAAGGCCGACGGGCGCATCCGCGCCTGGTTCCAGGTGCGCATCACCTATCTGGGCTCGGACACCCTCTGCCAGGAGATGAAGCGCCTGGCCGACCAGCACAAGACGGGCATGGAATCCCACTGCAGCTCTTCCCTGGAGAATCGCAGCACCGCCTACCGCACCTTCGGCATGACCGAGCTGCGACGTCTGGATAAGCTGGGCGTCCTTGGTTCCAACTTTATGGGGATACACATGGGTTGGGTTGAAGAAGGGGATATGTATCTCCTCCCCAAGTACGATGTGAAGATCGCCCACTGCCCTGCCTCCAGCATGCACGCCGCCATGGGATGCGACCTCAACGGGAAGATTCCCATGATGATGTCTATGGGGGTCACAGTCGGCCTGGGTTCCGACGCTGCGCCGTCCAACAACTCCCTGGACATGATCCGCAACATGTACTGCGCGGGCATCCACAAGGAGATACACCAGGATGCCAGGCTGATACCGGCGGAGAAGGCCCTGGAGATGGGGACCATCGACGGCGCCCGGGTTGCCCAGTGGGATGATGAGATCGGCTCCCTGGAAGTCGGGAAGAAGGCCGACCTGGTACTGATAAACGCCAACCAGGTGGAGATGCAGCCCATGTACAACCCCATCTCCAACCTGGTGTACAGCTGCCACGCCGGGCATGTGGATACCACCATCGTGGATGGCAAGGTGCTAATGGAAGGCCGGCGGGTGCTGACCGTCAACGAGGACAAGCTGCTGGAGGAAACCCGCAGGCGAGGCGACCAGATCACCACTAGGGCAGGCCTGGACCATGTGCGCCACTCCAGCTGGCCGTTGGTGTAGGGGCAGAATTTCTGCAGCGCCAATCCAGTTGCAACTGTGTAACCGGATTGTCGCTAGTCTGGTCTGGGGGCCCTGCCTGCGCTACCCGCTGGTTACCTCCGTCAGCGGCGCTACGCTGAAGACCACGCTGAAGGGCCAGCAGTAGATGATGACGCTGTTGTATTCGGCCGGGTCCACGTCGCCGGGGATGGGGTAGTTCTGGTTCCCCCGGTTGCCCTTCAGCTTGTCCAGCTGGATGAACCCGTCGTCCCTCACCTGGTGTCTGTCCATGGGGTCGGGGTGGCGCGAAAGAAGGACCCTCAGGTCTGGCCCGTTGGTGACGCTGAAGTCCTCCAGCCTGAGCAGGTGGGACCCGTCGGGGGCGCGATAGACCGTGGCGGTACCGCTTCCCCTGTGGAAACTGTCGGCATCCCGGAAGTTCCCTGACTTCAGAGCCACCGCCTGGGAGCCGGCGCTTTGCTCCCCTGTCTCCATGCCCATCATCGCAGGCATGGCTTCCTCCACTTCGGAATCGATCTCGGCCATGCCCGACATTATCATCTCAACATCTTCCATGCTCATGTCGGTGGGCACGTCGGCGGCAAAAGCGAAGGGAAACTCCTCTTCTACTGTCTTGTTTATGAAAAGAGGCGACCCCAAGTCATAGGTTATGAAACCAAAGATTATCAGCAAAGGAACGCCAATGACTATTACGGCAACACGGTTGCGCAGCACGAACGCCTTGAGCAGCATGTGCCATCCCTTTCGATAGGTGAGGAACGCGGCCCCTGCCAGCACGACGACGATGGCCGCGATTATGGGCCACCTGTAGGGGTATAGGTCCGCTGCCAGCCTTTCCAGGTCACCAAAAAACTCAGCCATTTGAGCCTCCTCTTATGTCAAGCCAAAACCCTTGTTGTCTTGCCGTTCCAACACTATTCAGATGATAACTCAACGGGTTGGAGAGGTCGATAATTGGGGCTAATCTCTCTACGTGTCCATTTGCGCAAAGCTCAAAGACGACGTATTATTGGGCAGGAACAGATACCTTATACATACAGCCGATGCCATAACCAGGAGGAATAACGGATGTTCAAGCCCGTTCAGTTCCCTGAGCCCGTGGAGTCGATGGTCCGCTTCGTCGAGGAGACCGATCCTTCGGAGATCATAGAAGCTACGCTGGAGAAGCTCCGGGGCGGAACGCCGGTAATCGATCTGTTGAGAGCGGCAGGATTGGCGGTGGTGCGCTCCACCGACCTGCCCCCCAACCATCACGGCGGGCCGGTGCATCCGGTAAGCGGCATCTTCGGGACCTACAACATCTACCGCCGCCTGGAGGGCGAGAGCGCCTACATCCCGGTTGTCCAGCACGTAACCCTCTGCAACAACCATGTCCACTCGGCCCAGATGGGCCCATATATCATGCCCGAGATGGAGGCTCTCCAAAGCCACGGCGAGAAGATCGGTTCCTACCACATGGGGGAATTCTCCGAACTCGGTTTCCGAAGCACAGCTCGGGATGGCGATGCGACCGCGCTGACCGAGGAGGCCTTCCATAGAAGCCTGGAGGCCAGGTCACCATCCATCGCCCAGCAGTACTACCTGTGGCTTCTCGAAAACGTTTCCCACGGCCAGGCCATCGACATCCTCCTGCCGTCATCCATCTCGCGCAATGCAATGGATGACCACTACTTCGTTTACCCGGTGTTCACCTTCCGCACCCTCGACCTGGTTGGCTGGGAGTGGGCACCCTATTTCCTGAGGCCAGTGGTGCGTTTCCTGGCCCGCCATCCCTACAGCATCGACGTGGAACGTCCCATGCCTTTCAGCGCCATGGAAGAGATGGTGGACAAATACGGTCTGGACGACCGGAAGCTGCCCGTGCCCACCTCTTCCCGGGAGACGGAGATGATCGGGAGCCTGGCAGACCAGATTGGACGCGCAAATAACTACTATGACACGCCAGAAATGATCGCCCAAGCGCTGGCCGACGGCATGTCCCTGGAGGGGGCGGGAGAAGCGCTGGCCATTGGCGGCTCCAAGGCGTTTCTCAGGACTATCTATGGAAATCCCATGGATGCCCATATCCACACAGGTTCCACCACCCGTCGATATCTGCTGGGCCACGAGGCCGT
>JAGWBF010000018.1 GCA_021296025.1 Dehalococcoidia bacterium | reverse complement strand
ACCGGCGCCAAGGAAGTGGACTACAACGTCCTGATGGAGCTCTCGGAGACCGAATGTCCCGCCGAGGTCATGGACTCGGAGGACCCCCTCTACATCCTCTACACCAGCGGGACCACGGGCAAACCCAAGGGGGTCCAGCATGTCCACGGCGGTTACATGGTGGGCACCTACTTCCACCTGAAGAGCTTCTGGGACATCAAGGATGAAGATGTCTTCTGGTGCATGTCCGATATCGGCTGGGTGGTCGGCCACAGCTACATCTGCTACGCGCCCCTGGTGGCCGGAGCCACCACCCTGTTCAGGGAGGGGGCCATCGACTACCCCGACCCCAGCATCGCCTACCGCATCATCGAGAAGTATGGCGTCAGCGTAATCTTCACTGCTCCCACGGCTGTGAGAATGCTGATGCGCGAGGGCGAAAGCTACATCGGCAACCGCAACCTGCGCAGCCTGCGTCTGCTCACCTGCGCCGGCGAACCCCTGAACCCGGAGGCGTGGAACTGGGCATACAAACACATCTGCGGTGATGGTGAATGGGGCTACATGGTCGATAACTACTGGCAGACGGAGACGGGAGGCCCCTGCCTCGCCACCTTTCCGACGATGCCCGTCCGCCCAGGTAAGGTGGGTAGACCAGCCATAGGAGTCGAGTTAGATGTAGTGGACAGGGAAGGTCAGTCGGTCGGCGAACCCAACAAGGGTGGATTCCTGGTGCTGAAGAAGCCCTTCCCGTCCATGTTCCGCACCGTCCACGGTGACCCTGACCGGTACGCTCAGGACTGGAACCGCATCCCCGGCTACTACTCCACCGGCGATGTGGCCCTGAAGGACGAGGACGGCTACTACACCGTTGTGGGCCGTGCCGACGATGTGCTCAACGTGGCAGGGCACCGCATCGGCACCGCCGAGGTGGAGAGCGCCCTGGTGTCCCATGCTTCGGTTGCGGAGGCGGCGGTCATCGGGCTGCCTGACCAGATACGCGGCGAGTCCATCAAGGCCTTTGTTACCCTGCGGTCGGGCATCGAGCCGGAGCCCGACACGGTGTCCGTGCTGCAAGCCCATGTGCGCCACGGGTTGGGTCCCATAGCCGTCCCCTCAGCCATCGACTTCGTGTCGTCCCTTCCCAAGACCCGCTCAGGAAAGATAATGCGACGCCTCCTCAAGGCCCAGGAGCTGGGGCTGGACCCAGGGGATATCACAACCCTGGAAGAGTAAGGGCCCGTAAGAGTAATCCCCCTCTCCCGCCGGGAGAGTGAGCCGGGCTTAGGGGGACTTCAAGCCGTCATTGCGCCGAAGGCCGCAATCCAGGGGTGCGCCGTTCTTAGTACTGCCTTTCGACGCCATGGCCGAGAAGGGCCCGAATGATTAGGGTAGGAGGTCCCAACGATGCCCGAGCGAAGGTTCTGGCTCTTCAAGTCCGAGCCCCAAGCCTACTCCTTCGAAGACCTGATGAACGAAGAAGGACGCAGGGCTGAGTGGGATGGGGTGCGCAACTACCAAGCCCGCAACCTGATCCGGGACGACATGCAGGTGGGGGACCGGGTGCTGTTCTACCACAGCAGCAGCGGTGGTAAGCAGGTCGTCGGCACGGCGACCATCGTGCGGGAAGGCTACCCCGACTTCACCGCCCTGAATCCCCAGGAGAAGCACCACGATTCCAAGTCCACCCCCGACAACCCCATCTGGTACATGGTGGACATACGGGGAGACCAGGCGCTGGGGAGGCCGGTGTCCCTCACGGATATAAAGGCGAACCCCGCCCTGCAGGGCATGATCCTGGTGAAGAACAGCCGCCTGTCGGTCCAGCCCATGACCCGCGCCGAGTTCGAAGAGATCGTATCCATGTCCGAGGCCTGAGGCCCTCGGACTACTAATGCCAGGGAATCCACAACTCCCTCGCCCTTGAGGGAACCGCTCCCATAACCGTCATTGCGGCGGAGGCCGCAATCCAGGGGCTTCCGGGCTAGGCGGTTCTTCCATCCATCTATTATGAGTCAAGAGTACGGGCTCAGCATTTACGTTGACCCTCACGCTTGCTGCTGGCTATAATCAGCGGGAAGGTGTTTCTGGAACCTGGTGAATTGGCCCACATGGCTGTCGATTTCGCTTCGGAGAAGCAGGCGGAAGATATCGTCCTGCTGGACCTCAGGGGCCTCGCTTCCTTCGCGGACTACTTCGTGATCATGAGCGCCGGAAGCGACCGCCAGCTTGGGGCACTCCAGGAAGACATCGCCGAACACCTGGAAGACGCCGGTGCATCCCTCCACCACAGGGAGGGCACGCCCCAGTCGGGGTGGATGCTCCTGGACTTCAGCGACATCATCATCCACCTGTTCAGCGCGGAAGCCAGGGAGTTCTACCGACTAGACCAGCTTTGGGATGAAGCGCCTCAGATTGTCCGGGTCCTCTAATTCCGTAGCCTTGTGACCGGGCCCTAGGACCAGCTTAGGGGCGTTTCGCCCCTGGTGGTCAGGGCTCTATGATCCAGTCGTCGACACTGCGGTTGTAGGCCAACAGCTCGCTTGCGGTGAAGAACAGGGCGACCTCTCGCTCCGCTGTCTCCAGGGAATCGGACCCGTGCACCAGGTTGCGGCCGATGTCGGTGGCGTAGTCTCCCCGTATGGTACCGGGAGAGGCTTCCACAGGGTTGGTAACCCCCATGGTGCTCCGGACGATCTCAACGGCGTTGTTGCCCTCCCAGGCCATGGCGACCAGGGGACCCGACGTTATGAAGCTGATGAGGCCGGGGAAGAAGGGCTTCCCTATGTGGGGCTCGTAATGTCTCTCGGCCAGGGCCTGGTCCATCTGGAGCATCTTCATGCCGGCGATCTTCAGGCCCCTTCCTTCCAGCTTGGAGATGATGGCACCCACCATCCCACGCTGCACAGCATCAGGTTTCAGCAGTACCAGTGTTCGTTCCATTTATTTTCTCTTTCTATGGGCTATTTCGGTGTGAATTCTAGAGCTGAATTCTTTTGAGGGTCTTGGGAGGACCGATATTAGGAGGCCGGAGGTAGAGGGGTTCCAGGCCTGCCATTGACGTCGCCTCTCCCTCCGAGAGCTTGGATTCGGCCATCTCTCCCAGGGCCGTAAGCCTCGACGTAGAGGTGGTGAAGGGCACGAGCATGCTGCCCGCGGGCAGTCCGTCCCTCAGCGTATCCTGGTATGACGGCACACCTTCCCCGCACAGGATGGTTGGCCCTGCTCCCTGCAACGATGCCAGGAGGTCGTCGGGGGTGGTGATGCTCTCGTCGGCCACCTTCCTCCAGCCTGCGCCCTCATGAGCGAAGCGGGCCGTAGCCAGGTTGCCCCGTCCTAAGTCCAGAATTGGCTGCACCGCCATGCCAACCGCACGCCAGGGGTAGGCTTCCGCTTCCAGGGTGCCGACGCCGACCATGGGCAGCCCAATGGGCATCGCCAGTCCCTTGGCTGTGCTGAGTCCCACCCGCAGAGCGCTGAACCCGCCAGGTCCCAGGGCTACCCCTATGCCCTGCAGGTCCCGTATGGACACCCTTCTGCTGGACAGTAATGAGCTTATGGCGGGCATAAGTTCCTCGGAGTGGTGATAGGTCGAGCGCCAGCTCATGGAGGCTACGGTCACGCCGTTGTCCCACAGGGCTACGCCTCCCGACCTGGTGGATGTGTCGATGGCCAGCAGCACTCTCTAGTTGTACTCCTCTGGCATCGTCGGGTGGAAGAGTCCTACATAACCCCCTGTTTCCCGATCCCCACCTCCGTCACTTCTGGGCGAGCGGGAGTCCACGCGGCCACCGCTGTGCTGCTCACCGTCATTCCCGTGCAAACGGGAATCTACGCAGGTTCCCGCATCCGCGGGAACGACGAGGTTGTTAAAGGGTTCCCAATTGCGAAATGCCTTGGCGCTAAGCAACGATGTATTCCTCTAGTGCATCGCGGAAGTTGGCTATGACCCCCGCTGGTGCGGTCAGGTTGATGGAACGCTCCGTCTCAGATCCCCCGTAGTCGATCGATATGCTCACCGACTCTTCGGGGAAGATGTCGGCGGCCCGTTCCGCCCACTCCACCACACAAACACCATCGCCGTACATCAGCTCCTCCAGACCAAGGTCCAAGGCCTCGAAGGAATCCTCGACCCTGTACAGGTCGATATGGTGGAGTGTCAGCTTGCCTATCGACCGGGTCACCATGACGAAGGTGGGGCTCCGCACGTAGCCTGGGACCTCCAGGCCCTGGGCTATTCCCTGGGTCAGGCAGGTCTTGCCCGCCCCCAGCTCTCCCGTCAACAGGTAGATGGCCCCCGGCCGGGATTCCCGGCCCAGCACCTTTCCGATCTCCTGGGTAACCTCCGGCCCCGAGCTGGCCAGGTACAGGGTTTCGGTCAAAGTATCCGACGGCGAAGCCATCGCTAATTTGCCTCTGTTGTGGATGGCGACTTGAAATGGTCCCATCCCCGTGGGGTAAGCTCTTCTTGGGTGCCGCTTCTGGAATCAACCACCCTTACCCGGCCTTGGTCCCCGGCGGTGATGCGCCCGATCACGGCTGCCGATGGCGAAAGAAGGGGGATGACCTCGGCCATAAGATTCTCATCGGCGGCGAAGACCAGCTTGTAGTCCTCGCCTCCTCCCAGGGCCATGTCCAGGCAGCGTTCAGGGAAAACCTCCTGCAGGGCGGGGTGCATGGGGACATCGCCGGCTTCGATGGTCGCCGAAACACCGCTGGCTGTGCACAGCTTTGACAGGTCGTCGGCCAGCCCGTCGCTGACGTCCATGGCTGCGGCCACGCCGTGCATCAGCAGGATGCGTCCCTCTTTAATACAGGGTTCGGGACGCCTGTGGGCAGAGACCAGAAGTTCGACCGCCTCGGAATTGGCCGGCGTGCCGCTTAACAGCACCTCCAGCCCCGCTGCTGACGAACCGACGTAGCCCGTCACCGCCACCTGGTACCCGGGCAACGCCTTGGAGCGGAGCATGGGGGGCCTTTCTGCAGCCCCGGTCAGGGCCACCGTCGCAAAAGCAACGGGAGAACGCACTATGTCTCCTCCCGCGACCTTCACGCCGTACCGGTTCCCTAGATCTGCCATGCCCTGGTAGAGGGCCCGCAGGTCGTCCACATCGGTGTCCGGGGGGAGGCCGAGGGTCACCAGGGCGTAGAGGCACAGGCCTCCCATGGAGGCGATGTCGCTGACGTTGGCGGCCATGAGCTTCCACCCCAGGTCGCGCCAGGGTGTGGTCGCCCTGGTGAAGTGCACCCCCTCTACGACGGTGTCCGTCGTGTACAGGCCGTGGGTGCCTGACGAGTGCCAGACGGCGGTGTCGTCCCCGATGCCTACCTTAAGCTCGAACCCAAGGGGAGAGGAGTTGTCCGTGCCCTGGTTGGAGGTTTGGACAACCTCGTTCAGCACGTTGATAAGACCGAACTCGCCAAGTTCGCTCACCTTCATCGCATGGAATTATAGCTGGTGCCAGCCGCCGTCTCAAGGAGCGTGAGCTCGGGAGGCAGGACCCATAGTCTGGATCGTCCCGGGCGCAGTCGGCGTATATAATGCTGGTTGACCGTGTTGGTCAGCTCGGCATGCAAAGGGGCCTATGCGAATCCTGGTAGTATCGGACATTCACTCCAACCTGGAAGCCCTTACGGCGGTGGTGGAAGACGCTGGACGGGACGGAGATATCGGCGAGCTGTGGTGCTTGGGAGACACGGTGGGCTATGGCCCAGATCCCGGTGAGTGCTTACGGCTGGTCCGGGAGTTTCCCAGCTACGTCTGCATAGCCGGCAATCATGACTTGGCCGCCATCGGCAAGATGGGCACCGAGGAGTTCAACTATGCAGCAGCCCACGCCGCCCACTGGACCGCAGCCCAGCTGTCCTCCGAGGAGGCGGGCTTCCTGGGAGACCTTCCCCTGGTGGTGGGGATTGGAAAGTTCACCCTCGTCCACGGCTCCCTGAGGTCCCCCGTCTGGGAGTACCTGATGTCGGCCGAGGCGGCCGGGGCAACTTTCCAGCGCATGACCACTCCCTACTGCCTGGTGGGGCATTCCCACATACCCTTCCTGTGTGTTGAGGGGGGAGAGAGGGGAGGGTTTGCGCCCTTTCCCTTGGACACCAAGGTCGGTCTTGGGGAAGACCGGCTGATCATAAATCCCGGAGGAGTGGGTCAGCCCAGGGACGGCGACCCGAGGCCCAGCTACGTTATATACGATTCTGAAGCTGAAAGCGTAGAAAGACGCCGCGTTGCCTACGACATATCAGCCACCCAGGAGAAAATGCGCAGGGCAGGCTTGCCCGCGCCCTTGGTTGACCGACTCGAACATGGGAGGTGATCCGTCTCAAATGAGCGCCGCCCAGGTTGGCGCAGCAGGTCTGGGCTGAAGCTTCGTATGCGCTGGATTCTAGTTGGGGCCAAAGCTGGCATGGTTGACAAACGAGGCCTGCCTTGCTAGTCTCAGGGAACCTTTGTGAGTAGACTTGCGCCTACTTGCGGAAGCGCTGAGGCCCGCTAGCTCAACTGGCAGAGCAACGGACTCTTAATCCGTAGGTTCTCGGTTCGACCCCGAGGCGGGTCACCAATTCGTTGGAATCCCCTTTGGGGAAGTGTCGGAACTGGTAGACGAGCATGACTTAGGATCATGTGCTGAAAAGCGTGGGAGTTCGAGTCTCCCCTTCCCCACCATGAGTGGGTACCAGGCTGGGCATCCTGTCGTCAAATGTTCAGCTTGTATCCTAAAAGTGTGCGAGGACATTCTATGGCAACCTTGCTGGAGGTCCGGGACCTTAAGACTCATTTCTTCACCTTTGGTGGAGTGGTCAAGGCTGTGGACGGTGTGTCTTATGACCTGGAAGAAGGGGAGACCCTGGGCTTGGTTGGTGAGAGTGGTTGTGGAAAGAGCGTCAGCGCCCTCTCGATTATGCGCCTGATTCCGGACCCCCCAGGCAAGATCGTTGAAGGCGAAATCATTTTCAATGGCGAAGACCTGTTGAAGATGAACTCGACCCAGATGCGAAGGATCAGGGGCCACCAGATTTCCATGGTGTTCCAGGAGCCTATGACTTCCCTTAACCCGGTGCTTTCCGTCGAAAGGCAGCTAACGGAAACCCTGCAGCTGCACCTAGGAATGAGCAGGTCGGATGCCGGTAAAGAAGCCGTCCGGCGTCTGGACCAAGTGGGCATTCCCGACCCGGAGAGGCGGGTAAAGCAGTTCCCTCACCAATTCAGCGGCGGTATGAGACAGAGGGTGATGATCGCAATGGCCCTCAGCTGCAATCCCCGGCTCATCATTGCCGACGAGCCCACGACGGCGCTGGATGTTACCATCCAGGCCCAGATACTGGAGCTTATGAAGGGCCTGAGCAGGGAATATGGCGTGGCGCTCATTGTGATCACCCATAACCTTGGTGTGGTGGCCCGTTACGCTGATAGGGTAAACATCATGTATGCCGGGAAGATCATAGAGAGGGGCAACGCCCAGGACATTTACCGAGATCCCCGGCACCCCTATACCCTTGGCTTGCTGAATTCGGTTCCCAGGCTCGACCTGCCGAGGACCGAAAAGTTGGACCCCATTGAGGGACAACCGCCTGACTTGGTGAACATCCCCATGGGGTGCTCCTTCCGGGAACGATGCCGCTACGCCATCGACCAGTGCGCCGAGGAGACCCCCCCGCTGGAACACATCACCGACGGCCATTCTTCGGCCTGCTACGTGTCTAGCCAACTGGCCCCAGCATCCTAAGGAGAGCGACTGATGACCCAGCTTCAGCAAAACGGGAATGGGCACAACCAAGATTACCTGCTGGAAGTCCAGAACCTGAAGATGTACTTCCCGGTAACGGCCGGCATCTTCTTACAAAAAACTGTCGCCGACATCAAGGCTGTGGATGATGTCAGCTTCTTCGTTCGGAAGGGCGAGACCTTGGGGTTGGTGGGAGAGAGCGGATGTGGAAAGACCACTACGGGGCGCTGCGTGCTCCAGTTGTACAAACCCACCGCGGGCAGGATCATCTTTCATGGCGTTGACCTTTGTACTTTGAACAATCGGAACATGCGTCCAATGCGGCGCCAGATGCAGATCATATTCCAGGACCCCTACAGTTCGCTAAACCCCAGGATGACCGCCGGGGCCATCATCGGAGAACCATTGGTCGTTCACGGGTTGGCCAAGAGCAAGGCGGAGTACAAGGAGCGGGTGGGTGAGCTCCTGGATATCGTCGGACTAAACCGGTACATGGCCGACCGTTTCCCCCACGAGTTCAGCGGTGGTCAGCGTCAGAGGATCGGCGTGGCGCGAGCCCTTGCCGTTAACCCGGAGTTCATGGTGTGCGACGAGCCGGTTTCGGCCTTGGACGTGTCCATTCAAGCCCAGGTCATCAACCTGCTTGAGGACCTGCAAGAGCAGTTCTCCCTGACCTACCTGTTCATTGCCCACGATCTGTCGGTTGTGCGCCACATAAGCGACCGCGTTGCTGTGATGTACCTGGGCCACATCGTAGAGATTGCCGACCGAAACGACATCTATGCAGACCCCCTCCACCCCTACACCAAGGCGCTGCTCTCGGCGGTGCCCATACCTGACCCGATAATAGATGCCCAACGTGAGAGGATACTCCTGTCCGGCGAGGTCCCCAGCCCCCTGAATCCTCCTGCGGGCTGCGTCTTCCATCCCAGGTGCTCGTCGGTGTCCCCTGAGTGCATGGAGGAGATGCCCGAGGTGCGAGAGATCAAGCCGGGTCACTGGGTCTCCTGCATCAATGTGCCCGGGTACGGTACCCCCACTTACCAGTTGGCGTGATCGATGTGGGAGGATGAAAATTTGACAGGCAATAGCATCCTCCCCGGTTCTTCACTGCCTTACGTTTCCTGATGGACCCAGAGCACATACGCAATTTCTGTATCATCGCCCATATAGATCACGGCAAGTCCACCTTAGCTGACCGCTTCCTCGAACAGACAGGCACCGTTTCCTCCCAAGAGATGAAGGCCCAATTCCTTGACCAGATGGACCTGGAGCGGGAAAGGGGCATCACCATCAAGGGCAAGGCGGTATCCATGCCCTTCAGGAGCAAGGATGGGCAGGATTACCAGCTCAACCTCATCGATACCCCGGGCCACGTGGATTTCAGCTACGAGGTTTCCCGCTCCCTGGCGGCATGCGAAGGCGCCATCCTGGTTGTGGACGCCAGCCAAGGGATAGAAGCCCAGACCCTGGCCAACTCCTTCCTGGCTATGGAAGCTGACCTGGTCCTGCTACCCGTGATCAACAAGATCGACCTTCCCCAGGCAGAGCCTGATAAGGTAGCTGGTGAATTGACCCAGGTGTTCGGGTTCTCCCCCGACGAGATACTGTTCGCTTCGGCAAAGGATGGCATGGGTGTGGGAGAGATTCTCCAGGCCATTGTTGACCGGGTCCCTCCTCCGCGGGGGCGGTCTGACCAGCCCTTGCGGGCTCTCGTCTTCGACTCAGTTTACAATCCCTACAAGGGGATTGTTGCCTATGTGAGGCTTTTCGAGGGGGCAGTATCCAGGAACGATCGGATTCTGCTGATGTCCACTCTCAAGGAGACTGAAGCCATGGAAGTGGGAGTGTTCGCACCCCACCCTGTGCGACGAGATTCCTTGGAAGCTGGCCAGGTAGGATACATAGCAACAGGCCTGAAGGATGTCCGAGAGTGCAGCGTCGGCGAGACCTTCACCCTTGAGGAACGGCAGGCCTTGGAACCGATGCCCGGCTACGTGCCCCTGAAGCCCATGGTGTTCTCAGGCTTGTACCCTGCCGATGGGCAGGAGTACCGTGCCCTGCGTGCAGCCTTGGAGAAGCTCCAGCTTAACGATGCGGCCCTTACTTTCGAGCCTGAGAACAGCCTTGCTTTGGGCTTCGGCCTGAGATGCGGCTTCCTGGGGCTGCTTCACATGGACATCGTACAGGAGAGGCTGGAGCGGGAGTATGGGCTGGATATAGTGGCTACTGCCCCCAGTGTTGCGTACAAGGTCCACATGACCGACGAAACCATCGTCGAAGTGGACACCCCGTCTAAGCTGCCTCCGGTGGCACAGATCAGGGAGATTCAAGAGCCATGGCTGGCCATTACCATCCTGACCCCTGGAACGTACATCGGCGCCATAATGGAGCTGATGGCCGCCCGCCGTGGGGAGTTCCGCAGGATGGAGTACATCCAGGGGGAAGGGTCTCAGGAGGAATCCCATGATGTCGACGACGAACGAGACGGGGGTTCTCGTATCATGCTGGAGTACCAGATGCCCCTGGCCGAGATGCTGGCCGAGTTCTACAACCAGCTGAAGTCCCGCACCCAGGGCTACGCCTCCCTTGATTATGTTCTCGACGGCTACAGGGCTGGGCCGCTGGTGAAGTTGGATATTCTTCTGAACCAGGAAGCCGTCGATGAGCTTTCCCTCATAGTCCACAAGGATAAGGCATACGCCTACGGCAGAACGCTGGCTGAGAAGCTTCGTGAGGCGATTCCCCGGCAATTGTTTGCCGTACCCATACAAGCGGCCATAGGCAGCCGGATCATAGCCCGGGAAACGGTGAGGCCCCTTAGAAAAGATGTGCTGGCCAAGTGCTACGGGGGTGACGTTACCCGAAAGCGCAAGCTGCTCGAGAAGCAGAAAGAGGGAAAGAAGAGGCTCAAGCGGGTAGGGAAAGTGGAGCTTCCCCAGGAGGCTTTCATGGCGCTGCTGAAGCTGGAGTCCAGCTAACTCAGGTTGTTTGCCCTCATCCCCTCTGCTACAATCGTGCCCATACCAGGCAGGGAACGTCTCGACCCACGACGGCCTGCTGATTCCGCGACATAACGCAATGGGAGGAGTAGCTATGGCATCCTTCTGGGAAATTCTAAGGATGGAATCGGGGGAGCAGCTGGATGATATGCACACCTATGTCAGCCAGCCCGATGCTCCGGGCGTGCGTCCAGCAGTGATAGTGGTGCAGGAAATATTTGGTGTCAGCCCTCATATCCAGGCTATAGCTGACAGGTTCGCATCCGAAGGCTACTTTGCAGTGGCTCCGGCGATGTTCCATCGCTATAACAACAGCGAAAGTGTACGGGGAACCAACCCCATCTTTGGATACGGCGAAGAGGATGTCCCCGAACGGAACAAGGCCAGGGACCAGGTGACCAACGATAGTATCGTGCAGGATATCGACACCACCATCGACTGGCTCAAGAGGCATCCGCGGGTGGATGGTGAAAACATAGGCATCGTGGGCTTCTGCTTTGGAGGCCGCGTGGTGTATCTGGCCTCCTCGTCGTGCCCAGGCATCAAGGCCGGGTCCATGTTCTATGGGGGGAATATCATGCGGGCCTCAGGAGATGGTCCATCGGCCTTCGAGAGGACAGCCAACATTAGCTGCCCGGTGATGGGCAACTTCGGTGAGGAAGACCAGAATCCCAGCCCCGAAGATGTAAGCAAGATTGAAGCTGAGCTTCAGAAACACGGCAAAGTGTACGACTTCAAGACTTACCCCGGGGCCGGTCATGGGTTTTACTGCGATGAAAGGGCCAGCTACCTCAAGGATGCTGCTGAGGACGCCTTCGCCCGCACTCTGGACTGGTTCCAGAAGCACATGTCCCGGGTGGCAGCGGCTGCATAGAGGGCCTGATGCTGGGCAGATCACCCACGTCAAGGACTGAAACGGTGGTGTCCGGCTACGGGCGCCTCTCGCCTAGGGTCCACGTTGTGACCAAATAGAAGCAGGAAGCGAAGCCATGACAACATCTGCTGAAGTTCCCGCCTACCAGAACTACATCGACGGTAGCTGGGTGGATTCGGCTTCGGGGGGGACCTATACCATTGCGAATCCGGCTCACAAGGACATGGTGCTGGCTTCCTTCCAGGCTTCTATCCCCGAAGATGCCGAGAGAGCTGTAGAAGCCGCCCATCGCGCCCTTCCCGCATGGGCAGGTATGCCAGCCCCCCAAAGAGCGAGCATACTGTATAAGGCCCTGGAGATCATGCGCGAGAGAGGCGACGACATCGCTAGGGCGATTACCCTGGAAGAAGGGAAACCCATAGGTGATGCCCAGGGTGAGGTGCGCCGGGCGATGAACATCACCGAGTATTCGGCTGGTGAGGGTCGCCGTCTTTTTGGGTACACAACCCCGTCGGAGATACCAGACACGGTGGCCTATACCACTCGCAGGCCCCTGGGAGTGGTAGGTATAATCACTCCCTGGAACTTTCCCATAGCCATTCCCGCCTGGAAGATGGCTCCTGCCCTCATATGCGGCAACACCCTGGTGTTCAAGCCGGCTTCTTCTACACCGATGTCTGCTTCCATGCTGGTCAAGGTGTTCGAAGATGCTGGGCTGCCCCCCGGCGTCGCGCCTCGGCGGGCAACACCCTCGTGTCCCATCCTCTCGTCAACGGCATCTCCTTCACCGGCTCCACGGACATCGGCTCCAACATATATACCGAGGGCGCCAAGAGCCTGAAGAAGGTCCAGTGCGAGATGGGGGGCAAGAATGCGGTCATAGTCCTGGCCGATGCGGACATGGACAAGACCCTGGGCGGGGTGGTGCAGGGGGCCTTTGGCTCCACGGGGCAGAGATGCACGGCGACTAGCCGGGTGATAGTGGAAAGTTCGGTCTTCGAGCCTTTCATGGAGCAGCTGATCAGCCGTACCAGCGCCCTAAAGATCGGGGATGGTATGGACCGGGCGGTGGATGTCAGCCCGCTGTCCAGCCAGTACCAGTTCGACAAGGTTTTGGAGTATATAGGCGTCGGGACCGAGGAGGGAGCCAATCTTGTCTACGGGGGCCATGCCGTCAGGGGAGGTAGTTTCGATGAAGGGTACTACGTGGAACCGACCATATTTACCGACGTCAATCCCTCCATGCGCATCGCCCAGGAGGAGATCTTTGGTCCCGTACTGACCGTGTTCGAAGCCAAGGATCTGGACGAGGCTATCGACATCGCCAACAGTGTGCAGTTCGGGCTGTCATCCTCGATTTACACGAAGGACATAACCCAGGCCCTACATTACGTGGAGCAGGTGGAGGCCGGAATCGTCCACGTAAATGCGCCGACGCTGGGTGGAGAGGTCCATCTGCCCTTTGGAGGGCTAAAGGCTTCCGGCGCCGGGACCCGGGAACAGGGCACTGAAGCCGTGAACTTCTTCAGCGAAGTGATTTCCGTGTACATAGACTATGCCGGGGCCCGGGCCCAAGCCAAGTTCATCTAATGGGCGCTCCTCCATCGCAGAGTTTCGGCGCCAACGAGGTGTCCTAGTTGACGACCCTGCTGATAACCTCTGATAGACCCGGTGTGGGAAAGACGGCAACGGCGGCGGCAATTGTGTCGGAGGTGCTGGATGGCGGTGGAAAGGCTGCTTACCTCAAGCTCTTTCCGACCCGGGCCGATCCCGATGTTTCCTACTTGCATGAGCACGTCCTCGGCGGCGAAGAAGCTTCGGCCCCGGCCCAGTCGCCCGGTAGTAGCTCCTCCGGAGATATGGGCCTAGAGGACACCCTAGTTCTGGCCCAGCAACTATCCGCCGGAGGGCATGTTGTTGTTCTGGAGGGTCCGGCCCTCATCCCCGATGAAGGGAACCCTGCCGCCCGGGTTGAAGAAATCGTGCGCAAGCTGGACTGCAGGGTGTTGTATGTCAAAGGGTACTCCAACGCTGAGCCAAGTCGTTCGGGTCAACCTGGCGGGGTGGCCTTCGGAAAACACCTGGCAGGCGTTATCCTGAATATGGTGCCTCCGTATAGGCTTAGCCAGCTTTCAGGTGACATAGGTACGGAGGGACTACTGGGTGCCATACCCTCGGACCGGACCATGGCATCGGTAACGGTAGGAGAGGTGGCCCAGGGATTGAATGGGACCTGGGTGGTGGGAGAAGAGAAGGCGAGCGCCCTGATAGAGAACTTCCTGATCGGCGGCAACATCATGGACGGTGGGGAAACCTACTTCGGACGACACGAGAATAAGGGCGTGTTGGTCAGGGGAGACCGCCCGGATATTCACTTGGCGTGCCTGAACACTGAGACGGCTTGCCTGCTGCTTACTGGAGGCTTTACCCCTAACCAGTATGTGCATCACGAGGCCGAACAGCAGGATGTACCCCTCCTGGTAATGGAGAAGGATACCATTGCGTGTGCCGAGCTGCTGGACGAACTGTTGCTGGTCCCCCCGGTCCACCATCCGGACAAGACCCATCGCTTCAGGGAGCTGCTCAGGTCGCACGTCGATCTGGGATTCCTGTCCGAGTTGTTGGAAGGTATTGCGTAGAAGGGTAAACACGGGTAGAATCTCCCTTTGGACGCCAAAATCATACAGGGGGGCAGGTGATTGAATGTACTCGGAATTCACGTGATGGTTGAACTCAAGGAATGCAATCCCGGCCTTCTGGATGACCTTGCCTATATCCGGGAGGCCATGACCCAGGCAGCCGATGCTGCAGGGGCCACTATAATCGGCGAGTCCTTCCACCAGTTCAACCCCCAAGGTGTTACAGGTATCCTGGCCATCTCCGAATCTCACCTCTGCATACACACATGGCCCGAATATGGCTATGCGGCCGCCGATATTTTCACGTGCGGGGAGAACTTCGACCCCTCCAAGGCGGCTCAGATACTCATCGATAAGCTGGAGTCCAGAGCCCCGTTGTTGACCGAGTATCGCCGGGGAATCCTCACCGAGCTTGCAGCTACCGCCTAAGGCTGGCGGTTAACCCCAACATGGATATCCCGGGCAAATGGCACTTTGAGCTAATCACCCCCGACATGATGATCGTTTACCGTATCAAGGACATCCTTCATACGGGACGCACCGGATACCAATCCGTTGACATCATGGACACCGAGACTTTTGGTCGGTGTCTTGTGCTCGATGGCAAGACCCAGTCCACCGAGGCGGACGAACACATCTACCACGATTGCCTCGTACATCCGGCTATGCTCTTCCATCCAGCTCCTCGCTCGGTTTTCATCGGGGGAGGAGGCGAGGGAGCCACGCTCAGGGAAGTCCTCAGGCACCCTGAAGTGGAAAAGGTGACCATGCTGGACCTGGACCCGGAGGTGGTGCAAATGTGTGGCGTCCACCTCCCCAACCACAACGCCGGCGCATTCACCAGCCCCAAGCTGGAGCTCCGGCACGAGGATGCCCGCAAGTTCCTTGCCGACTGCGACGAACGCTTTGATGTGATCATCCTCGACCTGGTGGACCCAACCGAGGGGGGGCCAGCCTACCTGCTCTACACCGAGGAGTTCTACGTCCAGGCGAAGGCAAAGCTGAATCCTGGGGGTGTACTGGTCACCCAGGCCGGCCCTGCCGGGTACCTGAACTACACCGAATGCTTCACCGTCATTGCACGCACTCTCTCCGGAGTGTTTCCTGAAGCCCATCCCTACTGTGTATTCATCCCTGCGTTTACCACCCTCTGGGGATTTGTGCTCGCGTTGGCCGATGGCACGGACAGCGCCCTATCGGGCCCCCTACCGGAACAAGAACCCAGTTACATAGACGAGCTGGTCCGGCAACGCCTACCACAGGAACTCTCCTACTACGATGGACTTGCTCATCGGCGAATGTTCTCGCTGCCCAAATACCTGCGACAAGGAATCCTGGCCGAAGAACGTATCGTGACCGACAGCTCCCCTGTGTACATGGTCTAGTCTTCCCCCTCCCTGATGAAGCATCGTCGCTTCATAACCTTCGCCATACTTGCGGTCCTGGTGTTTGCCGGAGTGGCCTTCTATGGCGACCTTAATGAGACCCTCCACCAGATTTACGGTTTCCCTATACGTTACTGGCTGCTGGCCCTGGGCCTGGCTCTTGCCAACTACCTCATCAGGTGGCTGAGGTGGGCGTACTATCTTCACTTGCTGGGCATAAACGTTGGCATCGGCACCAGCGCAACGATATTCGCTTCGGGGCTTGCCATGGCCATAAGCCCGGGCCGGTTGGGGGAGCTGAGCAAGTCCTACTTCCTCAAGGAACAGGCAAACGTACCCGTAGCTCGCTCGTCGGCGGCAGTCATTACGGAACGCTTTACCGACGTGATAGCCGTACTGCTTCTGAGCACATGGGGTCTTTTTCTTGTCCCCTATGGTTGGACCGCCTTCCCCGTGGTTATAACGGGTGCATTTGCCGTTGTTTTCTTCCTGGTTTCTGATTGGGGGGCCAGGAGGGTAGATATCCTCCCCCTGCCTCACAGGGCCAAATCCTTCCTTGGTACCTCCCGGGAGGCCTTTCGGCAGGTGCTGTCGCCAAGGCCCCTGGTGTTGGCGGTTGCCCTAAGCACCGTCGCTTGGCTGGCTGAGGGGGCGGCCCTGTGGTTTGTTTTGCAGGGATTGGGGATATCGGCGTCCTTTGGCTCAGCTGTATCCATTTATGCCACAGCAACCTTGCTGGGTGCTGTGACCCTGCTTCCTGGGGGACTTATAGGTACGGAGGGAAGCATGATAGCATTGTTACAGCAGCTAAAGATCTCCGGCGCTGACGCCAGCGCCGCCACCTTGATAATCAGGTTGAGCACCCTGTGGTTTGCTGTGGCCATCGGAGTGGCGGCGACGATGTACCTGTATGTGTTGATGTCCAGGAGGAACGCGCCCCCTACGGTGGGAGACGAGGCAAAGGAGCCCTTTGCTGATGGCGACTGACAGTCCCACGCCCTTAACGACTTGGAGAAAGGCACTTGAACAGGTTGCGTAACGGCCCTGGCGGCGCAATGTCTCGGCTGATGAACTTGGCGTTTAATGCTGCCCTATCCGCCCGCCCGGTGCAGTGGACCAAGAGTGGGATGGTCTTCCTGCCCCTCGCCTTCTCATTCAATGAAGAGTGGTCCACGGCGGACCTGGGCCGTTTCTGGGAGCTCCTAGCGTCGACGGTTCTTGGAGCGGTGGTATTCATTGCTCTGTCGGGGGCTGTGTACGTAATCAACGACATCTTCGACCGTAAGCGGGACCAGCTCCACCCCAGCAAGAGACGGCGTCCCATAGCATCCGGCGCCCTGCCCCTGGGCGCCGCCATCGGGCTGGCATCAGTGCTTCTTGTGGGCTCCCTGGCTGGAAGTTAGCTGGTGGATACGGGATTTCGAATTGTCGCATCGGAGATCGTAGTGCTGAACCTGGCTTACTCGTCCTACATCAAGAACGTGGTCTTGCTGGACGTGATGGTGGTGGGATCGGGCTACCTGCTGAGGGTGCTGGCTGGGGCGCTGGTTATCGACGTGGAAATGTCCCCCTGGCTGTACACCACCATCGGCTTGGGGGCGCTGTTCATTGCCCTGGGGAAACGCTACAGCGAATTCAAGGCCGAGGAAGGGACACCCGGCAACCAGCGCCTGGTGCTGCGAAAATACAGCGAACCCCTTCTCTCCCAGATGATTACCGTGACCAGCACAGCAACCTTGGTGGCCTACTCCCTGTACACCTTCTCGGCCGCCAACGTTCCGGCCAATCACAGCATGATGCTCACCATCCCCTTCGTGGTCTTCGGCTTGTTCAGGTACCTGTACCTGATAAACCAGACCACCGAGGCGGAAAGCCCCGAAATGGTGATAATCAAAGACCCGCCATTAGTGGTGGACTTGCTGCTCTGGGGGGTGACTACGGGCGCCGTGTTGGCCCTGGGAAGATGAAGCCGGGTCCGAGAACCATCGGGCGGACAAGAGTAGGCCTCTGTTGGTCAGGCGCTAGGCGAGGCCCCTGACCGGGGTCCCGGCAGTGTGGCGTTCCAGGATGCCCATTAGGGGGCTTGCCAGGAGCCGGGAGTCGTGGTGCAGGTACACTCCGGCGGTGAACAGGGGCTCATGCACGATGTTCCTCACCAGCTTGCTGCTTTCGGCATCGTCGATCTCCACCGGGTACTGGCCGAAGGAACGATACCTCTCGAGCAGTCGTTCCGGATAGGGAGTGCTGTTGACGATTAGGTAGTCCAGGAGGTCGGAGGTCCCCAAGTACTCTCGGATCAACCCAGCAAAGCTGCTGGCCTTGAATCCGTCGGACTCCCCAGGCCTGGTCATCAGGTTGCAAATGCAAATCTTGGCTGCCCTGGAGGCATTGATAGCCTGGGAAATGTCTTCCACGAGCAAGTTGGGCAGGATGCTGGTGTATATGTCTCCCGGCCCCATGATCACTGCGTCGGCTTCCTCGATGGCCTGGATGGCCGGGGGATAAGCGTACGCTTTGGGGCTCAGGTAGATGTAGTCGATGGAGACGTCCAGTCCCTCCTGCCTCTGGCCAATACTGGCCTCGCCCGCCACTTCGGTGCCGTCCTTGAGCCTAGCTACCAGGGAAGAACGGGTCAGCGTGACTGGGAGGACGGTGCCCTTGATGGACAGCATCCTGGAGGCTTCCTCTATGGCCGTTGCGATGTTGCCGGTAACTTCAGTCAGGGCCGTCAGGTACAAGTTCCCGAAGCTGTGGCCCTCGAGGCCATTGCCTGCGCTGAAGCGGTAGTCGAAAAGCTGAGCAGTGAGGGCTGTGGATGGATCGGTGGATGCCAGGGCCACCAGGCACTGGCGAATATCGCCGGGGGGCAGGATTCCCAGCTCGTCGCGCAATCGCCCCGAGCTACCGCCGCTATCGGTCATCGCGACAACTGCGGTTAGGTCGCACTCTTCATGCTTGAGGCCGCTCAAGGTGGTGCGATTGCCGGTGCCGCCGCCGATGACGACGATTTTGGGACTGGGCATAGAAGGAGTTCCCCCGATACGGCCCTTTGAGACCAGGCAGAGAGGTGAAGGCTGCCAACCTATTGCCAGTATATTTTTGGCTCAAGGGCAAGTCAAGGTTGGTTGTCAGAGCGTCTGTACTTCCCTTGCCTTGGAAAAGCCTTGGCCCTAGACTGGCAGTGAGGAGGGTGAAGTGTCCTGCATTCTAGCCCCGTTGGAACAGTCCGCTTGACATATGAGAGGGCGTTGGTCACAGGTGGAGCGGGCTTCATCGGCTCCCACCTTTGTGATGAGCTCCTGGATAGGGGCAAGCAGGTAACCGTCGTCGATAACCTTTCCACGGGGAGACGTAAGAACATCGCCCATCTCGAAGGCCATCCAAACTTCAGATTTGTCCAAGCTAATGTGCTGGACAAGGAGCAAATTAGACCCGACCTGGAAAAAGCCGATGTGATATACCACCTGGCGGCGGCGGTGGGCGTCGGGTACATACACGAGCACCAGGTTGGCTCGCTGGAGACCAACGTGCTGGGCACCAGCAACCTTTTGGAGCTGGCCAGTCACATGGGGAATAAGGTTGTCCTGGCTTCCAGCTCCGAGGTATACGGCAAATCGACCGCCGTTCCGTTCTATGAGAGCAGTGATGCTCTGCTGGGCCCCACCAGCATCCCTAGGTGGAGCTATGCCTGTGCCAAGGCCTTGGACGAGTTCTTGGCGCTGGGCTACCACAAGGAGCGGGGCTTGCCTGTCGTTATTCTACGATTGTTCAACACCGTCGGCCCCCGCCAGTCGGGGCGTTACGGGATGGTCCTGCCCCGATTTGTGAGACAGGCGGTCACCGGGGAACCGATTACCGTTTATGGGGATGGGCTTCAGAAGCGCAGCTTTACCTACGTTACGGATGTGGTGGAGGCCATGGCCGCCATTGCCGAGGTGCCCTCAGCCAACGGCGAGGTGTTCAATGTGGGGAGCGATTCAGAGACCAGCATCCTCGAGCTGGCCGACCTGGTGCGCCGGGTGACCTGTAGCGGCTCCGAGTTAGTGCATGTCCCCTTTGCCCAGGTTTACGGCGGGGAGTTTGAAGAGCCTGCTCGTAGATTCCCGGCCATCGGCAAGATCCAAGAGTACATCGACTATCATCCCACCACGCCGTTAGCGTCGATGGTTGAAATGGTCGCCGAGAGCATCCGCATGGAGGAAGGTAGGGAGTAGGCAATTGGAGCAGCGGATGATGGAAGGGTTGGAGCGCAAGATCTCCGACCGGACAGCAAGGGTTTGCGTTGTAGGCCTTGGGTACGTGGGGCTGCCGACCATGGTGGCCATTGCTCGTGCAGGGTATGCAACCACCGGCATCGAGCTGAACCGGTGGCGGGTTAATGAGGTGAACGCAGGACGGAGCTATATCGATGATGTATCCAGTGAGACCCTGGCGCATTTTGTGAACCAGGGGAAGGTCGGCGCTACATCCTCTTACGATGCGGCGGCCGAAAGCGACGTTGTCATAGTCTGCGTTCCCACTCCCGTCGATGCGCACAAGGAACCGGACCTAGCCCCCCTCAGAAACGCTGTCGAAGAGCTGGCAGAACGGATGATGGTTCACCAGCTGCTCCTTCTGCAGAGCACCACCTTCCCCGGCACCACCGAGGAGGTGGTCCTGCCCAGGGTCCAGCGGTTGGACAGGCAGGTGGGAAGGGACTTCTACCTTGCCTTCTCCCCGGAGCGCATCGATCCGGGCAACAAGGTGCACACCCTCGCCAATATCCCCAAGGTAGTGGGTGGTGTCACCCCCCGGTGTACCGAAGTGGCCTCGGCGTTTCTTGAGACATTTGTGGACGACGTAGTAGCGGTAAGCTCGCCACGGGTCGCCGAGATGACCAAGCTTCTGGAGAACGTTTTTCGAAGCGTTAACATCGCCCTTGTGAACGAGCTTTCCGAGCTGGGCAATCGAATGGGGATCGATGTGAGGGAGGTGATAGAGGCGGCCTCCACCAAGCCCTTCGGCTATATGCCCTTTTATCCGGGTGTGGGGGTGGGAGGCCACTGCATCCCCGTAGATCCCTTCTACCTGTCGTGGAAGGCCCGGGAGTACGATTTCTACGTCAACTTCATAGACCTGGCTGCCAGGACTAACGACAATCGTCCCTACTACGTGGTCTCCAAGATCGGAGATGTGTTGGGGGAAAGGGGAAAGACGGTCCGTGGATCTCGTCTGTTGCTCCTGGGAATGTCCTTCAAGGAGGACATCCGGGACACCAGGAACTCCCCTGCTCTACAGATAGCCGGCATGCTGGTCCAGAAGGGTGCGAGTGTCAGCTACAGCGACGAGTTCGTGCCCGAGGTTTTAGTTGGAGACCTTAGGCTTGAGAGCACCGCCCTGGATGAGCGTGTACTCTCAGAGCAGGATGCTGTCGTCGTCCTGGTCCGCCACAGCTACTACGACTGGCATAGCGTGGTCAATCATGGCCAGCTCATCATGGATGCCCAGGGAGCATTGCGTAATTTGGGTCCCAGGATGAACGTAGTGGCCATATAGCTCCGCTGCCAAGTGATATAATCCTGTTTATAGAATCAACATAATCGAGGCTAGGTCGCGCATCCATGGGGAATAGCGAGTATTTCTACATCATAGTTGGTTTGTTCGGGAGGACATTCCTGGGTGCCATCCTGGCCATTATTTTTGGGGCCTTGGGGTACGTCGCCTGGTTCGGAATCAAGTTCCTCCTCGCGGAGTATTGGGCTTGGACAGTAGCGGCGTGGCACTACGAGCTGTGGATCGGCGCCGGAGCCTCCATTGGCACCTATCTTGCCTGGCTCATAATCCGCCGAGACTTGGCGGTAATGCTTCTTAAGGCTCCCGAATATGTGTCGGGGCTGCTGAGCAGGGCTTGGGGAAACAGGCCTTCCCTCTCCATTTTCAAACCCCTGCGTGAAGACTGGGCTGGCAATGGGATTAGGCAGCTAACGAGTCGATTCTGGGCAACTATTCTGATCTCTGCCATTCCGGTCATCGCCTTGGGATTCCTGGGGGCTTGGGGGGGCTTCGAATGGCAGGAAGGCAAGGAGTTGCCGGCTGGTTACCGCGCTCGGGTCACTACTCCGCCTATCCAGGCCACCATCTTCGGCGCCGCTTTGGTCGCCAATGTCGTCCTGGTCACACTAGGGTTGATTCACCAGGTACGAAACCAGGGTAGATAGCGGGTCACCCAACGGGAGCGACGACCAGCGCCCCCACCGCCAGGGTTCCCAGATCCAAGGTTACTTGAGCCCAATTGCGGCCCCGGTCATCGCTGTAGAAGACCTTCCCGGAATCAGTCCCTGCATATACGCGGGATGGCTCCTCAGGGTCCCAATCGATCGCTACAACCATATCGTCGCTGGATCCGACCTGTTCGATGAGGTCCCACTTCTTACCACCATCTTCCGAGCGGTAGAACTGGGGTAAGGAGCGACCGGCGTTCCTCGAAACTGTCACCAGGACCAGGTCAGGGTCGTCGTCGGCGGACGAGATGTGCACGGTATAGGTGCGCTCCAAGCCCTTGTCGAGGATCTCCCAGGTCTTGCCGCCGTCGTCGCTCCTGTAGGGCCCGCGAGCGGTGGCGAGGTACACCCTGCCTGGACAGGAAGCCGATGGGTTGACGAAGTGGATGTCCGGATCTGGCCCCGTGCACTGCTCCCAGGTGCTGCCCCCATCCACCGAGCGAATGACACCTCCAACCTCGATTCCCGCGTACAGAAGATCTGGGTCGTAGGGGGCCGCCCGGAGGTCGCGGACATGGGAGTACCGGGTCTCCGAGTGGAAGGACCACTGGTCCGATTCGGGTACCGCCCGGAAGGCTGGGCAGGTTTCCCATGTCTCGCCCCCGTCGTGGGACCTGAGCACATCGGCAGGTTCGCTGCCGACGTATATGGAGTCGGCGTCGCTGGGGTCGGCCAGCACGCTATGGGCATAGTCCGTGGGGTATGAGAGCAGGTTGCGCCAGGTGTTCCCGCCATCGTCGGTCCGATAGACCCCGGACTCGTAGGCGGCCAGGTAAGCCCGCCGGGGGTTGGCCCTGGACCAGGAAAAGCGGGATGCGGCGTGAGGAAGCGGTGTAACCGGGCCCTGGCTCCAGCCATTCTTCTCACCGGATTGGAACAGGGCGCAGACGCCGTCATGCATACCGGCATACAACTTTCGCACATTGCTATTCGAAGGGGACATGACGTGTTCCTTTCAGGGTGGTGAAGCCCGGAGCCTCATCATCGCTTTCAGACTGGGTCATGGAGCAAAAGCACGAAAGCCAGCAGGTCGGGAGCTAGATGTTCCCAAGGTGCTGGCTTCCGGTTTTTCTCAGGTTCGGTGGTGTCTGGAAACTTGGGCTAGTCGGACACCTCGAAGATGCCTTCGATCTCTACGGGGATGCCATTGGGCAGGCTGCCCATGCCGACAGCTGAGCGGCCATGCTTGCCGTTCTCGCCCCATAGGCTGATGAACAGGTCCGAGCAGCCGTTGGCTACCTTGGGAGTCTCGCCAAATTCGGGGTCGCAGTTGATCATGGACAGCAGCTTCACAACTCGCTTTACCTTGTCCAGGTCCCCGATTTCGGCTTTGATGTTGGTCAGCAGGCTGAGACCCACTGCCTTGGCAGCTTCATAGCCCTGCTCGGTAGTCAGGTCCCTTCCCAGCTTACCTTTCCAGGGTGTCTGGCCTTCGGCCACGCGGGGGCCCGTCCCCGACATGAACAGGAGGTTGCCCACACGTACTCCACGGGCGCCAAAGGGACCCGGAGGGCCGGGGGGAAGCAAGGATAGACCCATTCCTTCCAGTTTCTTCTCGATTTCGCCAGCCATCGTTACACCTCCATGAGAATAGGGTATTCAAGTAAAACTCGAAATCTGAGACGTTCGCTCAGCGGCCTCCGGCTTCCAGGCCGGGCCGACGAACAACGGCAGTATTGTAATTCAAGAGTAAGGGCATGGCAATCCCCCGTCCCTGGGAGGAGCCAGCCGTCCCCACACTTGAAACAGCACCTTGCTAAATGTAAAATCCAGCTTCGTACTTTCAGGTCAGGCAGGAGGTATCAGATGCCGCCAAACGGAATCCCTTCCTACCGCGCCCCCTTCATGGGCACCGTGCACATGGTATCTACGGGCCACTACCTGGCATCCATGGCCGGCTACCGCATCCTGGAACAGGGCGGCAATGCCATCGATGCCGGCGTGGCGGCAGGTATCACTTTGAACGTTGTGGTCAGCGAGCAGACTTCTTTCGGCGGTGTTGCTCCCATCATGGTGTATAGGGCCGATACTGGCCAGGTGAGGACCATCAGTGGCATCGGCCGGTGGCCCGCATCGACAGATTTGGACGAGTTCAACAATGAGCATAAGGGGGCGATCCCCCCAGGCATCGTCCGGACCGTTACCCCCAGTTCCTGCGACGCTTGGCTGACCGCCCTTCAGCAGTTCGGCACAATGACCTTCGAGCAGGTGTCGGAACCAGCCATCGAGCTTGCCGACAGGGGATTCCCCTGCTCGGTCCGCATGGCAAGGATGATCAACAGGCAGCAGGATTTCATGGGCCAGTTCCCCAGCACCGTAGAAGTGTATATGCCCCAGGGCAGGCCTCCCAATCCGGGGGAGATACTGCGCCTGAAAGACCTGGCGTCCACCTTCCGCAAGTTGGTCGATGAGGAACGGGCTAATACTCACAAGGGTCGTGAGGGAGCCATCCAAGCTGCTAGGGACCTTTTCTATAAGGGAGAACTGGCGGAGACCATGGTTCGCTTCTGCCAGGCGATGGGCGGGAAACTGACCCTGGAGGATATGGCCGAGTTCCACGTCGGCGTGGACGAACCCCAGGTGGGGAGCTACAAGGACTACACCCTCTACTCCTGTGGGCCCTGGTGCCAGGGCCCAGCTTTCATTGAGATGATGCACATCCTGGAAGGCTACGACCTGACGTCCATGGGGCTTAACTCATCCCAGTACCTTCATACCATCCTGGAGGCGATGAAACTCTCCTTCTCGGACCGCCACGAATATTATGGCGATCCGGACTTCGAGGATGTCCCCATGGCCGGTCTGCTGTCCAAGTCCTACGCCGAAGACCGCCGGGCCGCTCTGGACCAGAAGAAAGCTTGGCCAGAGATGCCTCCGGCGGGGGATCCGTGGCCCCACCAGGGAGGCATCAGGAGCAAAGCACCCCTGGTGTCTGCTGTTCCCAATTACGCCCGACGGGAGATTGACACCAGCTACTGTGCCGTGGTGGACCGCTGGGGCAACGCTTTTTCAGCCGCCACCAGCGATGGCCCTCATATGAGCCCTGTGGTGAAGGGAACCGGCATAGCCCTCAGCGCTAGGGGAGGCCAAAGCTGGATTGACCCTGAGCACCCGGCTCGGCTTGGCCCTCGCCGTCGTCCGAGGCTCACCCCCCAGGCCGCTATAATTTTCAAGGATGGCCAGCTCTACATGCCCTTCGGCACCCCCGGTGAGGACATGCAGCTTCAGGCCATGGTGCAGATGTTCCTGAACCTGGCTGAGTTCGGCCTCGATCCCCAGCAGGCTACCGAAGAACCCAGGGTGCGGTCGGATAGCTTCCCCCTCACCTACCACCCCCATGTTTATAAGCCAGGAGAGGCGGTTCTGGAGGGCAGGATCGACAAAGAAGCCGCCCATGGCTTGGAGGAAATGGGCCACAAGGTCAACTGGACCGATGATTGGACCATCGACAACGGGGCTATCTCTGCCATTGTCGTCGATCGGGAGCGGGGTATCCTCATCGGAGGCGCCGACCCCCGCCGGGCCAACTACGCCATCGGTTGGTAGGCCCCATCCCTTCCAATCCTTGACGCTCTCAACGGGCGGTCGATACAATGGGCACCTGCGTCAGAAGCCCATAGTCAGCGACGGGACGCGCATGATCTTCCCTTCATGAGGAGGAGAGCGATGGTCCAGGACAGACGTGCCAGGGTGCCCCAACGGGCCATGAGCCAGGAGCTTGCCGAAAGGGTGGCCAAGGCCGCCCAGGACAAGGCAGCTGAGCTGGGAATCACCATGAGCGTGGCTGTGGTGGATGAGAGCGGCAACATGGTCTATTTTGTTCGAGGCGACACCTCCAGCTTCATCACCTTCGAAAGCGCCCGCGGCAAGGCGATAATGGCGGCAGGTTTCAGGAGGCCGACCCACGAGATGATGGATGGTGTGCGCAACAACGTCGCCTTTTGGTCCAGCATGGCCGAGAAGCTGAAGATGCAGCCGGGCGGGGGAGGACATCCCCTTACCCTCGATGGAGTTATCATCGGCGGGGTCGGCTGCGGTGGAGGCATCGGCGACCAGGATGAGGTCTGCTCCGAGGCTGGGGCGGAAGCGGTGAACACCTAGAGACCAGACGAACTTACGATGGGAGCAAGCTAGTGACTACAGCCAAGAAAAAGAGCACCAGGGCCCGAGAGATATTCATGCGCAAGGGGAAGCCGGCAGTCCATATGTCGGCAACCTCCGTGGCAGCTGCCAAGCAGCTGGAGCAGGCAGGCTTCGAGTACATCTTCATAGGGGGGGATGCCACCCTTTCCTACCTGCTGGGCGTCCCCGGCTCATACCTGGAGCTATCGGACCGACTCTGGGTGGCCAAGTTCTTCAACGAAGCCGTAGATCTCCCCGTGCTGGTGGACTGCGACCACCTGGCCCCCTTGGGGGCAATCCACGCAGCCAAGGCTGCTGAGGAGCTGATCAAGCTGGGTATCGCCGGCATGGACCTGGATGACAGGGTGCTGCCGACGGGAGCGGACCAGGGTCCCAAGCCCGGTTCCGGCGGCCTTGTCCGGGAGCATGTCGTGGACCTGGGAATCCTGCCCAAAGAGAACATGGTGGACAAGATCAAGGCCATTGTCGAAGTCCGAAACGCCCTCGACCCCGACTTCGTTGTGCGGGCTCGCTGCTATGCCCTTGACTCAAACATACCCATTCCAGAGGCCGTGGATGCCATGAAGGCCTACCGGGATGCGGGGGCCGACGTGATATACATCGGCTATCCGCCCAGGGATGTGGAGCAGATCCGCCAGATGGTCAAGGAAATAGATGCCCCCTGCACATGCCCGGCCTACTTCCTCAGCTACGAGGAGGCCGCCGACATAGGCCTGTGCGAGGTGCGCTACCCCTACTCCCACCTCTTCGCCATGTACTCGGCGGGATGGGACTTCTTGATGGACTTCCGGCAGCGGGGCGTTAAGGCCATCGCCGATTTCACCGAGAAGAATAGGGATAACCCATATTCGGGCGTCAACCGGTAAAGGGAGGCCGACATGAAGATCGCTTTCATAATCTATGATGGAATGACCACCCTCGATTTCCTGGGGGTGTATGACCCCATCACCCGGTTGAAGACCATGGGGTTCCGCGACGACATCCAGTGGGACATTTGCGCCATCGGCCCCGAGGTCACGGACCAAACCGGGGACCTGGTCATCAAGGCCACCAAGGTTAAGCCCAACCTTGCCGACTACGACTTCTTCATCGTCCCTGGCGGTCCCGGGGGACGGGAAGTGCGAAACAGCCCCGAGTTCAAGGAGTGGATACTGACGGGCAAGGATGCTCCCTACAAGATGTCCGTCTGCGGAGGCGCTCTGGTGCTGGCTGAGGCTGGATACCTGGAGGGGAAGCGCGCCACCACCAACCGTAACGCCTTCAAGGCCCTGGAGCCTTTTGTCGTAGAGGTGCTTAAGCAGCGGGTCGTCGAAGACGGTGAGGTGATCACCGCCGGCGGCGTCAGCTCCTCTCTGGACATGGGCCTGTACCTGGTGCACAAGATCGCCGGCCCTGAGGTCATGGAGGAGATCCGTGCCCAGATGGAGTACAACGGCTTCGAGCACGCCAAGGTGGAGAGCTTCGGCGAACCCTTGAAGGTTGCCTGATTTCGGGGACATCCGTTCCGATCAGGTCGGGAGCCTGCTGCGCCCGGTCCGGCTTCTAGAGGCACGGACCTCCTATAATCAAGGTTCCGTTTCCCGGGATGATCTGCGCCTCGTAGAGGACGAGGCAGTACTCCAAGCCCTTGAGATGCAGGATCAGGCGGGGATGGATGTGGTAACCGACGGGGAGTACCGCCGGGAAGCCTTTATGTCCGAGCTGGCCGAGGCGGTGGACGGCTTCGCCCCGCCCGAGGAATCGGCGCCCATGAGATGGTTCGGTCCTGGCGAAACCTCCACCCCTACCAGGGTGCGGGTCGTTAATGGTCACCTTACCCCCAAGAGGCGGCTGACAGCCCACGAAACATCATTCCTCAGGGAACACGCCACAAAACCCTTCAAGGTCACCATGCCCAGCCCCACCTTCATCGCCCAGGGGGCGTTCAGGGTCGGCGTGACCGACCGGTTCTATCCCACCCCTGACGACCTGACGTGGGACCTGACCAGAGTGCTGAAAGCTGAGATTGCTGCGACTGTAGGCGACGGGGTGACCTACATTCAGCTGGATGCTCCCCACTACACCCGGTACTGCGACCTCCAGCAGCGAGAAGAGATGCGCAGCAGGGGTATCGACCCCGACGAAGCTATGGAACGGGCTATGGCTGCTGACAACGATTGCTTGGGGGCTACCCAAGGGAGGGGTGTGATCGGGGCTGTGCACATCTGTCGAGGCAACAGTCGCAGCCGGTGGCGCAGCGACGGCGGGTACGACCCTGTCGCCGAGGTGCTGTTCTCCACCCTGAACCCGGACCGGTTTCTGCTGGAATACGATACCGAAAGGGCGGGAGGGTTCGAGCCACTGCGCTTCATTCCTAGGGGCAAGCTGGTGGTGCTGGGACTGGTTACCACCAAGACGGGGGACCTTGAGGACCGGGATACGCTTCTCAGGCGGATCGAGGAAGCAGCCAAGTACATTCCCCTGGAGGACCTCGCCATCAGCCCCCAGTGCGGGTTCGCTTCCGAGAGGGATGGCAATCTGCTGACCTGGGACGACCAGCGACGCAAGCTGGAATTGGTGGCTGAGACAGCGCGAGCGGTCTGGGGCTAGAGCGCCAGCTCACCCTTCAGCGCCACAAACACCTGCCCGCCCACACGAACGTTCTGGACCCTTCCATCCACCTTGTCCGCCCTGGTGAACAGCCGACCGTTCCTCAACACCCAGACCCCCTGCTCGATTACCACATCGCTGCCCGGCTGGGCCACCCCATGTTCCACGATGTAGGAGACAAGACACCCGGCGGCGCTGCCCGTGGCTGGGTCTTCCCGCCCGGCAGAAGCTGGCCGGGCGTGGATGGTAGCATCGGCGTTGACCGTCTCCTGGCAGAACATGTACAGGCCAAGGTCGGCGATTTCGGGGATTTCTTCCTTTACCTGTGGTTGCAGCCTTGTGTTCTTGATGACGTCCAGGGACTTCAGGGGAACGATAACGAAGGGCAGACCTGTGTTAACAACCTGCACGGGCAGGTCCGGTTCCAGATCCTCCTCGGTTCGCCCGATGGCCCGGGCCACGGTGGCCCGGTCGGTGACAATCGGTCCGAACTCCGGGTCTCTTTGGGTCATCTCCAGTTTTAAGCCCCCGTCGCTCCGGTCCAGGGCAACCGGAATGTCCCCAACGCCCATTTCCAACACCACCTTGTCGTTCAAGCCCTGGGTTTCGGCGACCACGTAGGCTGTGCCGAGGGTGGGGTGGCCGGCGAAGGGCAGCTCCCGCGTCGTCGTGAAGATGCGCACCTTGGCGTTCCCGCCGTGCTCGGGTGTCTGTAGGAAGGTCGTTTCTGAAATGGCCATCTCCCGGGCAATGGCCTGCATGGTGTCTGTGTCCAGCCCATTTCCGTCCAGAAACACCGCCAGCTGGTTACCCTCCCTGGGCCTGAGGGCAAACACATCGACCCAGAAGAAGGACAGCGTCTCCGCACTCGAGTTGGGCGGCTGGGTCGCGGCATGAGCGACCTTTACGGCTAATCCTTCCTTGATGCGCGTGGCTAAGGTGGAGAAAGGTGCGAACATCTCAGCTCCTTTGGGGACGGTTAGATTATCGTGGCGGGCTCTGAAAAACACTGGCCCGCAGCCGGTCAATTATCTCCGCTGATCCAGAGCCGGTCAATCTGGCAGGGATTGACAACCCTACCCCGTCCTCCTAGAATTGGCGGCAAGTGGACCCAGGATTCAGCCTGAATTGCGAAGGGTTCATCGTTTCAAAACAGCCGAGGAGGTGTTGCTTGAGAGACGGATACAAAGTTATAGACATGGATACCCATGTTCAGCCGTCCATGGAAGTGCTGGCCAAGTATGTTGAGCCCAGCTTCCGGCCTCGAATGGATGAGTTGAAGCCCTACCATAGGGCACGGACGACCGCCGACGGCGTTACCCGCACGGGCATTACCGTGGGCGCCATCCCCTACGACCGCTTCCCAGGGACCTCCCCCAAAGAGGGTGATGAGAAGGCTACCCCTGGTGGAAGGGGAGCCCTTGATGGTCGGGTGGTCGGAATGCACCGGACCCAGGCCCATCCCGATGTAGAGCACGAAGACGCGAAGGGCCGCATCGAAGACATGGACCTGGAGGGCCGTGACATCGACTTCATCTTCCCCGGCACCTGGCCTGCAACCATGACCGGCTGCCCCGACGTTACCCTCGCCGAGGGTCTCTATCGTGGGTACCACCACTATATGCGGGCCTACACTGCGGAAGCTCCTGACAGGCTGATCAGCTGCCTACAGGTGATCGCAAGCGATCCGGAGTGGACCATCTCCGAGATCAAGGAGTTTGCCAACGACAAGTGGGTCGGCGCCGTCTGGGTGCACCTCCCCGAGGGCATCCCGGTGGACCATCCCAACCTGGAGCCAGTCTGGGCAACCATGAACGACCTGAACCTGCCCTTGGTGCACCACAGCTTCTTCATGGAGCCCCCCTACTTCCCCGGCTACAGAGATATCTGGGGCAACACCGTCGTAGCCCGCACGGCTGCCCACCCTTGGGGAGCTGCCCGGCTGTCGGCCTACCTGATCCTGTCCGGCATATTCGACCGCTACCCCAACATGCGCTGCGCAGTGTCGGAAGTGGGACATGGCTGGCTTCCCAACTGGCTTATCCGCCTGGGCTTCAACAAGAGCTACGTCAGCGGCGTGACCCCGGACCTGAAGTACACGCCCATCGAGTACGCTCAGATGGGACGCTTCCGCTGCGCTGCCGAGCCCTTCGAAGGCGCTGCAATGACCAAGGCCTGCGTGGACATCCTGGGCGAGGACTGCCTGATGCACCAGTCCGACTATCCTCACGGGCAGGCATGGTTCCCAGAGACCGGCACATCTGGGCCCAGCCCAAGAACGGAAAGCGGGCGCTTCAGAACCACATGTACGATAACGCGGCGGACTTCCTCCGCCTGAGCTAGTCGCAGAACAAGGTGAGATACCTGGAAAGGGGACGCCATATGGCGGCCCCTTTCTCTTTTCCTTGACAGCCCAACCCTGCGACCATAAAATTGGCGGCAAGACCGGCAGGCATGACGGACGGGCTTTTCCCATGGCGCACCGCCTGCAGCGCTCATAAGTAGATTTCAGGGAGGCAACACGTGCGAGACGGCTACAAGATCATCGACATGGATACCCATGTAAACCCTGCCCATGAGGTGCTGGAAAAGTACATGGAGCCCAGCTTCCGGCCCCGGCAGCCCGAGTTCAAGCCCTACTTGAGGGTCCGGGAGATCAGCGGCGTCACATCATCGGGCATAAGCTTCGGCGCTATTCCATTCGACCGGTTTCCGGGGACGGCTCCCTCGGAGGAAGACGACAAGCCCAAGGCCGGTGGGCGCTCAGCTTTGGAAGGCCGGGCCGGCAACACCCACCGCCACCCGACCCAGCCCGCCGTCCAGGAGGAGAACTCCGTAGGGCGCCTGCATGACATGGACCTGGAAGGCCGGGACATCGACTACATCATCCCCGGCACCTGGGCAACGACGGTCACGGGCATCGAAGATGTCAGCCTGGCCGAGGGTATGTACGCCGCCTACCATAACTACATGCAGGAGTACACCTCTCCCGACCCCACCCGGCTCAAGAGCGCAATCCAGGTACCCGGCGCCGATCCGGAGTGGGCCATCTCCGAGATCAAGAAGTGGAGCAACTCGCCCTGGGCGGTGGCGGTATGGGTGCATCTTAGGGAGGGTCTTCCCATTGACGATCCCAGCCTTTACCCCATATGGGATGTGGTCAACGACTTGGACCTCCCCTACATCCACCACAGCTTCTTCTTCGAGCCTCCCTACTTCCCCGGTTACAGAGACATCTGGG
>JAGWBF010000017.1:2660-21595 GCA_021296025.1 Dehalococcoidia bacterium | reverse complement strand
CCTGAGCTTCGGGACCAAATATGCCCGCCAGCTCCTCAACCGAGAGACATCTGGCCCAGTCGTTGTCAGGGTTCACCACCACCGACAAGGCATCAAAGGCCACCGGCACCTCGATCAGCTCTATATCTTCTTCAGCACATGTGTCCAGCTCCGACTGCTTGACCGGCCGGGATGCATCAGATACCTGAGTCTCTCCGGCACATATAGCCCGGAACCCAGCACCTGTCCCCGTCGAAGCTACATTCACCCTCACTCCTGAGTTGGCCTTGCCAAACTCCTCCCCCATAGCCTCACTGATGGGGAAAACCGTGCTCGAACCAGCAATCGCTATCGAACCCGTTAGATCGGCTGGAGCTTCTGTAGGCGTCTCTGTGGCAGGAGCATCCATCTTGTCGTCCGTAGGATCAGGCATAGATGGCGCCGCCGTTGTGGGTGTGTTTGCGGGACTGGGAGTCGCGGTGGGATCGTCTCCGCCACCGCATGCCGCCAGAAGCAACGCCAGTAATGATACTGCCATGACCCCCAGGATGGTTACCTTCCTTAGTCCTCTAGCTCTGTTGAACATCCCTTCTCCTTTGTTTTTTCCTGGTGCGGTTTAGAGGGTATTCCATACATGTGCGCCGGTTTTTAATCCAAGGTGAACAGCGTGTTAACGCACTGTTAACGCTACGCTGCTATCTTTCAGCCTGAAGCTCACGGCGGGCCAGCCTCCTATGCTTCAGCACCTTGCGGTAGTACTGACGCTGGTACTCCAGGAACTTTTCCCGGGAGGCGTAGCCGCCGTTGGGCTTGGATTTAGCCTTTCTTTCGGAGACCGGCGTCTCAGAGTCTCCGTCGAGATGAGTCTCCTCCCGGGCAAGAGACCGGGACTGCTTGAGCTCCAGCCAGTCGAGCACCGACGGAATGTCTCCCACCGAGGGCAGGATGAGGTCCGCCTTCGAGTACAGGGTGTTCATATCCCCGGCGCCCGTCAGCACCCCGATTCGCAGGCCGACCCCAGCCCTGACACCAGCCTCCATGTCAACCAGGGTATCGCCTACGAAGGCCACCTCACTAGGGGCCAGCGAGAAGCGGTTGCAGAATCTCAGGATGCCGTATGGGTCAGGCTTGGGGAGAACCCCTTTTTCGATCCCACACAGGTAGTCCAGGCGGGTGAGGACTCCCAAGTCGTTGAAGTGCCTCTGAGCAGCAAACAGGTAATCGTTGGTCACGACTCCCACCAGCAGCCCCACTCCGTGAATCTGATCGAAGAGCCGGGGCAGGTCAGCGAAGCACTCGAAGGGGCCTTCGGGTCCGTCTACCATGGAATGTCCCAGCTGCCGGCAGGCTTCCTCTGCCCGTCCGGGTGCGAAGCCCTTCTGCAACAGGATGTCCTGGAACATCTGCACCATGTCAGGAGGAGCGCAGCAGGCCAACACGCTGTCGGGCAACAACCTCCCATCCGGCGAAATACCCAGGGGTTCCTCCAAATCAGATAGCAGGAAGCCGAAACGTTCGCTGATGTCAAGGAATGCTTGCTTAGCATAGGGAACCCACCTGGGCAAGTAGTCGATGAGGGTGCCATCCTTGTCGAAAAGTACGGCTTTAATGGGAGAAGTTCGCGAGTTGGTGGGCAGCTTGGGTATAGTCAGGGTCACTTCTACCTCCACTTCGTAAGGACTAGAGAATTAGCCATCACGGTGTCATTGTGGAAGCCCTTCTTTAATCCCACTTTATCCGACTGTTAAGGCTGATTTAACGAATGGCTGTATCCTGTCCGGGGAGTCGCGCAAGGTTCTCCGATAGCGGGAAATTACGCTGGATTGCGACAGGGAAGTGGAGTAGGTAGACTCTCGCCTTCGCGGGGGTGACGATTAAGAGGAGGAGGGATTGCAGGAGATGAAGGCTGCGACGGGTCAGCTAGCCGGCGCGAGGGATGGTGAAGCTGAAGGACGCTCCCTGCCCTTCTTCGCTTTCCACGCCAACTTCGCCGCCCTGGTGATGCACCATGTGCATAACGATGGCCAGACCCAAGCCGACGCCGCCATCGTGCCGGGACCTGTCCACTTTGTAGAACCGCTCGAATAGGTGGGGAAGGTGCTCCCTTGGTATGCCGGGACCCGTATTGCAGACCTCAACCTCCACCAAGGAGTCGCGGACACCAGCGCGCACCCTGATCTCTCCACCATTGGGGGTGAACTTGACAGCGTTATCCAGCAGGTTGGTCAGCACTTGTCGCAGGTACTCCTCGTGGGCCATCACCTGAGGCAGGACGTCATGGACCTCGACCATTATCGAGATATCCTTTGCCTGCGCATGGGCGCTAAAGCTGTCGCGGACCTCCTCGAGAAAGGGGGACAGCGTTACAGGATGAAGTTCCCAGGATAGCTGTCCGCTCTCCAGCTTGGACAACTCCAGAAGGTTGTCTGCCAAGCCAATGAGCCGGTTGGTGTCCTTGTGGATGCGTCCAACGAAGTCCCTGGCAACTCCCGGCTCATCCAGGGCGCCATCCTCCAGGGTCTCTACCGCCGCCTTGATGGAAGCCAGGGGACTTCGGAACTCGTGGGATACGTTGCTCACGAACTCCCGGCGAGTGACATCCACCTGGCGCAGGCGGGTCAGATCGTGCAGAGAGAGAATCACCCCCGTCGAAGAGGATCCTTCTCCCAAGGGTATGGCTATAACGCTGACATATCGTCCCGCGGACAACTGGATCTCTTCATACTGGGATTCACCGTATTCCGTTGACCTTGCAACAAGCTGGTGCATATCGACGTTGCGGGCAACCTCGATGAAGCGCCTCTCCAGCACCCTTGAAATATCCATGTTCAACAGATCACCGGCAACCTGGTTGATGTGTACGATTCGGCCTTCCTGGTCGATCATGACCACACCGTCGGCCATGCTCTCCAGTATGGCCGACAGCTTGTTTCGCTCGGCCGCCAGCTCTTGAAGGTTTCCCCTTAGGGCATTGGCCATGGTGTTCAAGGTTGCGGCCAACTCCCTAGTCTCGCTTTCCTGGGACGCAGGCAACCGATGCCCAAGGTCGCCCTGGGCCAGGCGGCGGGCTCCATCGGTCACCTGCAGGATCGAGGCGGAGATGCCTTTACCCAACAGATAAGCCATCGCGCCAGTCAGCGTGGCTGCCCCCAGGCTGGAAAGGGTGATAATAAGAGCGGGCGGAGCGCCGCCTGCCTGGGAGGGAAAAGCCAGCAAGGCCATAAAGCTGCCGGCTATCGCCACGCAGACAAAGACCAGCGCAGTAAGAACGAAGAAGAGACGCCACCTTAAGGACCTGGGAAGCCTCATCCCTGGAATCGATAGCCGACTCCGCGGATGGTCACGATCCTTTCAGGGTTTCCGGGGTCGGGTTCGACTTTCTCCCGCAGCCAGCGCACATGAACATCCACCGTCCGCGTATCGCCGATGTAGTCCTGCCCCCACAGCCGGTCGAGGATCTCGTGACGGGTGTACACTTTGCCCTTCCTGGCCATCAGGAGTGCGAGGAGATCGAACTCTCGTGGCTTCAGGTCAAGGTTGACATGGTTCAGCTTGACCGTGTGGCTGGAAGGGTCCAGCTCCAGGTCTCCTGAGACCAGCACCTTTGCGTTGGAGTCGTCGGTGTCGTGGCGAGGACGCCTTAGCAGGGCTCTCACCCGGGCAAGGAGCTCCCGCATACCGAAGGGCTTGACCATATAGTCATCGGCGCCCAGCTCCAAGCCCACCACCTTATCGACCTCTTCGCCCTTTGCGGTGAGCATAAGTATGGGCACATCGCTATCACCGCGGATGTGCCTGCAAACATCCAGGCCGTCCATCTCGGGGAGCATGATGTCGAGAATAACCAGGTCCGCCCAGACCTCCGTCGCCAAGGCCAGCCCCTCCCTGCCATTTCCGGCCGCCGACACGTCGTAGCCTTCTTTGGTCAGGTTGTACTTCAGGGCTTCCAGAAGGTTGTCTTCGTCCTCGACGACGACTATTCTTCGGCGCTGCATTCCAAGCTCCCGGTAAATGTCCGGTGAATCTGTCTATTCTGCGGCGGCGGTCTCAGGCTCGTACAGGTGGGATTGCACCGAACCTGCACCGAGCAACTCTTCCAGCCGCTCTTCCAGCTTAGCACAGTACGCGGTAGTCACATTAGGGAGATCAAGACGCACCCTTTTGCCCTTGGATATTATGTCAATGTGCACTTTGTCATCCCCCGAGTACTCCAGCAGCACCCCCATGGCTTCCCGAAGAAGATGGGCATCTTCTTCGGATTCCTCTGATTCCACCATCTTGACCAGGACTATCCTGGGCTTCTCGGGCTGGGACGAGGCCTCGGGGCCTGGGGCGTAATGGGTCGTTTCGTTCTCCGAGATCGTCAGGTGGTCCTCGGCAGCCAGATGTCCCTTCCCGTTAGTGTTCCCGTTGGTCCCACCATTGCTTCCGTCGTAAACCTTGGCCTGTTCGCAATACACTGAAACTTCATCCCCCCGCGCCTTTAGTTTGCCTGTGACCTCCAGCAGATTGCCTTCCTGCCAGATGCCCTGTGTGCGTTCCAAGGTGTCCGACCAGGACAGCACATCGATGCTCCCGTACAGCATCTCCAGGGTGGTCACCATGTATGGTTTCTGGTCCTTGGTGTGCCGCAGGGAAGCAGACGAGACCTGCCCTATGACGGTCACCCTCTGGTTTTCCATTTCGCTGTCCAGCTGGTCCCGGGATGTCATTGCCCTTCCGGGACTCACCTGGGCCACTGCCGAAAGAGAGTTTTCGGACAGGGGCACTCCCAGCAGCTCTTTCTCCCACGACACCTTTTCGGAGGCAGAGGCTTCCTCGCCGTTGAGCCGGATTCCCGGACCGGGGGCTACCTCGCCCAGGTCCATATCGAACATGCTGGACTGTCCCGATTGGCGTCGGCTGGCTTCACTATGGGAGAAGGCCAGGATCTGCTCCACTGCCTTCAGCAAAGCGGGCCTGTTTCCGAAATGGTCCAGTGCGCCGACCTTTATCAGGCTCTCCATGGTCCGGCGGTTCACACCCCTCAGGTCCGCCCTGCTGCAAAATTCGTCAAGGTCCCTGTAAGGGCCATTCTCCATCCGCTCTTCTATGATGGGCCGGACCGCGCCATCGCCGACGTTCTTGACGGCGGATAGTCCAAAACGCAGGGCTTTGGACCCCTCGGGGCGCTGGGTTATGGTGAAGAGAACGTCGCTCTCGTTGATGTCGGGCAGCAGCACCGGAATGCCCATGCGGAAGCATTCGCTGATGGCCCCAGCGGTCCTTTCAGGGTTGTCCATGCGGGCGTTCAAGACCGACGCCATGTACTCGTGGGGGTAGTTGGCCTTGAAATAGGCTGTCCAGTAAGAGATGAGGGCGTAGCTGACGCTGTGGGCCTTGTTGAAGGCGTAGCCGGCAAAGGGCTCGATGAGGCTGAACACCTCTTTGGCCAACCCCTCGGAGAAGCCCATATCTATCGCTCCCGAGGTGAAGCTCTCCGCTTCCTGGGCCATCAGCTCGGGGATCTTCTTACCCATAGCCTTTCTGACAATGTCGGCGCCGCCCAGGGAGTAACCCGCAAAGGCCTGTAGGATCAGCAGCACCTGGTCCTGGTAAACGATTACTCCATGGGTCTCCTGGAGCAGGTCCTCCAAGCTGGGATGGGGATACTTGATGGGGGCGCGGCCGTGCTTGGCTTCTATGAAAGTTTCGATGTGCTCCATGGGACCGGGCCGGTACAGGGCGATCATAGCTGCTATATCGCCGAGAGAGGATGGCTTCAGCCCCTGGATGTGGCGCTGCATACCGGCGCTTTCCAACTGGAAGACATCGGTGGTCTTGCCCGAGGACAGCAGGTCGAAGGTCTTCTGGTCATCCAAGGGCAGCTGGTGAAGGTCTATGTCGGCGCCCCGGGTTTCGGCCACTATCTTGGCCGCCCGGTCCAGGATGGTAAGGCTGGTCAGACCCAGGAAGTCCATCTTCAGCAAACCCAGCTTGGCTACGGGGTCCATGGCGTACTGGGTCATGAGTATCCCGCTGGACTCATCGCCCCGAACGGGCTTCTGCAGGGGGATGTACTCGGTCAGGGGGTCGCTGGAGATTACGACGCCGGCGGCGTGGGTGCTAACGTGATGAACGGTGCCTTCCAGCCGCTTGGCTGTATCAACCAGCTTCTGCACTTCTGAATCGTTGCGGTAGATGTCCTTCAGCTCCGTGCTCATCTCCAAGGCATCGTCCAGGGTGCGGCTCTTGAAGGGCACCAGCCGGGCAACCCTGTCCACATCGGAGTATCCCATGCCCAGGGCCCGGCCCACATCCCGCAAGGATGCCTTGGCGCCCAGGGTCCCGAAGGTGATAATCTGGGCTACCCTGTCCCGGCCGTACCGCTGGGTGACATAGGAAAGGACTTCATCCCGTCGATCATCCTGGAAGTCCATGTCTATGTCGGGCATCTCCTTGCGCTCCACGTTCAGGAAACGCTCGAAGACCAGCCGGTAGGCCAGGGGGTCCACCTCGGTAACGCCCAGGCAGTACAGCGCCAAGCTCGCAGCGGCGCTTCCCCGCACACCAAATAGGATGTTGTTGCGATGGGCAAAGGAGGTGATGTCCCACACTACCAGGAAGTAGTTGGCGAACTGGGTCTGGCGGATTACATCCAGCTCATAGGCAAGGCGCGCCTCCGCTTCCTCGGAGGGTTCCGGGTAGATCCTGCGAAATCCGTCCCAGCAGAGCTGCCCCAGGTACTCCTCCGGTGTCATCCCTTCGGGGACAGGGAAGTTGGGCAGATGGAGCTCGCTGGTATCCAGCGTCACCTTGCACATATCGGCAATGCGCTGGGTGTTAGCCAGGGCTTCAGGGTGCCTTTCGAAGATGGACTCCATCTCTTCGACGCTCTTCAGGTAGTAGGAGTCGTCTTCCATCTTCAGGCGTTTTTCGTCGTGGACGGTGGTGTTGGTATGGATGCAGATCAGGACGTCCTGAATGCTCGCATCCTCCTGGTCAACGTAGTGGCAGTCATTGGTGGCAACCAAGGGCAGGCCAAGCTCTTCAGCCAGCTGGACCAGGGCCTCGTTGATGACGGGCAGCTCATCCACGTAGGCGTGCTCCTGGAGCTCCAGGTAGTAACACCCTTCTCCCAGGAGGTTGCTGTACCACAGGGCAGACTCCCGGGCATCATCCAGACGCCCCTCGGTGATGGCTCTGGGGACCTCTGCGGTGGGACAGCCCGAGAGGATGATCAACCCCTCGTGGTACTGTTCCAGAAGCTCCCGGTCGATTCGGGGCCGGTAGTACTGCCCCTCCAGGTGGGCATAGGTGACCAGACGCATCAGGTTCTGGTAGCCCTGGTTGTCCTTCGCCAGCACAGTCAGGTGGTAGGGGCTTCGCTCCGATGGCCCCTTTTCGTGGCGGCTGTTGTGGGCAACATAAACCTCGCACCCGATTATGGGTTTAATGCCCGCCGCCTGGCACTGGGTGTAGAACTCCACCACCCCATAAAGGGACCCGTGGTCGGTGATGGCGAGGGATTCCATGCCCAGCTCTTTGGCTCGGGCTACCAGTTTGGGAATGCGGGAAACTCCATCCAGCAGGCTGTATTCGGTGTGAACATGGAGGTGGGTAAACATGTCGGACTAGGGATAAGTTATTGGAGGGCGGGGTTGGTGTCAAGGCGAAAACTCACGGGATTCTGCACCTGGTTCTTATGGACATCTGCCGTTGCCAACCCGTCGTTGCTATGTAAAATGAATCATCCCTCTCAAGACCCAACAAACCCGAGGAGGTACAGCCATGATAACCCAGGCTCCGGCGGACATTGCGCTCATAGGTGGGACCATTCTAACGGTAAACCCAGCCGATGATGTGGCGGAATGTGTGGCTGTCAGGGGGAACCCCATTGTTGCAGTAGGCAACAGGCAGGATGTGGACCCCTGGATTGGGCCCGCGACCAGGGTCATAGACCTGCAGAGGCGTTCGGCAGTCCCCGGCTTCGTCGAGAACCACATCCATATGACCAATTCCTACCGCCGAACATGGCTGGACCTCAGCCCCGACTCGGTAAGCTCCGTAGCTGATATGCGGGACATGGTAGCTGAAAGAGCCGGGAACACAGAACCAGGACAGTGGATATGGGCCCACGGATATCATCCCGAGCGCCTCCGGGAAGGTCGCCATCCCTGGAGGCATGACCTGGACCCAGCGTCCCCCAACAACCCCGTGGGGATCGTGCACAGGGAAGGCATGGGATGGACCTTCAACACCGTGGGCCTAAGGGCCATTGGTGTAAACGACGACACCCCAGACCCGCCCGGTGGTCCGATGCACCGGGATGACCGGGGGGCGCCCCTGGGGCCCATGTTCGACAACACCCGCGCCGTTTTTGTGAGGCCCAACTTGCCTCGGCCAACCGATGAGAGCATCCTGGAGGACTACCTCTGGATGTGCGGCAGGATGGCTGCCAACGGCATCACCAGCGCCTGTGAAGCGGCGATCCGGTCGGCGCAGGAAACCCAGGCGTGGTGGAGGCTGCGTGAAGCCGGGGAGCTGACCCTGCGGGTGAACCTCGGCCCCTACCCACTGGAAGGCTCCGACTTGAACCCGGAGGGCGCAGGCACCAGGATGCTGCAGGCCGGGCTTTGCACAGGATTCGGCGATGAGTGGGTCCGTTTAGGCTCCCTCACCTACGGCGTGGACGGAGGGGTCTTCGGTCAGACAGCAGCCCTGTTCCAACCCTACTCCAACGATCCCGGAGGCAACTACCGGGGCAGCTACCGGGTGACCCCCGAGGTGGCTGCCTCCTTTTGCTCCGCAGCCCACAGGGGGAACTGGCAGATCTCGTCCGTGTGCCACGGAGATGAAGGTGTGACCCGGGCGGTGGATGCTATCGAAACGGCCCAGAAAGAGCTCCCCGACCGTCAGCTGAGGCATCGCCTGGAGCACGCCTACCTGTGGAACGACGCTCTTCCCGAACGCATCGCCGGACTGGGCATCGTTTGGAATACCCAGGCTTCGTTGATAGCTGGGCTGGGACGTTGGGGAACCCTGGAGCCCTGGGGGGAGAGGTGCCGTTACGCCTTCCCCATCAAGACAGCCCTGGATCACGGAATCATAGTCTCAGGGGGCTCCGACTGGCCGGTCAGCAACATGAACCCCATGGTAAGCATCCACTTTCTGGTCACGCGGGTGCTGGAGCCCTTGTCAGACGGCGTGGCGCTGGCCCCCGACGAGGCCATAAGCGTAAAGGAAGCTGTCCGGATACACACCTATAACGGCGCCTACACAACCTTCGAAGAAGACATCAAAGGCTCCCTGGAGGTGGGAAAGCTGGCAGACCTTACGGTTCTGTCCGAAGACATCCTGGCCGTTGCCCCAGAGAGGCTAAGGGAGGTGCATACGGACATGACCATCGTGGATGGCAGGGTGGTCTATGAAAGGCCGGCTCTATGAGATTCGGAAAAGAGATGCCGCGTTGTCCCACAGGATCCGGGTCTTTGTCTCATCGGTGAGTAGAGGGTCCGCCACAAAAGAGTCCAACTCGTTGGGGAAGTCCGTGAGCTCAGGATGGGGGTACTGGCTGCCCCACACCAGGCAGTGGTTGCCCACTTCGTCCACCACCTCAGGCGTGGTCCGTTCCCCTGGTTCCACGCAGGCGAATCCCTGGCGCTTGAAGAGTATGCTCGGCGCCTCGGTGCTGCTAGCCTCGGCCCCGAAGGGTCCTCCCCAGTGCTCATCCACCCGGTCCAGCCAGTAGGGAATCCACCCGGCTCCCGACCCCAGGTAGCCCACTTTCAGGTCGGGGAACCGTTCCAGTACATTGTGGCCCATGAAGGACATCAGGGCCAGCATCATCTCGAAGGGGTCCAGGACTCCCTCCAGGCCAAATATAGTGTCCTGCCGGTCCTCCCCCAACTGGTGAAGAACACTTCCCCATCCTTCGTGGAGCAGAATGGGTACACCCAAGCTCTCCGCCTCGGCATACAGCGAATCGTAGGCTGGGTCGTGGAGTTTGCGCTTTAGCAGGGGGTTGGGGCGCATATAGACCGCCACAAACCCCAGTTCCTGCACCGCGCGGCGCAGCTCTGCCTTGGCTTCCTCGGTGCCCTGCAGTGGTACCAGGGCCACACCCTTTAGCCGCCTGGGATCGGCGGCACAGTAGCTGTGAAGCCAGTTGTTGTAAGCCCTGCACAGGGCGGCCGACAGGTCGGTGTCGATATGGTCCGCCCAGATTACGTACATGCCACGCGTAGGTAGGAGCACACCCACGTCCACACCCTCTTTGTCCATGTCCTTCAGGTGGGACGATGCATCGAAGCCTGAATTCAGGGCATCCTGAAAGACCCGCCTGTAGGATGGCACGTCCAGGTAGCTGGGGCGGGGGTCAGACACAGACCTCCCCTTGACGACTATGGAGGTGCCATCGTCTCCCACAGTCACCTGGCCCTTGTACCCCTGTTCCAGCCATGTGTCCCACAGATCGGATGGTTCCATCACATGACGGTTGGTATCGATAACATGAAACTGGCCCTTCATTGTGCCTCCTAGCTGCTCACACCCTACCTTCGACCCGCGCCTCTCAACCCCCGTATGGTAGTATCGGCCCAAGTTGTAGTCAAGACAAACCAGACCATCGCCGGCACCCTCCAGCTTGACAGAAAGCTGCCCGGGTAGCTACTATTTCGTCACATAAGCAGGCCCTGCATTGGGCTACCTGCATGGTCATCTATCCTAATCCAGGAGGTCATCATGAGGGGAAACATCAAGGTAATGGACTGTGACCGGCATGTGATGGAGCCGGCAACCCTGTGGGACGACTACCTGGAAGCGCCCTACAAGCACTACGGCGTAAAGTCCGAGGGTTGGTTCTCCTTCGGCACCCTCATGGGGGGACAGCGCTTGGGCTCGGGCAAGGTGGGGGGCGGCCCCATGGAGATCAACCCCCTCGGCATGCTGAACAACCCCTTCTGGAGGGGCAAGTTCAAGTACGCCATCTCCCGCAAGTTCGACAACGTCTCCTACTTGCACGACATGGATGTGGAAGGGGTGGATGTAGCCTTCCTGTTCACCAGCATCGGCCTCTATGCCACCTTCGATGACACGCTGGACCCGGAGCTGGCTGCCGGGATGTGCCGGGCCTACAACAACTGGCTGTACGACTACTGTTCCATCGACCCAGATCGCTTGAAGGGCGTGTGCCTCCTCCCATTGCAGGACATTGAGCTGGCCGAGCAGGAGCTCCGCCGGGCCGCCACCGAGCTGGGCATGCGGGGAATCTTCTGGCGCCCCAATCCCCTCCGCGGCCGCCGGGTGTCCGACCCGTACTACGACCCCCTGTTCGCCATCTGCGAAGAGACCGGCGTCGCTGTGTGCTTCCACGAGGGTCAGCAGGAGAAGCTGCCCTACTACGCCAGGGGGCGAGTGGACAACTCCTTCACCCGTCACGCTACCTGCCACCCCATGGAGCAGATGGGAGCCATGGCATCCATGACTTCGGAAGGGGTGTTCGACCGCTTCCCCAAGCTGCATGCAGCCTTCCTGGAGTCGGGCTGCGGCTGGCTTCCCTACTGGCTGGACCGGCTGGACAAGCAGGTGGACAGCGAGTACTTCGGACAGGGCTACCAGGGCAAAGAAAAGCCGTCGGAGTACTTCCGACGGGGCCAGTGCTACATCTCCTGCGAAGCGGGCGAGGAGACCATCCCCATGTTGCAGCGATTGGTGGGAGAAGAGAACCTGATGTGGGCCTCGGACTACCCCCACCCCGACGTCATCGAGTACTTCCCCGACACGTTGAAGGGCCTCATAGAGTCGGACGACGTAAACGAGGGGTTCAAGTCCAAGATTCTGTGGGACAACCCGGTCCGGTTCTACAACCTGTAACCGCCGAACTTCCCTAGAAGAGGGACTTGCTCTGGCCGCCGTCGATGTTGATGCAGGCCCCGCTGATTAGGCTGGCCCGCTCTGAAGCCAGGAAAGCCACCAGGTCACCCACGGGCTCGGGCCATCCGAACCTTCCAGCCGGCAGGTTCCACTTGATGAACTCGTTGACCACCTCGGACGGGTTCTGCTGGGTGTAACGGTCCCAGCTTCCGCCCGGGAAGATGATGGATCCCGGCGCAACGCAGTTCACCAGGACGTTGTCCTTTACGTACTCCAAACCCGCGTACTTGCTCATGGCGATCAGGGCTGCCTTTCCCGCCATGTAGTCCACTGAGCCTCCATGCTCCCGGCCCCAGATTGATGCGATGTTGATGATGCGCCCCCACCGGCGCTCCCGCATCCCAGGAATAGCCAGGTGCATGAGGCGCAGCCCGCCGAACAGATTCAGGTCCATGCCCATGCGGAACTGTTCCTCGGAGGTGTCCGATAGGGTCGTGCCCCGGCGGCCACCCACGTTGTTGACGAGGATGTCCACAGGGCCCAGCGCTTCATCTGTTTTTCGGAAGACCGCCTCGGCGGCCTCGGGCTCGACAATGTCCGCCACGATCCCTATGGCCTCCACACCCTGCGCCTTCAGCTCGTCCACGGCAGCGTCGAGGGTGCTCTCCGTACGTCCGCAGATGGCCACCATAGCACCCTCGCGGGCTAGAGCCAGCGCCGATATCCGCCCCAAGCCCCGGCTGCCTCCAGTGACTATCGCCACCCTGTCCTTTATACCCAGGTCCATGTGTTACTCCAAGTCTCCCCAGCTATAGCCCATCTTCACATCCACCTTCAGGGGCACCGACATCTCCAAGGCCAGGGGCATCTCCTCCTGCACCATCTCCGTCAGCGCCTCCAGCTCCTCCTTCGGTGTCTCGAACAACAGCTCGTCGTGCACCTGGAGCAGCATCAGGGACCTCACACCCTCGCTGTGCATTCGGCTGTGGACCCGGATCATCGCCAGCTTCATGATATCCGCCGCCGTACCCTGAATGGGCATGTTCACCGCCACCCGCTCAGCCGCCTGGCGGACATGCATGTTGGATGCGCCGATGTCGGGGATGTACCGCCGGCGTCCCAGCACGGTGGAAACGTACCCGTCGTGCCTGGCCTGCGCCTTGGTCTCCTCGATGTAGTTCCGTATGCCCGGATAGCTGGCGAAGTAGCTGTCGATGAACTTGCGGCCTTCTTCGGGACCGAACTCCGTCTGCTGGGAAATCCCGTAGGGGGAAAGGCCATAGATGACACCGAAATTCAGCACCTTGGCTATCCGCCTCATGTCGGATGTCACATCATCCACTCCCACTTCGTACATCAGGGACGCCGTGGCCGAATGGATGTCCTCGCCCCGGTGAAAGGCTTCCAGCAGGGACGGGTCCTGGGACAGGTGGGCCAGCACCCGAAGCTCGATCTGGGAGTAGTCGGCGGACAGCAGGGTCCAGTCGGGAGCCTTCTCGGCCACGAAAGCCTTGCGCACCTGGCGGCCCAGCTCGGTTCGTATGGGGATGTTCTGCAAGTTGGGGTCGTTGCTGGAGATGCGTCCCGTTGCCGAGCCTGTCTGGTTATAGCTGGTGTGCAGCCTGTTGGTGCGGGGATTTATCAGCAGGGGCAGGGAATCAACGTAGGTGGACTTGAGCTTGGAGACCTGGCGGTATTCCAGGATGCCGTCCACCACCGGGTGCATCCCCTTCAGAAACTCCAGCGAATTGGCATCCGTCGAGTAGGCGCCTGTCTTGGTGCGCTTGCTCTTGGGCAGCCCCAGCTCCTGGAATAGAAGGTCGCTAAGCTGCTGGGGCGAGTTCAGATTGAAATTATGACCCACCGATTCGTATGCCTTTACCTCCAGCTCCTTAAGTTGGAGGTCCAATCCCAGGGACATGGCCGCCAGGGACTCCCGTTCCGCCAAGATGCCGTTTCGCTGCATCTCCACCAGCACAGGCACCAGGGGCATCTCCACCTCGTGCATCAGGCTGCCAAACCCTGCTCTTTCTATCTGCTCTTCGAACACGCCTCGGAGACGGCCGGTCATATCGGCATCGGCGCAGGCGTAAGGAGCAGCCTTCTCGACGGGCACCGCATCCATGGACAGCTGCTTCTTGCCGGTCCCCAGAAGCTCGGATATCTGGGTCATCTCCACTCCCAGGATATCCAGGGCCAGGTTCTTCAGCCCGATGGCCTTCTTTCCCAGCAGGTGGGCCGCTATCATCGTGTCGAAGTCCACCTTGCCCGGGACAACATCGTAGTTCTTCAGGATGGTCAGGTCGTAGTTGGCGTTGTGGGCTGTCTGCCCCACGCTGTCCCCTCGCATGAACGGGCGCAGGCGGGCCATGACCTCCTCCAGGGGCATCTGCTCACCCTCCCGGTGTCCCACAGGCACATACCAAGCCTTGCCCGGCGCGCTAGAGAAGCTGAGGCCCACCAAGCCCGCCTGCATCGGGTCCAAGCTGGTGGTCTCGGTGTCGAAGGCGTAGCAGGGGGCGGAGGCTAGCTCCGCCACCATCTGCTCCAGCTTCTCCGGGGAGTCCACCACCTGGTAGTCCACCTCCGACGGCTGCCCTGCCGCGGGCCCCGGGGTCGTTGTCGTTGCGGAGGAATCGGGAGCTGATTTGGACAGAGATGCCGAGGGGTCGGGGATGCGGTCCACCCCCCTGAACTCCAGCTCCCGGAACAGCTCCACCACGTTCCGGCGGTCGTAGGTCCAGAAACGGCACTGCTCCATGTCCAGGGACACCGGCGCGTCCCTGGCGATGGTGGTCAGGAACTTGCCCTCCATGGCCCGCTCTTGGTTGGCCCGCAGGTTCTCACGCAGCTTGACCGGTTCCACTGAATCGATTTTGCTGTAGATGTCTTCCAGCGTCCCGAACTGGGACACCAGCTTGACCGCCGTCTTGTCGCCGACGCCGGGGACGCCAGGGATGTTGTCGGAGGTGTCGCCCTTCAGCGCCTTGATGTCCGGCTGGTATTCCGGGCCAAGGCCGCCGTAGCGCGCCCTCACCTCGGCAACGTCGTAAACCTTTCGGTCCTGGACGCTGTGGTACAGCGCCACCCTGACCCAGGGCGACACAAGCTGGAAGGTGTCCGTGTCTCCCGTCAGTATGATGGTCTCGACCCCCTGCTCCTCGGCATGGCGGCACAGGGTGCCAATCACATCGTCCGCCTCATAACCCTGCACCTCGTAAACGGGGACGTTGAAGGCGCCCATCAGCTGCTTCACCCGATCGAACTGGGGGATCAGCTCCGGCGCCAGATCCGGGCGTTGGGCCTTGTACTCCTCGAATCGCTCATGGCGGAAGGTGGGGCCGGGCATATCATAGGCCATGGCCACGTGGGTCGGATTCCAGTCCCCTATAGCCCGCAGAAAAGTGTTGTTGAAGCCGAAAACAGCGGTGATATCCTCCCCGGTGGAGCTCACCGACAGCTGCTGGCGCATGCGGATGGCGTTCCAGGAGCGATGCACCAGGGCATGGCCATCGATGATCATGAGGCGCGGCATCTCTTCCAGGGGCAGCATGGCAGAGGTTTGGGAAGGCTCGTTGGTCATTACGCACCACCGGCAGGGAGGAAGTCGGGGCAGGGGCTTGGCGGACGGTTATCTTCAGGCCCCCACGTAACCCAACCGCATTATACAACACGCCGGACCAAGTCAGGCTCCTCTCATCCCGCGCTCTGTGGCACTCAGCACCCGGCGAGGTTGTGTTGACGGGGACGTGACGCCCCCATATCATCTCCTGGTAATGCCGACCAGGATATTGGGCATCGAGACCTCCTGCGATGAGACCGCCGCCTCGGTGGTGGAAGACGGCGTCAAGGTGCTGTCCAACGTGATCTCCTCCCAGGTGGAACTCCATGCCCGCTACGGAGGCGTCGTCCCCGAGGTCGCCTCCAGGCAGCACGTTCTCCAGATATGTCCGGGCATCGAGAAGGCCCTGGAAGATGCTGGAACGAGGTTCGATGAGCTGGATGCCGTCGCCGTAACCAGCGGGCCCGGTCTGGCCGGTTCCCTGCTGGTAGGGCTGAACGCCGCCAAGGCCATAGCCTTCGCCCTGGACATCCCCCTGCTGGGAATCAACCACCTGGAGGGCCACATCTTTGCGGCATGGCTCAACAGCCAACGGGAGGAGGAAGGCCCTGACCCCAGCGCCGATCCCGGCTTCCCCCTGGTCTGCCTGATCGCATCCGGAGGGCACACCGACCTGGTGCTCATGGAGGGGTATGGCGAATACCAGCTTCTGGGACGCACCCGTGATGATGCCGCCGGGGAGGCTTTCGACAAGGCAGCCCGCATCCTGGGCCTTGGCTTTCCGGGCGGACCGGAGATACAGCGAAAGTCCGCCGGGGTGCACCATGCCGAGCAGCTCCCGCGGTCATGGCTCAAGGGAAGCCAGGACTTCAGCTTCAGCGGCATAAAGACCGCCCTGCTACGGCGGGCCCAACAGTCGGGGATTTACCCTCCCGATGAGTCCCAGGTGGAGGACAGTGACCGCCTCATAGGTGAAATGGCGTCCGCCTTCCAAGAGTCGGTGGTGGATGTCCTCGTGTACAAGACCCTGGAAGCGGCCGATATGGTGGGAGCAAAGGGAGTGATCCTAGGTGGCGGTGTGGCAGCCAACGCCCTGCTGCGACAGGAGATGAAACGCCAGTCGAGCCTGCCAGCCCTGATCCCCCCGCCGGTCTTGTGCACCGACAACGGGGCCATGATCGCAGCCTCGGGCTACTATCACTACACCCGTGGGCGGGGAGATTCCCTGGATCTGGACGTAAACCCGGGCCTGTCCCTTTAGGGAACACAGGCTACCAGATGCTCCTGCCGTACCTTCCGGCCTGCTTCAGCTCGAAGAACCTGTTGACCGTCAGCCGGACATCATTCCCCGCCCTGCGGCCCCGAAATGTACAGCTAACCTTGACGCCAGGTCCCTGGAAGTGTATCTCCCCCTCTTCCTCCCACAGCAGGTTCCTAAGGGATAGCAGCCCGCCGATGACAGCCAGGGCACCGGCGAGCACGTAGGCCAGCATCTCCTGGTGGAGAATGTAGCTGACCACAAATACGAAGATAGCAAGGGTGATGAGGATGGGGCCCTGGTACAGGTCTCGAGGGGTGCGAACGGCATACTTTATCGACGCCCCGGTAACCTCATCCAGGGGAGCAACCGACACCTCTTTACGGTCGCCGGACTCCACGAAGGAGATGACCCGCCTGTTGGTAAACACCAGGACATCGCCCGAAGTTGGGATGCTGTTCACCACACCGCGCTCCGCAGAGAAGTGTTGCAGCGCAATCTCCCCCTCGGCCAGGGGAAGCCAACGGACATGCCTGGCCGATAGCGGGGGATCGGTCGCTTGGTGTAGCTGGGAATACTCTTCTTCCACGTCCGCCCCATCGTACCACAGGTAGGGGATTTCATGTTCCCTGGCATCCCGCGGTGGGACCGGCGCGGATGTGGGGCGAGTCCCTTCTTGCAGCTACGGCAGGACGCCAGCCTGGGATGGGCCTACTCCAGGTACTCTTCTATGCGCTTGACGCTGTATGAGGTGTGGTCCATCAGCAGGCTTTCCACGGCAGCCCGGGCGGTGTCCAGGGAGGTGAAGCAGGGGATGCGCTTCTCCACGGCAGCCCTGCGGATGTAGAACCCGTCCCGCAGGGTGGCGGCAACGCCGGTCACGGTGTTGATCACCCCGCCCACCAAGCCATCGTTTATGACATCCACTACGTTTGGATGGCCTTCGCTCAGCTTCTTGGTGATCATGGTGACCGGGGCGCCCATAGCTTCCAGCATAGAGGCCGTGCCCTCGGTGGCATAGACCTTGAGGCCTGCCTGAAGGATCTCACGGACCAATGACGTCGCTTCGGCCTTGTCCCTGTCGGCGATGCTGAGCAGCACCCCGCTGCCGGGACTGAGGGTCAGCCCCGCCGCCTTAAGGGCCTTGGCCAAGGCCGGTGCGAACTCCTCATCCACACCCATGACCTCACCGGTGGACTTCATCTCAGGCCCCATGTACCAGTCCACCCCGATGAGCTTGGACATGGAGAACACGGGGGCTTTCACGGCAGTCACACTCTGGCGTTTCCACAGCCCGCCCTTGTATCCCATCTCTTTCAGGGTCCTTCCCAGCATGGCCCGGGTGGCCAGCTTGACCACCGGCACACCGGTGACCTTGGAGATGAAGGGGACGGTCCTGCTCGAACGGGGATTGACCTCCAAAACATACACCGAGGTCTCCCCGTCCGTCTCCCTGGGCTGCCGGGGGCTGCGGTAGGGGGGGCCTCCCAGGATGACGAACTGGATGTTCATCAACCCCAACACCCCAAGTGCCATCCCGATGCGGGTTGTGTAGTCTACTATCGTGTCCACCTCTTTGGGGGACAGGTTCAGACCCGGGTAGATGGCCATGGAATCGCCGCTGTGAACGCCCGCACGCTCTATGTGCTCCATGATGCCAGGGACCAGCACCTCCTGGCCATCGCAGATGGCATCGACCTCGCACTCCTTGCCTTCCATGTACTTGTCGATGAGCACTGGCTTGCCCTGCCCCACCTCGGTAGCCATGGACAGGTAGCGGATCAGCTCGGTTGCGTTCTGGACGATCTCCATGGCGCGACCCCCCAGGACATAGCTGGGGCGCACGACTATTGGGTAGCCGATGTCCTGGGCGACCCTCAGGGCCTCTTCCACCGAGGACACCCCCGCGCCTGGGGGCTGTGGAATGCCCAGGCGGGAAAGAAACTCCTCGAACCTGTGACGATCTGAGGCGATGTCTATGGCCTCGGCGGCAGACCCTAGGATGGGAAGCCCGACCCGATCCAGGCTCTGGGAGAGGTTTATGGCTGTCTGTCCACCGAACTGAACCAGAGATGGAGGCGGGGAGCCTTCGCCTGTTTCGTTTTCTATGATGTCCCGCAGCCCCTCTTCATCCAGGGGCTCGAAATACAGGCGGCTGCTGGTGTCGAAGTCGGTGGAGACAGTCTCAGGATTGGAGTTAACCAGGATGCTCTGGACGTTCTCCTCTCCCAAGGCCCAGGCGGCGTGGACGCTGCAGTAGTCAAACTCGATGCCCTGGCCGAT
>JAGWBF010000017.1:0-2591 GCA_021296025.1 Dehalococcoidia bacterium | reverse complement strand
TAGGGTGTGACCGCCTCGAACTCGGCGGCGCAGGTGTCCACCATCTTGTACACCGGGAGGATGTTCCAACGGTGGCGCAGCTCCCGCACCTGCTCATCCAGCTTGTCCGCCATGGTCCCCACCTGGCTGTCCGAGAAGCCCAGGCGCTTTGCCTTCCAGAGCAGCTCCGGCGTAAGGGAGTCGCCCAACAGGCGTCCCTCCATCTGCACTATGCGGGAGAGGGCATTGGTGAACCAGGGGTCGATGAAGGTGGTGGTGGAGGCTTCCGATGGGCCCATGCCCCTGCGTAGGAGATGCATGACCTCCCACAGGCGCATGTCGGTGGGAATCTGGGGTTTGGGTGGGTTTCCACCGTTCTGACCGTCCCGCCAAGCCGGGTCTTCCCACATGAGGGAGCGTCCCGAAATCTCCAGGGAGCGGACCGCCTTCTGAAGGGCGGCTTCGAAGCTCCGGTCTATGGCCATCACCTCGCCGGTGGCCTTCATCTGGGTTGTGGTCGTACGGTCCCCGGCGGGAAACTTGTCGAAGGGCCAACGGGGGATCTTGACCACGCAGTAGTCCAGGGCCGGCTCGAAGGCCGCCTTGGTGCGCATCGTCACCGCATTGGGTATCTCATCCAGGTGCTTTCCTACAGCGATCTTTGCCGCCACCCGGGCAATGGGGTATCCCGTTGCTTTGCTGGCTAGGGCCGAGCTGCGACTGACCCTGGGGTTGACCTCGATGACGTAGTAGGGGGCGTCGGGTTTCCACTCGCCGGGGATAGCCGCAGCCACCATGGGATGGGGGGGAAGGGCGAACTGGATATTGCATCCCCCCTCGATGCCCAAGGCCCGGATAATGCGCAGGCTTGCCGACCGAAGCATCTGGTACTCTTTGTCCGACAAGGTCTGGCTCGGCGCTACTACAATGCTGTCCCCGGTGTGCACACCCATGGGGTCCAGGTTTTCCATGTTGCAAATGGTGATGCAGTTGTCGGCCGAGTCCCGCATCACCTCGAATTCGATCTCTTTCCAACCTACGAGCGAACGTTCCAGGAGCACCTGGTGAATGGGGCTGGCGGCCAGCCCTCCACCGGTTATAGCTTCGAACTCTTCTCTGTTGTAGGCGATACCGCCGCCGGTCCCGCCCAGGGTGTAGGCAGGACGGACCACGAGGGGCAACCCCATGTCCCTGGCGATTTGGCGGGCATCTTCCATAGACTCGACGGTGGTGCTGGGCGGTTGATGTTCTCCCAGGTCGGCCAGGAGCTTGCGGAACAGCTCCCGGTCTTCGGCGTTGCGAATGGTCTCCAGGGGCGTACCCAGCAGGCACACATCGTGCTTCTCCAGCAGGCCGGCTTGGGCTATGTCGACCGCCAGGTTGAGGCCAGTCTGACCCCCCAGGGTGGGAAGGATGCCATCGGGCCTTTCCCGGGCCAGCACCCGGTCCATCACATCGACGGTGAGGGGTTCGATATACACCATGTCGGCGATGTCCCGGTCCGTCATGATGGTGGCGGGGTTGGAGTTCACCAGGACAGTCTCGACACCCTCTTCCCGCAGGGCCTTGCAGGCTTGGGTGCCCGCGTAGTCAAACTCCGCTGCCTGGCCAATGACGATGGCCCCGGAGCCTATAACCAGCACCTTAGATGGCTTGGAAACCATTCCCACTCCCCGTTTTGCTGTCGGGTATCTTACCCTGTCCACTAGGGGGGCACAAGGCGGATCTAACCACCCGGCAGCGGGGAGCTGCGGTTACGTAAGCAAGTCCAGCCCGGGAATATTGCCTACTTCAGGAAGTAGGCAGATGCGCTGGAAGGTTAACCAGCCCCCGCGCCTTAAAAGCGTTGAGGAGCTGAAAGATGAAGCTGGCGAAGAGCTCTCCCTCTTTCCCGTAAAGCTTCGAATGGGATTCACACCATTCATTCCACGGAGGAATCCTGAGCAGGGTCCCCCCCTCCGACATCTTATCGACTTCTACAAACCCGACAGATGTCCAGGGTCTTTCCCCCTTTCGGTCCTCCACGGCTTTGACGTCTAGCCTCCACTTGGAACCGATCACCCCTCCCTTTGGTCTCACATGGAATTCGTAGTCCAGATAGGTGAAGACTGGGACGTCGGTGTCAAGAGCAACTATTACATCCCCTATCTCGGACTGAATCTCCATCTCCACACCCTCCTCCAATATAAACTGGGCAAAGGACATAAATGGACCTCCATAGTAAAGTGGTATCTAAATTCCTCAAATCCTTTCGTCAGACTCCAATGCGACACCGACTTCATAGCCACCGCCGGGTTCGGCAATGGCGCAACGAAGATTCTCGCATCTGGGCGGCATGGGATACTATCTGCAACAAACACGTGTTTTCCCCAATTCGGGAGTCTAGCGTCAGTTAGTGGGTGCTAGCTACCATGTCGAGGAAACGGTCGAAGAGGTACTCGTTATCCCGGGGACCTGGGGATGCTTCCGAGTGGTACTGGATGGTGACGACGGGGAGGCAGCGGTGGCGCAGACCCTCAACAGTACCATCGTTTAGGTTCAGATGCTTGACCTCCAGCTCTTGAGGCAGGGTATCTAGATCTACGGCGTAGCCGGGTGTCTGGGCCGTTCTC
>JAGWBF010000016.1 GCA_021296025.1 Dehalococcoidia bacterium | reverse complement strand
GCAGATGGGAATAATCAAGAACCTCAGGCACCCCGTCAAGGTGCTGGGTAACGGCGACCTGCAGGTACCCCTGACCGTGTACGCCCAAAGGTTCACCCATTCCGCGAAGGAAAAGATCGAAGCCTCCGGAGGGCGGGCTGAGGTGATCTAAACATGATGACCCGGGAGGCGGAGGGTCCTCCGCGATTATTCAAAGCAGCTATCGATGCCTTCCGTATTCCCGACCTTCGTACCAGGATACTCTTCACCCTGGCCATGCTGGTCATATTTCGGCTCATGGCCCAGGTGCCCATCCCCGGAATAGACCAAGGCCGCCTGGACTCCCTCTTCAACTCCAACCAGCTGCTCGGCTTCCTGGACCTGTTCAGCGGCGGGGCCCTTCGCAATATGAGCGTCGCGGCCTTGGGTGTTTTCCCCTACATTACATCGTCAATCGTCATCCAGTTCCTGACCCCCGTCATACCCCCACTTCAGCGCCTGTCAAGGGAAGGGGAGCTGGGAAGACAGCGCATCAACCGCATCGTCCATTTCATGACCGTCCCCATCGCCCTGGCCCAGGGCTATGGACAGCTTCAGCTGGTGCAGCAGGCGGGAGTTATCGACGGGGTGTGGTCCGGGCCCGGCAGCAGCGGAGACCCCCTCACCACCGTTGCGATGCTGGCATCCCTGGTAGGCGGTACCATGTTCCTGGTATGGCTGGGAGAGCTGATTACCGAAAAAGGGATCGGCAACGGAATATCTTTGATTATCTTCGGCGGAATCGTCGCCGGATTTCCGGGGCTGATTCAGCAATTTGCCGACCAGACCAACGCTCTCGGAATGCTCTGGCTATTGGTTTTCGGCTTCGCCATCATTGCCCTGATCGTGGTCTTCACCGAGGGCCATCGACGCATTCCCGTCCAGTACGGGCGGAGCATCTTCCGGGGCGGCAGGATGTACCGGCAATCGGGAGCTACCTACCTTCCCATACGGGTGAACTCGGCGGGCATGATTCCCCTGATCTTCGCATCCTCCCTGGTGATTCTGCCAGGCACCGTCGCCAACTTCGTGGGTGTGCGAGAAGACTGGCTCGGGTCCATAGCCGACTTCTTTGTGGGGTTGTTCGACCCCACCAACATCGTTTACTGGATTCTCTTTGCAGGACTAACGGTCGCCTTCGCCTTCTTCTACACCCTGATAGTGTTCCAGCAGCAGAATCTGGCCGAAAACTTGCAACGAAACGGAGGATTTGTGCCCGGCATCCGGCCGGGGCAACCCACCCAGGACTACCTGAACCGGGTTATCCTGCGCATCACCTGGGGGGGAGCCATCTTCCTGGGGTTCATCGCCTTCGTTCCTTTCCTGGCTTCCCTACTGACCGATATCCAGGCGCTGATACTGCCCAGCATCAGCCTGCTGATCGTCGTAGGCGTCGGCCTGGACACCCTGCGCCAGCTAGAGGCCCAGCTCCTGATGCGAAACTACGAAGGATTCCTGAGATAGGTTCGCTTCCGATGAGCGGCAGCGCGTTGAAAGGCACAAGTCGGATCATTCTTCTGGGCCCCCCCGGAGCGGGTAAGGGCACCCAGGCGGAGATGTTGTCCCGCGAGTTGGGAGTGCCTTACGTATCCTCCGGCAACCTGATGCGAAAATACCAGGAAGAGGAAAGCCCCTTGGGTCGCAAGATAAAGGGCTACACAGACCAGGGGCTCCTGGTGCCTGATGACATTGCCATCGAGATGATGCTCAAAGAGGTACTGCCTCCCAGAAACCTTGGCGGATTCATCCTGGACGGATTTCCCCGGAACATCCACCAAGCAGAGGCGCTGGACGAGTCCCTCTCCCGCCAGGGTACGAGCATCGATCGGGTCGTGCTCATCAAGATAGAGGATGTGGAGGAGCTGGTGCGTCGATTGGGCGGACGGGTGGTCTGCCGCAGGTGTCAGACCCCTCACAACCTCAACGGGGCTTCTCCGGGCACCGAAGGGGTCTGCCACAGGTGCGGAGGCGAGCTTTACACCAGGCAGGATGATGTGCCGGAGACCACGAAAGTGCGCATCAAGGTGTACGAGATGCAGACCCAGCCTCTCATCGAATACTACAATCGCACAGCCAAGCTGCTGGAGGTACAGGGGACCGGCAGCGTAGATGATGTCAGCAGGAGACTGGTGGAAAGTTTTAGTGCTTAAGACACCCTTTGAAATCCCCTCTTCCAAAAGAGGCGTAATTGTCGTAAAATGTACGTTTGTCCGGTCAGGTGCTCTCGAACTCCTTTCGGAAACCTCCATTGGGCCGGACCGGGCGTGAAAATATGACGAACGACAAGAAGATTACGACAGCATCCAACTCTCCGTCCACCTACTCCGGCGGGATAACCATAAAGTCCGCCCAGGAGATGGTCTCCATGAGAGCTGCTGGCAAAGTGGTGGCATCTACGCTGACCCTGCTGCGGAACTCGGTGAAACCGGGCATTAGCACCAGGGAGTTGGATGCCATTGCTGAAGGCAATATCCGAAGTATGGGCGCCGTTCCCGCCTTTAAAGGTTACAGAGGGTTCCCCGGCTCCATCTGCGCATCCGTAAATCAGCAGATAGTACACGGCATTCCCAGCGACAAGGTGCTCCTGGAGGGGGACCTGATCAAAATGGATGTGGGTGCAGTGTACGATGGCTTTATAGGGGACGCAGCCATAACTGTAGGTGTTGGTGCCATTTCCGACGAGGCCAGGGAACTTATCGACGTTACTCGGCGTTCCCTGGAGGCTGGAATAGCTGCTGCCACCCACGGGGCCCGCACCGGAGACATAGGAGCTGCCGTGGAGGGGTACGCCTCCGAGCGCGGCAGTTTTGGAGTGGTGCGGGAATACGTAGGACATGGAGTAGGCAGGTTCCTGCACGAGGAACCCCAGATACCCAACTACGGTCCTGGAGGAAGAGGACCGATGCTCCGCAAGGGCATGTGCATTGCCATAGAGCCGATGGTAAATCTGGGCGATTGGCGCACCCGCCTTCTTGAAGACCAGTGGACCGTCGTCACTCTTGATGGAAGCCTTTCCGCCCACTTCGAACACACCATCGCCATTACCGATGGAGAAGCAGAGGTGCTTACAAGGGAGAGCTAGTCTTCACGCCAGGTAGGTGTGAAGAACGGGAATCGCCCAGAGGTGCTATGGCCAAGAAAGAAGCGATAGAAGTTGAAGCGACGGTTACTGAAGCCCTTCCTAACGGCATGTTCAGGGTGGAGCTGCCCAACGACCATAAGGTGCTGGCCCACGTATCGGGCAAGATACGCCTTCACTTCATCCGCGTTCTCCCGGGCGACCGGGTGCTTGTAGAGCTTTCTCCGTACGACCTTAACAGGGGGCGCATTACCTACCGCTTCAAGTAGGTGCAGCAATGAAAGTAAGAGCTTCAGTAAAGCCCCGGTGCGACCGTTGCCGGGTCATCAAACGCAAAGGTTCGGTACGAATCATATGCCCCAATCCTCGACACGCCCAGAGGCAGGGCTGATACAGGGAGGGATGCTATGGTACGAATAGCAGGCGTTGACATACCTGACAACAAGCGGGCGGATGCAGCTTTGCGCCACATATACGGCGTGGGGCCTACCTTTGCGGTTCAGATCCTGGACAAGGCGGAGGTGATCGGTACGCCCAGGCCAAAGATGAACGAGCTTTCCGAGGTCCAGATAAACCGCATCAGGGAGATCGTTGACCAGGACTACAAGGTTGAAGGGGACCTTCGCCGGGAAGTCAACGGCAACATCAGGAGACTGATAGAAATAGGTTCCTTTCGAGGACTGCGCCATCGCCGGGGACTGCCTCTCCGGGGACAGCGCACCCGCACCAACGCCCGGACCCGCAAGGGCCCCAGGCGGACTGTGGCTGGACGTGGACGTCGCACAGGCGGGAAGAAGTAAAGGAGGCTAATGCCTAGACCAAGAAGTCGACGTCGTGAACGGAAGAACGTTCCCAGGGGTCGGGCCTACATCCACTCCACCTTCAATAACACCCTCGTAACCATTACCGACCCCCAGGGTGCTGTGATCGGCGCCGCCAGCTCCGGCACCGTGGGCTTCAAGGGGTCCCGCAAAGGGACAGCCTTTGCAGCCCAGAGGGCGGCTGAGCAGGCAGCTCGCCGTGGCATGGACCAGGGCCTTCGCCAAGTGGAAGTGTTCATCAACGGCCCCGGTGCGGGAAGAGAAGCAGCAATACGTTCCCTTCAAGCGGTTGGACTGGTCATCACCAGCATCAGGGATGTAACCCACATCCCCCACAATGGCTGCCGTCCTCCCAAAAGGCGCAGGGTGTAGGAGGAGCCATGGCACGCTATACAGGACCTGCATGCAGGCTTTGTCGCAGGGTTGGGGAGAAGCTCTTCCTCAAGGGCGAACGGTGCTTCACCCCACGCTGCGCTATCGAGAAGAGGCGCACCTCACCTGGAGACCACTCGGGACGCAGGCGCCGGGTTTCCGACCGGGGGCTGCAGCTGAAAGAGAAACAGAAGGCCCGCTACATGCATGGCGTTATGGAAAAACAGTTCAGACGCTACGTGGGAATGGCCTTCAAGAAGCCGGGCGTTACAGGACAGTACCTGCTGGAGCTGCTGGAACGCAGGCTGGACAATACGGTGTACCGATTGGGCTTCGCCGAGTCTCGGAGGCAGGCCCGCCAGCTGGTGCTCCATGGGCACTTCACCGTCAACAGTCGAAAGACCAATATCCCCTCTTACTTAGTGCGAACGGGGGATGTTATAGCCTGGGTTGAGACCCGCAAAGAAAAAGACTTCTATAAAGCCCAGGTCAGCGGAATTCCCAAGAGACCGGTTCCCAGCTGGTTGTCTCTTGATATTGAGCAAATGATAGGCACGGTGGTCAGCCAGCCGGCTGAAGAGGATCTAGAGTCGGGCATCGACACCCGTCTGATCGTAGAGTATTACTCGAGGTAGTGTTAGCAATGCTGGAAACCTCACTCCTTTCCAAGGGAGTCACTCCCCACAGCCCCGAGGCCATCTCCCCGGAGATCAAGGTGCTGGAGACGGGGGACAGGTACGGGAAGTTCGCCATTGAGCCGCTGGAGCGGGGATACGGGATAACCATCGGCAATCCCATTCGCCGTATCTTGCTCAGCTCGGTGGAAGGGGCGGCTGTTACCTGGGTCAAGATCGATGGCGTCCTCCACGAGTACTCCACCATTCCCAACGTCAAAGAAGGGGTGATGGAGTTCCTGGTAAACGTTAAGGGAATACGCATACGTTCCCGAGCGGGCCGCCCGGGTAAGATGCGCCTGGATATACGGGGTGAGGGAAGGGTGTGCGCTGGCGACATCGCAACCTCGGCAGACTTCGAGGTGGTCAACCCGGAGCTGCACTTGGCTACCCTAGACTCCGACGATGCAACCCTCGTCGTGGAGTTCAACGTCGAGCCGGGCAAGGGCTATCAGCCGGTTCCCCAGGGCGATGCCATGCTGGGACCCATGGTAGGTGTCCTTCCGGTGGATGCGATCTTCAGCCCCGTGCGTAAGGTCAACTACGCCGTGGAGCGTACCCGTGTGGGGCAGGTAACCGACTACGAACGTTTGGTGCTGGAGGTGTGGACCGACGGCACCCTCACCCCTGCCGAAGCCATAAGGGCATCGTCGGATATCCTGGTCAAGCACTTCTTTGCCTTTTCCAACGTGGGGAAGGAGCGGGAAGCTGGTCCGGAAAGGCCGACGGGGATGGTATCCCCCGAGGTTTACCAGACGCCCATTGAAAAGCTCCAGCTTTCTCCCAGGACCCTTAACTGCCTGAAACGGGCCCACATCACACGAGTGGGCCAGCTGCTTGAGATGACCAACGAGGAGCTTCTCAAGATCAGGAACTTTGGAGAGAAGTCTCTCAGTGAGCTGATGGGCAGATTGAAGGAAGATGGAATGCTCCTCGGCGAGTCTGCTTCCGACGATGAGACCGGCGGTTCCGAAGGGGCGGATATGCCCGGAGCCTTCGTGAGTGAGGATGACTCCCTCGCCACCGATGAGGATGAGGTGTTTTGGGACAACATGGAGGAAGAAGAGGACCAGCCCGTTGCGAGAGACCCCAGGGCCAGAAGGCAAGTGTTTAGTGAGGACGACGATCCGGACAACGACGATGATGGCGGCGACGACCTCGACGACGATGATGACGAAGACGAATAGGAAGATTCATGGTTAGACATCGCGTAGCTGGGAAGAAACTGGGGAGACCAAAGGACCAGAGAATAGCTCTGCTTCGGAACTTGGCAGCGGACGTGATTCGCCATGAACGGGTCACTACGACGCAGCCTAAGGCTGTGGAGACACAGCGTTTGGTGGAGAAGCTCATTACCCATGGCAAGGAAGGGTCGTTGCACCACCGACGTCTGGCCCTCTCCCAGGTACCAAATCTGCTGGTGGTCAGAAAGTTGTTCGACGACCTGGCCACCCGGTATGCCGACCGGCCCGGCGGTTACACCCGCCTGATCAAGCTGGGACCGCGAAAAGGGGATGCCGCGCCCATGGCTCTGCTGGAGCTTGTGTAGCGTCCGGGACCCTTTACCAAGACCACACTTGGGGATGGAGATTCCACGATGGCTCCCCAAGGTCCAATGAAAGGAATAGAAGAGGGCAGCTCCGGCCAAGACTCGGCGCGCAGGATCGCCCTGTTAGTAGAGTACGAAGGCACCAGGTACAACGGATTCCAGCTTCAGGCCAGTGCTCCGACGATACAAGGGGAGCTGGAAAAGGCCTTGAAGGCTTTAACAAGAGAGAATATCAGGGTCAGAGGCGCCAGTCGCACCGATGCGGGCGCCCATGCCAGCGGGCAGGTGGTCGATTTCGCTACGTGCGCCAGCTACCCGGTTGATGTCTTTGTGAAGGCCCTGAACTGGCATCTACCCGAAGATATAAAAATCAGAGGAGGGCGCGAAACACCATTCAGCTTCCATGCAAGGAAGAGCGCGGTTGCCCGGATGTACCGCTACTCGCTGCTAAACAGCCCGTGGCCGTCCCCGCTACTCCGCAACACCACCTGCTGGGTGCGATACCCGTTGAACATTGCTGACATGCAACTGGCTGCCTCCAGCTTGATAGGGGAGCACGACTTTTCGGCATTCACGACAACCCTTCTCGCCGGAAGGTCGCCGGTCAGGAGAATCGGCAGCTGGACAGTGGGGAAAGAAGGCGAGCTGGTCCACATCGATGCTGAAGCCAACGGGTTCCTGCCCTACCAGATAAGGCGCACCAACGGGCTGTTGACGGACATAGGACTGGGAAAGGCTCCCATCGACTCGGTTAAGGCAGCATTGAATGGACAAGCAAAGACGATGGAACAACGCTCCTCCCTCCCCGCCAAGGGCCTATGCCTGATGCATGTGAAATACGAAGAAGCCCTCTTCTGTGATAAGGACACCCATGAAACGTAACAAGTCATACATGGCCAAGCCCTCCGACATCGCGCCCCAGTGGCACCTGGTTGATGCCACAGGGCAGACCCTGGGCAGGCTGGCAACCCGGATATCCCGCGCCCTGCAAGGCAAGGACAAGCCCACCTACACCCCCCACATGCTCACCGGGGACTACGTGATAGTAGTAAATGCTGGCAAGGTGCGGGTCACAGGTCGAAAGCCTACTCAGAAGGTCTACTACAAGCACAGTGGGTACGTGGGCAACCTGAAGACCTATTTGATGAAGGATATGCTGGAGACCAACCCGGAAAGGGTCATCCAGCTGGCCGTAAAGGGCATGCTGCCCAAGACCAGCCGGGGAAGGGAGATGCTGGGTCGTCTCCGCGTTTACAAGGGTGAGTCCCATCCCCACGAAGCTCAACAGCCTGTGGAAGGCAAGCTGGTAGTCACCTAGATCGTCGAAGGCCAAGCACCCCAGGCCCAAGTAGTCAAGGGAGGTAACCATCACAGTGGTCCAAGAGAACGCCAGGGAAAGGTACTACTACGGGACAGGCAAGCGTAAGACGGCAATCGCCAAGGTGCGCTTGTACGTAGCCGCAGGAGGAGGCGCCGCGTCCACGGCCGCCCAGTACCAGATCAACAGCAAACCCTTGGACGAGTACTTCCCATGGCAGTCATGGCAGAACAGTGTGCAGGAACCCTTGAGAGTTACAGGCAACGTGGGTAAGTTCAACGTGGTCGCAAGGGTGTTGGGTGGAGGCATCTCCGCCCAGGCGGACGCCGTTCGTCACGGGATCTCGAGGGCACTGGTGGTTTATGACGAGACCCACAAGCCTGCTCTCCGAAAGAATGGGCTCCTGACCCGGGACGCGCGCATCAAGGAAAGTAAGAAGTACGGCCTCAAGCGCGCCCGTCGAGCTCCCCAGTACACCAAGCGCTAGCCTAACTAGCGCCCCTGCTCCAACAGCCCTCGTCCTAGTCCTGGTAGGGCTGGCCCATCCGCTGCCGGATGTAAGCTATGCTATTCACCGGCGACGGGTCCACCCCCTGCAGAATCGCCAGGTAGTAGCTCGTGTAGTCCCCAATCAGCGTCGTCGTGATCATCTGGGCCAGGGGGCTGCCATCCACACCCCTGATGGTGTGGTGCGGGATCGAGTCCCGGTCCAGTAGCTCCCTGGTGACCTCGTACCGCCTGGCCATAGGCGGCGATATGTCGTATGGTTCCAACAGTATCGCCGTCGTCAGCTCTTTCACTGCGTCGGGCAGCGACAGTCCCACCACTGCGTTATGGTGAGCTTCGGGTAGGGACTCGAAGTAGGCGGGTACCTTGGAGTTCTCATTAAATTGGGTCTTCCACCGCCGGGACACCCCCGAGTATATGCCGGAACCGTAGACCACTATCAGCCTGTCTAGCAGGGCCTGGGCCAGCTGCTTGGCCGGGTTTTCCATCGATGGAACATTCTCGCTGAGGGTGGGCAGGAGAGAGTCCACGGCTGCGAAGGCATCCTCGAAACCGATGCTCTCCGAATCCAGCAACCCCAGCTTTGCCAGCAGGACGGCAGGCACTATGAAACTGTACCCCAGGGCGCTCCTCGGCTCCCCCTGGTAGTTGATCTGAAAGAAGGGGATGGAGCGGGCCTGGGCTTCCTGGCCCAAGGTACCTCCACTGGAGATCGCTACGATCGGCGCCCCTTGGGATGAGGCCTGCTGGAAGGTGGCAAGAGTCTCCTCGGTGTTGCCCGAGTAGCTGCAGGACAGCACTAGCGTGTCTTGGTCCAGGATGTAGGGTACCCGGTAGCCTCTGATGACGATGATGGGGACAGTGGGTGAGGTGGATGCAAGGTCTGCCAGGAGGTCTCCTCCGATAGCCGAGCCGCCCATCCCGGTGACCAGCACCTGCTTGCAGTGTCCCACGTCCAAGGACAGGGCAAACTCCGAGGCTTCCCGCCAAGCTCGCCGGCACTGGTCCGGAAAATCAAGCAAGCGGTGGCGAAGGCCCGATGGGTCCAGCCTTGGGTACGATTCCAGGTCGTCGAGGGCGCTGACATTCATCCTTAAACCCTCCTGGCGTGTCCAAATTGGACGATTTGGTTGCCGTCGCGTACTTCTAGACCCCCAAGTAGGCGCCGGCGTCGTCGAGCATGTCTTTGACCAGACCGGGACTTCCTGCCTCACCGTAGATGCGTAGCAGGGGTTCGGTGCCCGAAAATCTCACTGCCAGCCAAGCCCCTCCGGCCAGTACGAACCGGCGCCCATCCACGGAATCGGTGGACTCGATGGGCACACCCCCCAGGTGGGTCAGTTCCGCCCCTTCCAGCTTGGCTTGGATCTGGGCCCGGCGTTCGGTGGGGAAGGTAACGTCCCTGCGTTGGTAGTGGTGCTCTCCCACCATCTGGTATAGCTGCTGGAGCAGCTGGGAGGGCGACAGGCCGGTCTTGGCCATGTATTCCAGGAACAGGAGGCCACTCAGCACCCCATCCCTCTCGGGAATGTGCCCGCGGAACCCGTAACCACCGCTCTCTTCTCCGCCCATCAGTGCATCTTCACGGAGCATAGCGGTCCCGATGTCCTTGAAGCCAACAGGAGTCTCGATGACGGGTACGCCGTACCGCTCTCCCAGCTTGTCTATCATGGTCGTGGAGGTGAGGGACCTGATGAGCGCGCCCCTCTGCCCCTTCTGTTCCAGCAGGTAGTAGGCGATGAGGGCAAAGGCCTGCAGCGTGGACAGGCAGACCCCGGACTCGTCCACAACCCCGAGACGGTCAGCATCGCCATCCAAAGCTATGCCGACGCTGGCATTCTGCTCTAACACCGTCTGCGACAGGTGGGTCAGGTTGGCCGCGATGGGTTCAGGTTGCCGTATCCCCGGGAATGCCGGGTTGACCTCGCCATGAATCTCCTGGACCCTGGTAGCGCCATCTCCAGCTCCGTCGTGGCCTAGGAGCTGGGCCAGGTAGCCTGCCCCCGCCCCGTACATGGAGTCCACGATCACGTTGAGACCTGACCGGCGTACTAACTCCAGGTCAACCAGGCGCCCCATCTGCTCCAGGTAGGCCGGGGCAGGGTCCATACTCTGCACCAGCCCGGAGCCCTGGGCCTCCTCCAAGGGCAGGGTGGACACCCCCTTCCCCTCCGCCTCGCCGATCTCATCTTCCAGGCGGGCTATCACCTCCGGCGAGGCGCTGCCTGCGTAGCTAGGCTTGTACTTCAGGCCGTTCCATGCAGCCGGATTGTGGCTTGCGGTGATGACGCATGCCCCGGCTGCGCTGTGCTGCAGGATGCTGTAGCTGACGGCGGGCGTGGGTGCCGGGGACGACGCCAGGTAGGCACGGATGCCGTTGCCCGCCATCACCTCAGCCACCCGGCCCGCAAATTCCCTGGAGGCGAAGCGGGTGTCGTAACCGACTACCAAGCCCCGGTTGGCAATTCCCTCCTTCAGCAGGTAGGAGGCTATACCCTGGGCGCACAGGGCGACATTGCCGAAAGTGAACTCGTCGGCAATAATCGCCCGCCATCCATCGGTGCCAAATCGGATTCTCCCGGCCATGCTGCCCTTTCGGAAACAGGATGGATATGGCTGTTCCAGATAGAGTTTAGTCCCTGAGGCCTGCTTCCGCCCGGAGGAAGTTAGCCTTGTCCGTCCGCTCCCATGTTAGGTCCAGGTCGTCCCTGCCGAAGTGGCCGTACGTGGCCACCTGCTTGTAACCGGGTCTCCTCAAACGCAGGTCCTCGATGATGGCCCCGGGCCTCAGGTCGAAGTGCTTGGTGGCCAGGTCCTGTATCACCTGGTCATCCACCTTGCTCGTTCCGAAGGTTTCCACGCTGACGGAGATGGGGTTGGCCTTGCCTATGGCGTAGGAAACCTGGATCTCTGCCCGGTCCGCAAGCCCCGCTGCGACCAGGTTCTTGGCCACGTACCTGGCAGCGTAGGCTGCGGAACGGTCCACCTTCGTCGGATCCTTGCCGGAGAAGGCCCCTCCTCCGTGCCTGGCGATTCCCCCGTAAGTATCCACCAGGATTTTCCGGCCCGTCAATCCTGTGTCGCCCATGGGCCCGCCTATGACGAACCGGCCGCTGGGGTTGACGTAGAACAGGGTGCGGTCATCCAGCAATTCCGCAGGTATCACATCTTTGATCAACAGGTTGATGATGTCCTGGGTCATCTTGTCATTGTCCACGTCGGGATCATGCTGGGCGCTTATGATGACCGTATGTACCCGCTTGGGCACTCCGTAGGAGTATTCGACGGTGACCTGAGACTTGCCGTCGGGCCTCAGGTAAGGGAGAACCCCATCTTTTCTCAGGGCAGCCAGCTTAAGGCACAGCTTGTGGGACAAGCTCACCGTCAGGGGCATCAGCTCCGGGGTCTCGTTGCAGGCAAAGCCTACCATCATACCTTGGTCGCCGGCGCCAATCTGGTCCAGGTCTTCGCGGTTGGTTGAATTGGAGCCTCTGTGCCTGAGCTCCAGGGACTGGTTCACTCCTGCGTTTATATCCTTGGACTGCTCTTGTATGGAAGCAACCACGCCGCAGCTCTTGTAGTCTATGCCGAATTCAGCGTTGGTGTATCCCGCCTGCTTCAGCGTTTCCCGCACTATGAGGGGAACATCGACGTACGTGTCCGTGGTTACCTCTCCCATTACAACTACCAGTCCGTTGGTTACGCAGGCTTCGCAAGCCACGCGTCCTTCGGGGTCTTCGGAAAGCACTGCATCCAGCACCGCGTCGGAGATCTGGTCGCACAGCTTGTCAGGATGTCCCTCGGTAACCGACTCCGAGGTCAGAAGGTAGGATGGTAGGTCCATAAAGGTAGAAGCCATTTTTGTTGTCCTCCTTGTTTCTAGGTTCCCTGGTCCCAGCTGTCCAGGTATTTTTGTTGCTCGGCAGTGAGAGAATCTATCTCGATGCCCATCGACTTCAGTTTCAGCCGGCCCACTTCATCATCGGTTTCCCGGGGTACCGGGTAAACGCCCGGCGAAAGGGTGCCCTTCTTGGAGACCAACAGCTCCACGCTGAGGGCCTGGTTGGCGAAGCTCATATCCATAACAGCCGACGGGTGTCCCTCGGCGGCTGACAGGTTGACCAGACGCCCGTCAGCCAGTAGGAAGATGTTTCTCCCGTCCTTGGTTTCGAACCGCTCCACGTATGGCCGGGCCTCCTGCCTGGACACTGACATGGCCTCCAGGGCAGGAATATCAATCTCAACGTTGAAGTGGCCGCTGTTGGCCAGGATGGCACCATCGGGCATGACATCCAGGTGCTGCTGTCCGATGGCCTTGTACCCGCCAGTTACGGTGATAAACACTTCACCCGTCCTGGCCGCCTCTACGCTGGGAGCCACGGAGAAGCCATCCATAACGGCCTCCAGGGCGCGGATGGGATTGACCTCTACTACCGCGACGTTTGAGCCCATACCGCGGGCGCGCATCGCTACGCCCCGACCGCACCAGCCATACCCGAACACGACGACCTTGCGTCCTGCCCAAAGGATGTTGGTGGCCCGGGTAATGCCGTCCAGGGTGCTCTGGCCCGTACCGTACCGGTTGTCGAAGAAATGCTTGGTATCGGCCTCGTTTACGGCAACGATGGGGTACTTTAGCTTCCCTTCTTTGGCCATGGCCTCCAGGCGAATAACGCCCGTGGTGGTCTCTTCTGTCCCTCCGATGACATTGCCCATCAGCTCCTGGCGTTCGGTGTGCAGGGTGGTGACCAGGTCTGCGCCATCATCCAAGGTTACCTGGGGCTGTTTGTCCAGGGCTGCGTGGATGTGCTTGTAGTAGGTCTCGTTGTCTTCACCCTTGATGGAATAGGTGGGTATCCCGTACCTTTCCACCAGAGCGGCTGCTACGTCGTCCTGGGTACTCAGGGGGTTGCTGGCGCACAGCGTAACGTCTGCCCCTCCGTTCTTGAGGGCAAGGGCGAGGTTGGCTGTCTCCACGGTGACGTGCAGACATGCCGATAACTTTGCCCCCTCAAAGGGGCGTTCCTTCTTGAACCGATCGCTTATGAGCTTGGTCACAGGCATCTCTCGAGCTGCCCACTCGATGCGGGCAACTCCCGCCTGCGCCAGGCCCGGGTCCTTAATGTGGCCGCGCTCTCCTAACTCGTTCAACCAACTCCTTTCTGTTTCGTCTGGTTGCGATTGCCGCTAGAAATAATGGTGCTCATCCGAAGATGACTCCCTCCCGCCACGCCAACACCTCCGTTTCTTCCAGGGGATTGAAACGGATCATGTCGCTCAAAGCCCGGAACCGGGCCGTGGCTTCCGCCCTGTTCAGCGTGTGCAGGCGGTCCACGCTAAAGTCCTCCACTGCAAAAGACCCCATCACCGAGCCCAATACGCTGGCCCTGCGAAATCCTTGATCGCTCAGGTCGTTGCTGTAGGCCAGGTAACCCATGAACCCTCCGGCAAAGGAGTCGCCCGCCCCTGTCGGGTCTTTGACGGACTCCACGGGGAAGGCTGGCGCAGCGAACACCGAATCCCGGGTGAACTGGACCACCCCGTGGTCTCCTCGCTTCACCACCGCCATCCGGGGACCAAGGTCAAGCAGGTAGTGGGCGGCCTTCATGACGCTGGCGCTTCCGGTATGGGGCGCAGCGAACATCCTGACCTCGTTCTCATCCATGAAGACCACATCGACCCGCTTTATCACCTCGGCCAGCGCCTCCGGTTTGCTCTCGATCCACAGGTTCATCGTATCTATGGCCACCAGCTTGGGACGCTCCTCCATCTGCTCCAGCACGTTTAGCTGGAGCTCGGGGTCTATGTTGGCCAGGAACAGGTAGGGTTGACGCCGCTGATCGCTGCTTAGCTCCGGCTTGAAATCCACAAAGACGTTCAGCTGGGTGTCCAGGGTGGTGCGGCTGTTCACGTTATCCATGTGGTACTCCGCCGACCACCGAAAGGTCTTTCCCGGCAGGGTTGTGAGGCCGGACAGGTCCAGCTGGTGGTGGCGCAGGAGGGTTACATGGTCCTCTCTGAAGTCCTCTCCCACCACCGCAACCATGTGCACCTGGGCGAACCGGCCGCCAGATATGGAGAAGTAGGTCGCAGACCCCCCCAGAGAATCCTCCCGGCGGCCTGCCGGCGTTATTACGCTGTCATATGCAACGGACCCTACTACCAGAATCGACATCCGTAGTTTCAACCTCCATTATTCGCGAGACATCGGCGCTCCAGGACCGTTAGGGTTCATCCCCGTAGCTTGTGGGGTTGTTCCCCTCGATCCAGGCCGGTGTGCCATCCTCGATGTTGAACAGGTTCTCCGACGAGTAGCCCATTGATGCAGCCATCTCGCACGCAAGGCCGCTGCGAACACCTGCAGCGCAGATGAAGAAGAGCTTCTTGTCCGTGGGAAGCTCATCCATTCGCCCCAGCAGATCGTCGATGGGTATATGCAGGGCCCCGCTGGCATGTCCCGACACCCATTCGTCATCCCGACGGACATCTACGATAGAAGCCGTATCGCCGGCTTGCTCCACCAACCGCGCCGCCTCGTTGGAATCCACCCTGTAGAAGGGTTCACCTGGGTCTTGCCTTGGCATATCGGGCCTCCTTGTTCATAGATACTTCTCCACCAGGGGTCTCAGACGCTCCTTCAGCTCTTGCGGAATCCTGTCCGGGGCGGTGATTATCGTGTCCTTCAGCGCCGATGCGCACGGGCAGGTCCGCTCCCGGGGAATTCGGTTGACGATGGTCGTCAATACCTGCTTGGAAACGGAAATGTTCTTCATCAGGTTGGCGACCACCATCTCGACGGTTACCACTTCGGTCGCCTCCCGCCAGCAGTCGTAGTCGGTTACGCATGCCAGGGTTGAGTAGCACATCTCAGCCTCCCGGGCCAGCTTGGCTTCGGGGAGGGCGGTCATGCCGATGATGTCTGCTCCCCAGGAGCGGTACACCGCACATTCGGCCCTGGTGGAGAAGGCAGGGCCTTCCATCACGACCAGGGTGCCTCCCAGGTGGGCCGTAGCCCCGACCTGGATGGCGCATTCGTGGAGTGTGCTGCTCAGGCCGGAGCAGAAGGGATCGGCAAAGCCCACGTGGGCAGCTATCCCGTCCTCGAAGAAGGTGTTCTCCCGTAGTCGGGTACGGTCGATGAGCTGGTCCGGCACCACCAGGTCCAGCGGGGCCATCTCCTCTTTGAGGCTGCCCACCGCGCTGATGGAGATGAGCCATTCAACGCCTATGCTTTTGAGGGCGAAGATGTTGGCCCGCACCGGCAGCTGGGTAGGATTGATCCGGTGCCCCCGGCCATGGCGGGAGAGAAAGGCGACCTGTGTTCCCGCCAGGGAACCAACCATGATGCTGTCGCTGGTCTTGCCGAAGGGGGTGTCCACATCCATCTCCTGGACATCGGAAAGGCCCTCCATCTGGTACAGGCCGCTGCCGCCTATGATGCCGATGAGGGCTTCAGGCACGAACACCTCCCTGGCCCTGGGTAACGGCCTTAGCCAGGTTTTCCACGTATGGAGCCTTGACTATCCCTTCCTCGGTGATGATGCCCGCGATATAGGTATGGGGAGTGATGTCGAAGGCGGGATTGCGTATGCCGATGCCGGGAGCGGCGGTGCGGATACTGCCCAAGGTCGCCACCTCATCGGGGTGGCGTTCCTCGATGGGTATCTGGTCTCCTGCTGAGAGGGTAAGGTCGATGGTACTGGTGGGGGCGGCTACGTAGAAGGGCACATGGTTCTCCTTGGCAAGAACCGCCACCTGGTAGGTGCCTATCTTGTTGGCCACATCGCCGTTGGCCGCGATACGGTCGGCGCCTACGATTGCGCAGCCCACCTCGCCCCGGCTCATGAGAAGGCCGACCGAGGAATCGACTACAAGGGTGGCCGGGATGCCAAGCTGCACCAGCTCCCAGGCGGTCAGACGCGCTCCCTGCAGGAAGGGGCGGGTCTCGGTGGCGAACACCTGGAACCGGTTCCCTTCTTCCCAGCTAGCCCGGATCACCCCCAAAGCTGTGCCGTAACCGGCCGTTGCCAGGGCCCCGGTGTTGCAGTGGGTGAGCACCGATCCGCCGTTGGGAATGAGTCCCTTGCCCTCAGTCCCAATGCGCCGGTTGGCCTCTTCGTCCTCGCGCTGTATCCGATGGGCTTCCTCCAGGAGCAGGTCGGGCGCTTGTCCCACATCGTCGATCTGCTTTGCCAGGCGCAGCATACGTTCCACGCCCCAGGTGATGTTCACCGCCGTCGGTCTGGCCTGCCCTATGCGATGGGAGGCCACCCTCAGGGCTTCCAGAAAAGTTGCCTTGTCCGTTGTGTTGGCGTCCCTGGCCGCCATCGCCATAGCATATGCTGCCGCTACCCCAATGGCAGGCGCCCCGCGGACCTTCATGCGCCGGATGGCGTCGATGACCTCGGAGTAACTCTCCAGCTCGATGTAGATTGTTTCCAGGGGAAGGGCAGTCTGGTCAATAAGTTTGAGCTTTCCTGCTTCCCACTCTATGGCCTTGATTTCGGGCATTGCACCAACCTTGGACTTTGCGTCAGACTCCCCCGCAGCACAAAAGGAGCAAGGGTGGGGGAGGTCAAGCTTATCAATGACGGGGATGTGAATCCGAAAAGAAAAAGCTTCTCGTGAGAGAAGCTCATAGATTTCTAATGGCCACCCTCATCTTTCCCCGCCGTTCGGGGCCGGAATTAGCACCGTGACACACTACGTTAAGAGTTGCGGTGTAGTGTTGAACCGGTTGCTCGGCTTCGCAGGGCCGTTCCCTCAGCCATTCTGGATAAGGTGGGTCTGCTTATTCGGCTGTCTTGTAGCTCGACCGCGACGGTCGATGCTGATAGTGATGTTACAGGCAAACGGGAATGGTGTCAACCGAAGCATCTCCTGGCGCGTCGCGGTCCGGACGCGCTTGAACACTTCTTGTGGATTCGGTTTGCATGGTCGTGTTAGATCCCTTCGGCATTGGAGCAGAATGGTCCCATAGGTCCGGAGCTGCCGAGACAGAAAGGAACAACCATTGAGATTCCTCACCGCTTTCGCCATAAGCAAGCGGACGGTCACCATGCTGGCCATCGTCATTGTCCTGGCTGGAGGAGTGTACGCCTACAACTCCTTGAACGTGGAGCTCTTTCCCGAGATCGAGTTTCCTCTTGTGGCGATTTCTACATCTTATCCATCCGTAGGCCCCGAAGCTGTCGTTGACAACGTCACATCTCCCATCGAATCTGCCATCTCCGGGACGGATGGGCTGGAATCAGTCCAGTCCACCAGCTTCGAGGGCAACTCCCTGGTGCTGGCCAACTTCCGGTACGGGACCGATATGGCCGAAGCCGAAAGAACCATCGAAGCTGCATTGGGTGGCATCTCCTTCCCTCCCGGGGTGGAGACGCCCGATGTGGGACGTTTCAACCCTGACCAAGTGGCGGTGATCCGGTTCAGCGTGATCGCGGAACAGGCCCCTGACGGCGGCACCTCGGGCTTCGCTCCTCAGCAGCTGGCCGTCTCCACAGTCGAGGATCTCCTCCTTCCCGAGCTCACTGGCATAGATGGAGTGATGCAGGTACAGGTTGCCGGAGAATTTCTGCCCCAGGTGCGCGTGGCTGCGGACCCGGAGCGGCTGAAGGCCAACGGGGTATCACTCTCCCAGGTGGCAGATGCCCTGGACGGCAACAACACCTCCGTGCCGACGGGCCTGTTGACCGGTCCCGGCGGGGCGATGCCCGTAAAGACCCTCCACGTCCTCACTTCCGTAGAAGACATCCGCAGTCTGGTGGTGGGGTCGTCCCCCTCCGGACCGGTCTTGTTGTCCGACGTGGCAAGGGTGGACCTCACCGATGAATTCCCCTCCAGCATCTCCCGGACCAACGGCAGGCAGGCCGTCAACGTGTCCATCATCAAAGAGCCTGAGGCCAACACGGTAGAGATAACCGAGGCGGTGCGGGAGTTGTTGGAGAACGCGCCCATACCGAGTGGACTGGAGGTGGTCATCGTCGAGGACCAGGGACCTGAGATACAGGAACAGATAGATGCCCTGCTTCAAGAGGCAGGGTTCGGCTTTCTGTTCGCTGTAACCGTGGTCTTTGTCTTCATGCTGACCATCAGGCCCACCATCGTCCGCGGGCTGTTCACAACGGTGCGTCCAACCATCGTCATCGCCCTGAGCATCCCCCTGAGCGTTCTAACCGGGGTGCTCCTCTTGGCTTGGCAGGACATGTCCTTGAATTTCATGACCCTAGGAGGCTTGGCCATCTCTGTAGGACGGGTCGTGGACGACGCCATCGTCGTACTGGAGAACGTGTATCGCCACATACAGGCGGGACGGGAGCGGTGGCGGGCAGCTCTGGATGCCACGGTGGAGGTGGGTCCGGCCATCTTCGCCTCCACCCTGACCACCATCGTCGTATTCATACCCCTGGCATTCATCGAGGGGTTGGTGGGGGCGTTCTTCTTCCCCTTCGCCCTGACCATCAGCTTTGCGCTGGTGGCATCCCTGGTGGTGGCACTGACCGCCGTTCCGGTGCTGGGAGCATACCTACTGAGGCCGGGCGACCTCCCCGAAGGAACGGGAGAAGAGGATGACATCGCGTTCGTCCACGAGACCTGGATGCAGCGGGCCTATACCCCTGTACTGCGTTGGGTATTGGGCCACAAGGCCCCCACCCTCGCAGGGACCGTCCTGTTGATCGGGCTCAGCCTCGCCTTGCTTCCTCTCATTCCGGTCACCCTATTCCCTTCGGACAGCGCCCGCCGCTTGGCAATAGAGGTGAGCCTGCCGCCGGGGACATCCGCCCAGCAGACCCTCGTCGAGGTAATGGATATAGAAGGTCGGGTCAGCGACCAGGCCGAGACCT
>JAGWBF010000001.1:62182-69634 GCA_021296025.1 Dehalococcoidia bacterium | reverse complement strand
GATCCCCACAGTCGCGCCTATCGTCCGGACGCTGCCCCCTGCATGATCCTCGAGGAGCCGAAGCTGCCTTCCAGCGTCCGTATGAACTCGTTTATAGGTGGGCTGAGGTCTTTCCCTCTAAGCGGTACGACACCGGCTTGTTCGACGGGGAAAAGGTGCATCAGGTCGATGATGCCCAGGAATTGCTCATCTCCCGGCTCCATGGCGATCTTGGGGCCCACCGAAATACCCAGTCCCGACCTGACGTAAGCCTTGATCATGTCGATGCTGTCCAGCTCCACCACCACCTCGAAGGGGAGGCCCTTTCTCCTGAACTCGGTTTCCAGTATGGAGCGTGTGGATGTTCCCTCGCCCCGCAGGATCAACGGCCACCGGGCGATCTCATCCAGGGATGTAACCGCAGAGTCCAGTATGGGATGTCCGAGGGGAGCTATTAGAACCCGCTCGTAGGGGAATAGAGGGTGGAAGTCGAATTCCACCCCGTTGCTAGGGCCCGGGACCAAGCCCAGGTCCACCTCTTTGTCCTGCACCATCTCCAGGACATGCTTCCAACTCCCTGATTTCACCCTCAACTGGCTATGGGGATGCTGGGACAGGAAGGCGTTCACCGCGGGCAGAAGGGCATGGGAGACGCTATCGAAGGTGGAGCCGATCCGGATGGGGCGGGCCTGCTCGGAATCTGAAAGGGCGCCCTGCAGGTTGTCGAGTCCTTCGACCAGGGGTGCTGCCAGCTTATACAGGCTGTCCCCGGCCTCGGTGAGGCGGATGGGGCGCTTGACCCGGTCGAACAGCTCCACCCCCATCTCCTCTTCCAGCTTCCTGATGTGTCCCGTCACCGCCGGCTGCCCCATGTTCAGGTGTTCTGATGCCTTGGTGATGCTCTTGAAGTGAGCGGCTGTGCAAAAGCTCCGCAGCTCCCGCAACTCCATGTTTCCTCCTAAGCTATTATATCGCGAACAATGATGTATTATATCATATAGCATTGCTGGACATGATGCTATGTTCTATTTACACTATGTATGTAGCAAGAAGAGAGAAAATCCGGTGAAGGTACACCGGGAAGGAGAGGACAGGATGAATATCAGCAAGTTCGTAAAGATGCTCCAGTCGGTAGGCAATGGCGATGACTTCGACACCTACTTCGTGAAGCTTCAGGACAAGAAGAGTTGCTGCGGTCCTACCAAGGAGGAAGCTCGCAGGGACTACACCGCGATGAACGACCTCCGGCAGTTCCGGTAAACGCGACCTTCCAACCCTGCTAAGTGCAGCCTCAAGGTACCGGTCCTCTTCTTTTTCAGGCCCTTTCCCCCGAGGTCGGCACTCTCTGCCGGCAGAAACCAATGTTATGCCGCTTCCCTGATGCAGCTCTCCAGCAGCTCCAGAGCTGCGGTGGCAAAGACCCACATGTTGGCCTCCCGGTCGGTGCTGCCCGTCTCGACGGTGATGGCCTTTTCCACGGGACCCACCACCGCTATGCAAGCGTGTCCCGAGGCGTCGCCGTAGCGGTTGCCCGTGGGTCCGCTGGCCCCGGTCTCTCCCACAGCCCACGTGGCCCCCAGCATCTGTTGCATTGCCCTGGCGTTCAGGAAGGCATACTCTTCGGTGCTGGGTCGCAGGCCGGTCATCTGGCTCTCATCTATCCCCATCAGGCCCTGGCGGGACGACTGGGTGTAGCTGACCCCTCCGCCAAGGTAGAAGGCTGACGCCCCCGGTACCGCCACCAGGGCGGCCGAGATCAGCCCGCCGCAGGACGACTCGGCGATCCCGATGTTCTCCTGCCTCTCCTTCAGCAGCGCACCAATCGCTGCTCCCATCTCACTCAGTCCAGGCATAGTGCCCTCCTCATTTGAGGTAACGAATGTCAGTAGTGCTTGGCCCTTTGCATTGAGGCACTCCCCCTACGGCTTGGTGGCGGTGATGGAGGCGCTGAACCAGAAGCGCGTGTCGTCGGTGGGAGGGTCGCCCGCCCATCGGGCGTCCACGAAGCCGGCGCTCTCCACCTTGCCCACGTACTCCTCGGCAGGGAGGGAGCCGGAGATGCACCCGGTTAGCAGCGCCATGTCCCGTATCTCCTCCCCGGTGGCCGGGCGGGTCAGGACGATGTCCGACACCATCAGGCGGCCTCCGCTGCGCAGCACACGAAAGGCCTCACGAAAGACCGCATCCTTGTCGGGCGCCAGGTTGATGACGCAGTTGGAGAGGATGACGTCGATGCTGTTGGCCTCCACGGGCAGGGACTCGATGTCCCCCATCCGGAACTCCACGTTGTTCAGTCCCAGCTTCTCTCTGTTCTCGTTGGCGCGCTCCAGCATGGCAGGCGTGAAGTCCACGCCGATGACCCGGCCCTGGGGTCCCACTTCCCTTGCTGCCAGGAAGCAGTCCAAGCCCGCGCCGCTGCCCAGGTCCAGCACCCACTCACCGGGCTTCAGGGAGCCTATGGTCGTCGGGGTGCCGCACCCGAAGCTGACCACTCCCTCGGGCATGGAGTCCAGTACCTCCACCGGGTAGCTGGCGTTGCAGGACTCATCGGTGTCGCAGCAGCTGGAAGCGCCGCTTATCCTACCTGCGTACTCCTGGGAGATGACCGTCTTCAGATCGTTGGATGTTGTCATGACTTCCTACTTCACCTCTACCGTCAGCCAGTTCTCGAAGCACACCCCGCCGGCCAGGCTGGTAACGCCGATGGTTGCTCGCCCGCCGAGGCCCTTCTCCTCGCCGAACACCTCGGCGAAGAGGTCCGTTGCCCCGCTGCCAACCTTGTTCACCTCCAGAAACTCGGGGGTGGACACGACGAAGTTCAATGAGCGGATGATCGAGACAACGTTGTCGAGATCGCCGATGGCGTACTTGATGCCCGCGAGGCAGTTGATCGCCGTCACCCGGGCGGCTTCGTACCCCTGCTCCAAGGTAAGGTCCTTGCCAAGGATACCGGTGTTGAAGGGCTTGCCATCGACTATTGGAACGTGGCCTCCCAGAAAGAGAATGTTCCCGACCAAGTGATGGGACTTCATGCTTCCGTAGGCGAGCCCGTAGAAGCCGTCGCGGGCGAAATCGGGAAGTACGATCCCCATGGATTCCAGCTTTTGCTCAATGATCATGGCTGCACCTTTCCCTGAGATGCTAAGTTTCGGAGATGCAATTATTCGCGGACGGCCAGCCCGCTGCGGATAACGCTGGGCGGAAGATTTGGCGGGAGTGGGAGGGAGTCGAACCCACCTACCCCGTGTTTAGCGAGGCACAACGGATTTGAAGTCCGCAAGAGCCACCGGGCCCCATCCACTCCCGTATGTCAGGGCAGCGGTTTGCCCTAGCCCAGCGCGGAGTCGATCTTCTTCTTGAGGGCGCCCTTGGGCACTGCGCCGACCACCTGGTCGATGGGCTGGCCTCCCTTGAAGAGCAGAAGGGTGGGAATGCTGCGGACGCCGTAAGCCATGGCTGTGCTGGGGTTGGCGTCCACATCCACCTTGGCGAACTGCATGACGCCGTCGTACTCCTCGGAGAGCTCATCGACGATGGGGGCGATCATCTTGCAGGGACCGCACCAGTCCGCCCAGAAGTCTACCAGTACCGGCAGGTCTGACTTCAGGACCATTTCGTCGAAATCGGCATCGGACGCGGGGAAGGGATGGGCCATGCTTCTCCTTTCGAGACGAGGCAGATACAAAATAGGGCCTGGATATAGCAGGCGAGCGTGCCACACTACCCGGACGTACCTTAGTTTATCTTTGGCCTGCTTGCTGGTCAACCGGAGGGCAACGCGCTGAGGGGTTGCAGACCGGCTATCTCGGTTCAGTGGGGGACCTGGCCCAATCTCAGCCTTTCCTGGATTGCGGTCTCCGCCGCAATGACGGGGCCGACTGTCCGCCTCAACCCAGCCATAGGCCTCCAGGGGGAGTAAGCCTTGTTCTTCCGCAGCCTACCCAGGGCGAGCGGTACCGTTTCTTGGATTAGCAGGTACCTTGGGTTATAGTTGTGCTGTGGCACACGAACTCCTCAAGGGCCAACGCCTGCGCCTCACCCCCGTCGGCTGGGGAAAGCTGGGCGATGCTCTGGCCTACCAAGGCGACACTAAGGTGATGGTGTTCGGAGGCATACCTGGGGAAGAGGTAGAGGTGGAGGTGGTCAGGGTCAGGCGGGACCAGGTGTCCGCCCAGGTTGTGCAGGTTCTCGACTCCTCCCCGTACAGGGTTGATACGCCGTGCCCCTACTACGGACGCTGCACCGGCTGCCAGTGGCAGCATATCGACTACCAGCATCAGCTTGACCTGAAGCGCAACATGGTCGCCGACGCCCTGGGCCAGGTCGCCGGCCTGGGAAATGTGGTCGTAGCACCAACCATTCCGTCACCGGCGCAGCTGGGCTATCGCAACCACGCCAGGTTCACCGTTGCCAAGGACGGCACCCTGGGATTTGTGCATCGTGAGACAAGGAGACATGTCGGCATAGATAGTTGCATGCTGATGAGCCCCTTGATCAACCGCACCTTGGGCGAGCTTCAGGGACGCTGTGCCGAAACCACCCAGTTATCCATCCGGGGAGGCGACGGCACGGGAAGCTACCTGGTGCAGCCCGTCCTGAAGAGCCCGGAAATCCCTGTAGAGACCGGACAGAAACACTACGAGGAGCTCCTGGGAGGCCGGAGCTTTCGGGTCGCCTCCGCCTCTTTCTTCCAGGTAAACAATCTCCAGGCAGAGCAGATGATCGCCATGGCGCGGGAAGAGCTTGGCCTCTCGGGCCATGGACTGCTGGTGGATGCCTATGCCGGAGTCGGCACCTTCGCCATACTGCTTGCCCCCCATGTTGACAGGGTAATCGCAATCGAGGATTCGCCCTCGGCGGTGTGGGATGCGGAAGCAAACGCCGCCGGCATAGACAACATCACCTTCATCCAGGGACGCACCGAGGAGGTGCTCGAGCAGATGGAAGAGCAGCCGACAGCCCTCATCCTGGACCCCCCCAGGGCAGGATGCCGGCCCGAGGCGCTGCAGGCCGCCGTGCGGCTTAAGCCGAACCGGCTTCTGTACGTTTCGTGCGAGCCGGAGTCACTGGCCCGGGACCTGGAGCAGCTGTGCGAGGGAGGATTCAGGGTCGAGAAGGTGCAGCCCATCGACATGTTCCCCCAGACCCATCACGTTGAGTGCATAGCTGTACTCACCCCCGAGGCTGCCGATGGTGTAAGTAGGGGTCCAGGGTCCCTTCGCCGGAATCTGGTGCTGGCATCCTCATCCCCCCGTCGCACCCAGCTGCTTTCGTCGGTGGGGCTTGAGCATGAGGTCGTTTACCCCTTGGTGGACGAAGCTATGGACCCGGAAGAGACCGTCGAGTCCCTGGTGGCACGCCTGGCCTTGGCCAAGGTCAGGAGGGTGTCCGGGGCCCGCCCCGGCGATGTGCTGGTGGGCGCCGACAGCATGGTTGTGCTGGATGGGAGGCCCATTGGGAAACCCGCCGGCCCCGACGAAGCCGCGGAGACGCTCAGGTCATTAAGGGGCCGGACCCATTCCGTCGTCACTGGCGTGGCGGTCCGGGATGCGGCCCACGGCCTCGAGTGGGTGGAGAGCTGCACAACCGATGTGATCATGCGACGCTACTCGGATGAGGAGATCGGGGCGTACGTCGCAACCGGCGCTCCGCTGGACAAGGCCGGCAGCTATGGCATCCAGGACGAACCATTCAACCCGGTATCCAGGGTAGTGGGCTGCTACACCAATGTTGTGGGCCTGCCCCTGTGCATTCTGGGTGACCTACTGGCTAGAGCAGGGATAGAGTTGAAGATGCCCGAAGACCTGGAGATAACTCGGCGCTGTACCGATTGCAGTCTGGGCCAGAATTGTTCAGTTGCAGCGAAACCGGATGGTGATGACTAATGGGGTTCGGGGGCATCGGGTTTTCGGAGATCCTCATCATTCTGGTTGTTGCCCTTCTGGTCGTAGGGCCGGGCAGGACCATTAGCCTGGCGAAGACCGCCGGCAAGATGATGGGTGAGGTGCGCCGGGCGATGAACGACTTGACGAACACCATCGAAGAAGAGGACCGCCAGAGCAGACCCAGCGACCGCGCAGACGGTCCGCCCAATGACAGGGGCTGATGGAACGCCAGCTTTCCATCAGCCAGCACCTTCTGGAGCTGAGGAAACGCATCCTGATCTCCGGGGCGGCAGTGTTGATCGGGACCATTGCCGCCCTGGTCTTCTACGAAGACATCATCGAGCTGCTCCTGCGCCCCGCGGACCAGCTGTCCTCCGACGAAGGTCCCGCCCGCCTCATTTACACCGAGCTCACAGAGATGATAGGTGTGACCGTTCGGGTCTCTATACTGGGTGGGCTGGTCCTGGCCTTCCCGGTAGTGCTCTACCAGGCCATCATGTTCGTTGCGCCGGGGCTAACCAAGCGGGAACGGCGCTTCCTGCTGGCCTTCATGCCCGGCGTAGTTCTCTCGTTCATCGGTGGGGTGGCCTTCGGGTACTTCGTTCTCATTCCCCCGGCGGTGAACTTCTTGCTGAGCTGGGGCAGCGACCTGGCAACGCCGATGATACGCATTGGCAACTACGTGTCCATAATGGTGACCCTGCTGTTCTGGCTGGGCTTGGTGTTCGAGACGCCCGTTGTGATGTTCCTGCTCGCCAAGTTGGGGGTGGTGTCCTGGAGGACGTACGCAAAGTGGAGGCGCTACTGGGTCCTGGTCGCATTCATCCTGGGGGCGTTGATCACCCCCACCTTCGATCCCGTTAACCAGGCTTTGGTAGCCGCCCCGCTGATCGTGCTGTACGAGCTGGGGATCTGGCTGTCCAGGTTTGCCGCCAGGAGCAGGAAGCAGAGCGTAGCCGAGGCCAGCTAGGGAGTTGGGCAAGGGCTTAGGATGGCGAAGTTAGAGGGGCCTTGAGGGTTAACCCGGCTCGGAGGAGAGCCTAAGCGCTCTCTTTCTCGGTGGTCTTGGAGGTAGCTTTTTCGTCTTTGTCGTCGGAGATATCGACGTCGTCCTTCCCTGTCAACGCCCCTTTGAATGCCCGCAGGCCCTGGCCCAGGGATGCTCCCATCTTTGGTAGCCGGGCTGCTCCGAAGATCAGCATCAGGGCGACGACGATGATGATGATCTCGTAGGGACCTATGCTTCTGAAGAGCATTGTGACGGGGGTCATTGCTGCCTCCTTGTTTCCCCACCTGTCTTTGGCTAACATGGTAACACGCAATCCAGAATGTGGACAAGGAACGGCCAGGTGGGTTGGGCTCGATACTGGACTACACAATTGCTCGACCTGTTTGCGGGTTTGTCCAGGAAAGCTGCATGGTTATATCCAACGAACAATATGATCTGCTGGTGATAGGGGCCGGGCCGGGGGGCTACGTTGCCGCGATAAGGGCGGCCCAGCTGGGGATGAAGACGGCCGTCGTGGAGCGGGAAGCCCTGGGAGGCGTGTGCCTCAACTGGGGGTGCATCCCCAGCAAGGCTTTGCTC
>JAGWBF010000001.1:9561-62163 GCA_021296025.1 Dehalococcoidia bacterium | reverse complement strand
TTCGGCTTCCAATTCGAAAACCTGAAGATCGACTACTCCAAGGCGGTGGACCGGAGCCGGAAAGTTGTAGAGCAGAACACCAAGGGCATCGGCTTCCTGTTCCGAAAGAACAAGGTCGAACACATCCAGCGCGATGCCAAGATTGTGTCCCCTGGCGTCGTGGAGGTTGCTCCCGAGGGGCGCACCATAGGCGCCGGGAACATCATCCTGGCCACGGGCGCCAGTCCCCGCGCCATACCGGACCTTCCGGTGGATGGACGCACGGTCATCACCAGCCGCCACGCCCTGGAGCTGCGGGAGCTTCCTCGGAGCATCGTCATAGTTGGGGCCGGCGCCACCGGAGTCGAGTTTGCCTATCTCTGCAACGCCTACGGGGTGGATGTCACTGTGGTGGAGCTGATGCCCCGGGTCGTTCCCAATGAGGATGAAGAGATCAGCCAACAGCTTGAGAGAGCGCTGACGCGGGAAGGAATTCGCTTCCTGACCGGCTCCAAGGTGGTTGGTTTGGAGCATACGGAGGACGGCGCCCGGCTCAGCATACAGAGGGCTGAGGGCGAAGAAGAGAGTGTCCAGTGCTCGACGGTCCTGGTGGCAGTGGGAGTCCAGGGCAACATAGAGGGCTTGGGGTTGGAGGGCTTGGGCGTGGAAGTGAAGTCGGGATTCATCCAGGTGGATGACCGGATGGCTACCAGTGTGCCCGGCGTTTACGCCATAGGCGATGTGACCGGTAAGCTTCTCTTGGCCCATGTGGCATCGGCCCAGGGGGTAACGGCTGTGGAGTCCATAGCAGGGATGGACCCGCCGGCCCTGGACTACACCTTCATGCCCCGGGCGACCTACTGCATACCCCAGGTTGCCAGCTTCGGGCTGACCGAAGCCCAGGCCATAGAGCAGGGGCGGTCCATCAAGGTGGGCAAGTTCCCCTTCCAGGCCAGTGGAAAAGCCCTAGCCATTGGCGAGACCGCCGGCATTGCCAAGCTGGTGGTTGATGTTGATTACGGCGAAATCTTGGGCGCTCACCTGGTGGGGCCGGAGGTCACCGAGATGCTGGGAGAGCTGTCCCTGGCGCGCCTGTTGGAGGGAACAACCCAGGAGCTGGGCTGGATGGTGCATTCTCATCCCACGTTGTCCGAGGCCATCAAGGAGGCTGCCTTGGGGGCTGATGGGGGGTCCATCCACGTATGAGTGGCCCATACCAGCCCGAGAAGAGGTGGATTTGGCGACCACGGTAATCATGCCCCAGATGGGCTACGATATGCGCGAGGGCACCGTTGTCCGCTGGCACAAGAGAGAAGGGGACGATGTGGCCAGGGGTGACATCCTGGCTGAGATCGAGACCGACAAGGCGACGGTGGAGATGGAAGCCTTCTCCCCGGGTATCCTGGGCAAGATCGTAGCGGAAGAAGGGCGAACCGTTCCGGTGGGAGACCCTATTGCGGTCATTGTAAGTCCCGGCGAGGCTTTGCCTGAGCTGGAGCAGCCTGCGGTGACCCCACCTTCTCCTGCTGTGTCCCCTGAGCCTGTAGCGCCGCCAACTGCCCCTCCGGGATCCAGCGATGTAAAGGCAAGCCCCATTGCAAGGCGATTGGCCAGGGAGAAGGGCATGTCTTTGGCATCCATACCGGGCACAGGTCCGGGCGGCAGGATTACGGAAGCGGATGTGCTGCGGGCGGAAGCCTCCGGAGAGGTCCCGGCCCCGGTCTCCCAGGGAGGGACCGAGATCAGCCCCATGCGTCGCGCCATAGCCCGCATAACCGCCCAGAGCAAGCGCGAGGTCCCCCACTTCTACGTAACCGCCGAAGTGAACATGTTCCAGGCGATGTCGGTGCGACGCCAAATCAACGATAGCTCCCCGGACGGGCAGAGGGTCAGCATCAACGACCTGGTCGTGAAGGCATCAGCCCTCGCTCTGGCTAAGCATCCCAAGTTCAATGCTTCGCTGGACGGCGACCACCTGCTGATGCACGAAGACCTCAACATCGGCATTGCGGTTGCCCTGGAGCAGGGGCTGATCGTTCCGTCCATTTCTCGATGCCAGGACAGGTCCCTGGTTGAAATCGCAAGGGCCAGCAGTGACCTTATCGGTAGGACCCAGGAAAACAAGCTCAGGGCAGAGGAGTACAGCGGCAGCACCTTCAGCATAAGCAACCTCGGCATGCACGATGTGGATAGCTTCGCAGCCATCATCCTCCCCCCTAATGCGGCGGTGCTGGCCGTGGGCGCAGTCAGGGAGCAACCGGTAGTGCAGGGTGGGCAGGTTGTGGTTGGTCAGGTGATGAAGGCCACCCTCTCCGTGGACCATCGGGTCGCTGACGGTGCTGAAGGGGCGGCCTTTCTTACGGAGATAAAGGCCAACCTCGAAAACCCGGTCCGTCTCCTGATCTGATGCATCCTCGGCTCTCCGTTTTGAAGGCAATGGACAAGTTCTATGACCGCTGAACCGGGAAACGCCACATATCCCCGACGGGTGTACCCGCTGAGTCCTCGGGACCTCACCGAGGAGCAGCTGGCAGTGGTGTTTGCTATGACCTCCCGGCGACCGGAGCCCTTCGATGAGATAGCCGAACAGGTCAGCGAGGAGAAGGCTGCCGACTTCCACGAGCGGTGGGTGTTGGGTTACGGCCATGCGTCCGTCGCGGAGCACGCCATCATTCACATGGCGGTGGAGAACATCTCTCGGCTGGCATGCGATTCCCTGGAAGATAACCGCCTGGCGTCCTACACCGAGAAATCATCCCGCTACCAGCTGCTTCCCCAGGGGTACTACCATGTACCGGAAGAGCTGGAGTCCTATCCTGCGCTCAAAAAGATTTACATAAGCACTTGCGAGTCGTTGTTCGCCGTCTATGCCAGCCTCGTGGATTCTACCCTGGAGTACCTGGCAACAGCGGAACCCCAGCTAGACAACGAAAAGGATGGTGCATTTCGGCTCAGGCTAAGACGAAGGGCTACCGACAGCTGCAGAGCACTCCTTCCAGCTGCGACCCTCACTAACGTGGGGGTCACCATGAACGCCCGGCTCATGGAACATGCCATCACGAAGCTTCTTTCCTCAAACCTGGCTGAGGAGCAGGCTTTGGGAGAAGAACTGAAAGTGAAGGGCAGGGAGATAGCGCCGACCCTGGTCAGGTACGCCGAGCGGAGGGACTACCTGGTTGCCTACCGTCAGGCCCAGACCCTGAAGGCGGGCGAGCTAGCCGCGGGGAAGAGGGACGATAGTGGTGTTGCCTTGGTGCAGTACGACGAAGATGCGGAGCGCAAGGTGGCGGCGGGCCTGCTGTACCAGTTCTCCGGCAGGCCCTACGGACAGGTGTTGAGCCAGGTTGAACAGATGTCCGAAAGTGATCTAACCAGCCTGTTCGACGCCTGCATGGACCGGATGGGCGACCATGATGCCCCTCCCAGGGCGTTCGAGATGGCCGACTACACCTTCGAGTTCACTCTGGACTACGGGGCCTACCGGGAGTTCAAGCGCCATCGCATGCAGTCTTATATTCCCCAGCCCCTGACCCTGGAAGAGGGATACCTGACCCCCGAGCTGGTTGTGGAAGCGGGATTGGAGGGAGAGTACACCGCCGCCATGGACCTGGCCAAGGATGCCTTCGCCAAGACAAGGGAGCGCCTACCGGAGGTAGCCCAGTACCTGGCTACCCATGCTCATCGTCGCCGGTTGCTGGCCAAGATGAACCTCCGGGAATGCTACCACCTGTTCAAGCTGCGCACCCAGCAGCAGGCCCACTTCTCCATCAGGGAGCCGATGCTCCATGCCCTCGACCTGGTGAGAAAAGTCCACCCGCGCCTGTTCAAGTACATTCGGCTCAGGGACTGACCTCCGGGACTCGAGAGAAAAAGAGAGGGACGCTCGCACGAGCGTCCCTCTTTCATGCCTCTAGTCCTGGGCTGGTGGGGCGACTTAGATGCCTATTGGCCGCCGCCGCAACCGCCTGCTCCACAGCCGCATCCGCCTGCCCCACAGCCACCCGCTCCGCAGCCACACCCGCCGGTGGAGAACATCGGGTTGTTAATGACAAACCCTACCCGGGTAAGGTCTTCTACGTAGTCTATGGTGGCTTCCTCGAGGAAGGGTGCGCTGTCCGAGTCCATGAGGAACTTGACGCCTTCCAACTGAAGGATGGTGTCTTCGCTCTGGGACTCGTTTTCCAAGGTCATCATATACTGGATTCCGCCATGCTCGGCGGGGGCGGCGATAACTCGCAGGGATGACTCCGTTTCCCCCTGTTCTTCCATCACCTCTTTGAGCTTCTCCAATGCTGGGGAGGTCACCTCAAGCATAACTCGGCTCCTTTCATAGGCGAGTGTCGTCCATCCCTGGAACCGCCTTCGCACCCAATCCTAACACGCAGCTTTCTTCCTGGTCAATAGCGGAGGACTGGTCTTTGACCCATCTCTCCCCTGTCCTTGACGGCCCGCAAGAGGCGATGCTAGAGTACGCCATCGCCTTGACGCCCCACCTTGCTGAGACCCCTACTTATTGATGGATGAATCGATACGCCAGTTGATCAGGGGAGACAAGCGGATGCTCTCGCGCCTCATTAGCATCGTCGAGCAGGAAGGTCCCCAGGGAGCGCAGGTGATGGCCCAGGTGTTCCCCCACTGCGGGAATGCCTACTGCATCGGGATCACAGGCCCTCCGGGCGCAGGCAAAAGCACGTTGGTGGACTCCCTGGTCAAAGTGATACGCAGTCACGGCCTTACCGCTGGCGTGATCGCGGTGGACCCAACCAGCGCCTACAGCGGCGGAGCTTTCCTGGGAGACCGCATCCGGATGCAGCGCCATTTCATGGACCCTGGTGTTTACATAAGAAGTATGGCCACGCGCAGCAACCCGGGGGGACTGCCCAGGATGGTGCAGGGAGCGGTGCAGCTATTGGATGCGGCGGGCACAGACTACGTGCTGGTGGAAACCGTGGGGGTTGGCCAGACAGAGCTGGGCATCATGGATGTGGCAGATAGTGTGGTGGTGGTGATGATGCCTGAGTCGGGAGATGTAATCCAGACCCTCAAGGCCGGTTTGATGGAAGTAGCTGACATCTACGTCGTGAACAAATCTGACCTGCAGGGAGCAGACAAGATGGTCGCCGCCCTCGGGGCAATGCTGCACATGGCCGATGCATCCGACGGCTGGTCTCCAAGGGTGATTCCCGCCGAGGCCCACGCTGATGTTGGGGTGGCGGAGCTTTACGAAATCATACTTGAGCATCGTGAGGGTCAGGCTGCTGAAGGCCTCCTGGAGAAGCGGAGAAACGAGCGCAGCAGCCGTGAGTTCACCCGGGCGTTGCAAGCCGGACTCCTTCAGCAGCTCCATGAAGGCTTGTCGGAGAACGAAGTGCTAAGGGACGCTTTAGAACAGGTAGCCGCTGGTCGGGCAGAGCCTTACTCTTCAGCCCTTAAGCTCTTGGAGGGCGGAATCTCCCACACCCTGCCTGCCCCGCCGACAAGAGCCACCTCACAGAACCTATAACCCGGAGCCGAAACAGCCGGCCCCGGGTTGTTCCCCATTAACTGACTCGGGTTGGCCGGCCCCTGGTGTATGACCTTGAGAAGGCAACAACGCCTCCGAGGCATAGCTGATCAGCAAGCCTGCAATCACATAGGTTGAATGTATTCCAGGGGGTAATCCAGTGGCTGTGATGGGCATAGACCTAAGCGCATCCTCTAAGCGGGGCAGCGCCTTCGCCTTACTCGATGACAAGGCAGGGCTTATCGACTGCAGCCAGTTCTTCGAGCCCGATGAGCTTGGCGGCCTACTTGAGAAGCACAAGCCGGAGTTGGTAGCTATAGATGCCCCTCTATCCCTGCCCTTGGGGCTGGACTGCCTTGAAGAGTCCCACCCCTGTAGCCCCACCCAAAGCTACAAGGGACGCTCTGCCGAGCAGGACCTGGCCCGCATAGGCATAGGCTGTTTCTTCACGACGAAGCGGTCCATCATAAAGGGGGTCATATACCGAGGGCAGGACATCTCCCAGCGACTGTCAATCCAAGGGTACAGGGTTATAGAGGTTTACCCTTATGCGACGAAGGTGATCCTCTTTGGCAAGAAGATGCCATCCAAGGTCACTTCCCGGGGGTTGGCATACCTGAAGGAGCGCGTGTCAACTATAGTAACCGGCGTGGAAGGTTACATGGACCACCTGACCCATGATGGTTGTGATGCTATCCTAGCTGCGTATACAGCTTGGCTGCATGGCAACGATCAGACTGATGCCTTAGGCATTCCCGAGGAGGGGCATATCATCGTTCCGAAAGTCTCTGATCGGGCGACCTAGAACCCCGTCGCCGATTCTTTTAGTCCAAGGCGGCCCTCCCGGAAACTCTTGTGTAAGGTGGTGTCGAAATGGACCTGGAGATACTGACCAGGGATGTTGAGCTAGACGAACGTCTGCGGGGCAGGATTGTCAGGAAGGCTGGCAGCCTGGACAAGCGAATCAAGGGAATCACCACAACCTCAGTCGAGCTTACCCTCAACAACTCCCGTCGGAAGGAGGACCGCTTCATTGTGGAGATAACCCTGGATGTAGCCGGGTCCGTCCTCCGGACCGAGGAGAGGTCTGAGAGCATCTTGGAGGCTGTAACCTCGGCGGTGGATGCTATGGAACGGCAGCTAGAGCATCTCAAGCACAAGATATACAGAAGCGGACAATCGCGCAGGTACTCGCAGAACCAGGAACTGCAGGCCCCGGATGAAACAATCGTTGAGCCTGAGGGTCCCGAAACCGCTTAAGAGTTGTTGTTCTGTTGCTGGTTCCCGCCGCCCATGCCCAGGAAGGGCTGCAACATGGAAGTGAACTCCATGGGGAATATGAACTTGGTGGACGGACTCTCTCCCATGGACTTCAGGGTCTCAAAGTACTGCAGGCTCATCGTCTTGTTATCGACTAAGTTAGCCACCTGGTATATGCGGTCCAGGGCGGTGCTGAACCCTTCAGCTCGAAGTACTTGGGCCTGTTGGTCTCCCTCAGCCTCTAGTATCTCCCCCTGACGGCGTCCCTCTGCGGACAGGATGGCTGCCTGCTTTTCACCCTCGGCCCGGTTGATCTGGGCTTGGCGTTGTCCCTCGGACTCGGTTATCTCCGCTGTCTTGATGGCCGCAGCGGACTTCTCCCGCTCCATTGCCTGCTTTACTCCTGGGGGCGGGTCTATTTCGTTGATGGCCACCTGGGTTACCTTAACACCCCATCGGCCGGTTTCTTCGTCCAGGGCTATCTGCAGGGTATCCCGGATCCTCTCCCGCTCTCCCAGGGCAGTAGCAAGGTCCGAGTTGCCTATGACCGCCCTAAGATTGGCTACGGCAAGATTGATAACCGCCTGCTCCACGTTTTCCACGTTAAGGACAGATTTTTCAGCTTCCTCGGCCAGAATCCGCATGTAGATGACAAAGTCGAGGTCAACTACCACGTTGTCCTGGGTGATGTACTTCTGGGTTGGCACCCGGCGCACCCTTTCCCGAAGGTCAACTATGCGCCCAGTCTCCATTATGGGGATCACGAAGCGGAACCCGGGGCCGCTCACCCGGTCTAGGGCACCCCACTTGAGGACGACCATTCTCTCGAACTGCTTGACTACCACTATTCCAACAGCCATTTCTCCTCCTAATTGGTCCCTAGCCCGCGCTACGCTGGGAGCGAACCACCGTTAGAACGACACCTTCGAGGCCGCGCACAATCACCTTTTCACCTATTGGGATAACGGTACCATCTTCGGATATGGCTGTCCATATCTCGTCCGTTATCAGGACAGTCCCCCGAGGCGCTAGCTCATGGACCACCTCACCCACTGTTCCCAATAGCTCCGGCTTGGAAGGTCTGTCCTGGCGCTCTCCCCTCCGGGAACGCACCATAGTGCGCAGTAACCATAGGCCGCCAACTCCAAACACTCCTGCCAGGGAGCCCACCAGCCATGGGTTGACGCCGATGTCCAACCCGCCGGGGTCGGGTGCTCCAAAGTTATTGAACAGCAGAAGCCCACCCAGGATGAAGCAGATTATCGACCCCACTCCAAAAACGCCAAACCCGGCAATCATCAGTTCTGCGACCAATAACGCCATGGCCAATCCGATTAGACCCACACCCGCCCAGTTCACCGGCAGATTGCCGAAACTCACGAAGGCAAGGATCAGGAAGACTACGCCCACCAGCCCAGGCACGATACCGCCGGGATTCAGCAGCTCTATCACCAACCCCATGCCACCCAGTGAAAGAAGGATGAACGACACGTTTGGGTCCGCCAGGAAGTCCAGGAACCTCTCGATGAGGTTCATCTTCACGTTGCGTTGTTCCAACCCCTGGGTCTCCAGCGTCTTGGGGCCTTCGGAGGTCTCCACCGTCAAGCCGTCAACCTGTTCAAGCAGATTGGCCACCCCTGTGGCGGTGAAATCCACGACGTTCAATCGGACAGCCTCTTCGGCATCATAGGCCGTTGCGTTAACGATGGTGTCCTCGAGAGCATCGGCATTTCGATTCCTCTCGGCAGCTATGGACCGCATCAGCGCCGATGTGTCCTCTACGACCTTGTTTTCCAGGGTTTCGGGAATATCCCCCCCACCGGCGGTAACGGGGGAGGCGGCGCCTATGTTGGTGCCGGGCGCCATCACTGCGAAATGGGCCGCCGCGGTCACAAAGGTGCCGGCCGAGGCGGCCTGCGCTCCCGAAGGCCAAACATAAACGGCCACCGGTAGGGGAGCGTTCAACAGTTCCTGAACGATCCCCCGGGTGGAATCGAGTAGTCCGCCCGGTGTGTCCAGGGTGATGACCAGCATCTCAGCACCCTCTTCGTGCGCCTGGTTGATCACCCTGGAAATGAAGCGTTCCGAGACAGGGTTGATGGCGCCGTCCACCTCTGCCACCAGGACATGATCACCTTGGGCGGCGACCTGCCCAACCAGCCCGAGGGCAAAACATCCCAGGAAGAAGGCTGCAAACAGCCTACGCAGATGACCAATTCTCTGTAGCATCTGAAACATCGTTCTCCCGGAAGGCCTGCCCTCAATGAAGTCTTTGTACTCATTTGACCACAAGTTCAGTTGCGCTGCCAGATGCCGGGTCTGCCGAATCGGCGAGGTGGACGCCGGGACTTCACCCGTTGACAGAGAATTGGGGCATAGGTACACTCACCTTGAACCTCGGCCCGCCGGCCATCCATTGTGAGGCCTGGGTCGAGTTTTTATTTTCTGCTCCCTTACCCGGCGTTGTGGGGAGTAGGAAGGAGGGCCTATGAACGCGCTGGCAACATTCGATCCGGAAGTGGCATCTGCTGTGGCAAAGGAAGACAAGCGCCAGAGGGACAGCCTGGTCCTGATTGCATCGGAGAACTACGCCAGCCGCAGCGTCCTGGAAGCTCAAGCCACCACGATGAACAACAAGTATGCCGAGGGCTACCCCGGTCGCAGGTATTACGGGGGATGCCAGTACGTCGATGAGGTGGAGACCCTGGCAATCGAGCGCGCCAAGGAGCTGTTTGGAGCTGAGTACGCCAACGTGCAGCCCCACAGCGGCGCCCAAGCCAACATGAGCGCTTACTTCAGCATTATTGAGCCTGGCGATACGGTCATGGGGATGCGCCTGGACCAGGGAGGGCACCTGACCCATGGCAGTCCTGTGAACTTTTCGGGGAAGCTGTACAACTTTGTAGCCTACGGCGTGTCGAAGGAGTCTGAAACCATTGACTACGATGACGTAGAGCGCTTGGCGAAGGAGCACAAGCCGAAGGTGATTGTGGCGGGCTACACCGCTTATCCCAGGTCCATCGACTTCGCACGCTTTCGGGAGATCTCCGATGAGGTGGGGGCTATGCTCATGGTGGATATGGCCCACATCTCAGGGCTGATCGCTGCCGGCGCCCATACGTCTCCAGTACCCCACGCCCACGTTGTGACATCTACCACCCAAAAGACGCTGAGGGGACCAAGGGGAGGGATGATACTGTGCAAAGAGGACTTGGGCAGGAACGTGGATAGGGCAGTCTTCCCATTCACCCAGGGTGGACCCTTCATGCACATCATCGCTGCAAAGGCTGTCTGCTTCCGGGAGGCGGCCCAGCCTGACTTCGCTCATTACGGGCGGCAAGTGGTGGAGAATGCCCAGGTACTTGCCCAGGAGCTGGCCGAGGGAGGCCTTCGGATTGTTTCCGGCGGTACCGACAACCACTTGATGCTGGTTGACTTGACCCCCCTTAACCTGACAGGCAAGGATGCTGAGCAGGCGCTGGAACAGGTGAACATCGTCGGGAACAAGAACGCCATACCCTATGACACCCAGCCTCCCAGGGTGACCAGCGGCCTGCGCCTTGGGACGGCCGCCCTGACATCCCGGGGATTCGGTCCCCAGGAGATCAAGACTGTGGCAACCCTCATCCTTCGCCGACTTAACGGCACGGGCGACAAGCAGTTGGAGCAGGCTATAAAGGATGAGGTGGCGGAGCTCACCTCCCACTTCCCTGTTCCGGGACTTGATTCCTAGGCTGCTGCACCATACGTTCCAGAGTGCGTTCCCCCAAGCTCGGCTGGGTAGGCATCGGTTGAGGCCAAGCTGTCAGGATGCTATAATCCTTGTTCACTAGAGGCAGTCGGAGAATGCGTTGCGTAACTATGAGTTAATGGTTGTCCTTAGCCCCATCCTCTCAGCCGAGGAGGTGGCGGACTCAAAGGACCGGAACAAGGGGCTGATCGATCAGCAGGGTGGAACAATCACCCGGGAAGACCAGTGGGGAATGAGGAGGTTGGCCTACCCGATACGGAAGGCAGGCCAGACCTTCTTGGAAGGCAACTATGTGCTCACCCATTTTGCTACGGAAGGCGTCCTTTCCCGGACCCTCGAAGGGCAGCTAAACCTTTCGGAAGATGTGCTTCGTTACCTGGTGGTCAAGTCCGAGCCTCCTAAGCCATCCCAGGCGGCTGCCGTCCAAGAAGCTCCGTCAGCTCCTGACGGAGCGGGAGATGATGGGGCTGTCGCATCCGTGGCGGTTGTTGACCAAGCCATCTCCGACGATGTAAGCGCAGCCGAATCGGCTGCTGGGGATCCTGCCCCGGCCGAGCCTGAAGGAGATGCGCCAGGCGTGGTGGAGGATGCCCCTGTTGCGGCCGTTGAAGAGGCGCCCATCGATGAGACGACTGCCGTAGAAGATGTTGAAGCAGCCGTTCCCGAAGCAGATACAGACTCCACCGAAAACGAGGATACCCCGGATACGATAGAGGCAGAAGCCCCGGAGGCTTCTATAGAAGAGCCCCAGGACAGTGTGGAGGATCCGGTCAGTGAAGGCGGAAATGCGGATTCCATGCCTGATGACCATGGCGATGAGACCGAGGGAGCAGTCGCAGAAGGATCGCCAGAGAATGTGGAAGATGGGGAGACCCGGCCATGACGATGAACAAGATGATCATCATAGGCAACCTGGGATCGGACCCCGAGATGCGTTACACTCCCGGTGGCCAAGCGGTGACCAGCTTCCGTGTGGCCACGAATTACAGGTACACCACTGCTGATGGTGAGCGCCGTGATGAGACCGAGTGGTTTTCCATAGCTGCCTGGGGAAGGTTGGCTGAAACGTGCAACCAGTACCTGACCAAGGGCAAGAAGGTGTACGTCGAGGGCAGGCTGCGCAGCCGCTCTTACGAGGCCAGGGATGGTGAGACTCGATTTGTCATGGAGGTTAATGCCACGGAAGTCCGGTTCCTGGATCCGGCCGGTGGACGCTCGGAAGATTTCCCGAGGGGAGACGGCGACGGAGAATCGGGCATGGATGTGGATAACCTGCCATTCTAGAACCCGAATATCCAGAGGAGAGACATAGCCCATGACCTCAGGTGCGTTTCGCAGAGGCGGCAGACCTGGAGGGGGTCGCCCCCGCCGAGGTAGATATGTGCAGCGAAGAAAGGTCTGCTCTTTCTGCGCTGACCATATCCCTTCCATCGGGTACAAGGACTTGGAGCGTCTGCGGCGCTACCTGTCTGATCGTGCAAAGATCGAACCCAGGAGGAAGACCGGGGTATGCGCAGGCCATCAGCGGGAGCTGGCTACGGCCATCAAACGGGCCAGGCATCTCGCGTTGCTTCCATTCACCCCCGTGCATTCCCGGGCGCCTGCTTAGTATCCTCACATGGTGGAAAGGGCGATTAGACGGGGATTCCTGCCCTTCCGCCGGGCCTATCAGGTTTCCATGCCCCTGTCTCCGCAACATCTGCTAAGGTCATGACCATCTCATCCAGTGGACGTTCCCCCCGTTCCCAGGGTGGCGATCGAAGAATGAGGTCCAGGAGACCCCCGCCTTCCGACCGTCGAATGGCGCGCATGCTGCAAGGTGGAAACCCCCGCCGCAGGATGTTCCTCTTGGGCATTGTCCTTGCCCTCCTTGCCCTGATGGGAGGAATCGGGGGTTACGGCTACTACACAACCTTTGTTGCCCCTACCAAGGTCCTGGCTGTCCGCGTCGGCGATGTGGTCCACAATCAAGGCGACATCGTAGCGCGTCTGAAGATGCAGCAGGCTGCGACAATTGCCCTGGGCGAGATATTCGACCTGGGCCGTGAACCCTTTGAAGCAGTGCGGCAAGTTACCGAAGCGGAGGTCATCCGCAGAGGAGCCCCGGAATACGATGTTTGGGTGACCGAGGAAGACATCGAGCTGGTGCTGCGTCAGAGGTTCTATCCGAGGAATTTTGAAGACCAGGAGTTCCCACCGGGCCAGCTGGAGCGGGAGTACAGCGAGGCCTACAACAACTTCCTGGAGCGAAGCCATCTGTCCCATTCCGACTATAGCGGGTTCGTGGAAGAAGAGGTGTACCGCTCCTATATGTTGGATGCGCTGGGGCAGAATCTTCCCACCGAGACTGAGCAGGTTGAGGTGCAGTGGGTGCGTCTTCCCTCTCTCATCGACCCCGAAACAGTGCGCTCCCCAGGGCCCAATGCTGACCACGTACGGGACCGGTTGCTGTCTGAGGATTTTGGCACCGTTGCGGGGGAGTTGTCCCAGGACCTCGAATACTCGAACAGCAGCGGATACGTGGGATGGGTGCCCGAGGGGGCCTTCCCTTTCCTGGACGATCTTCTGTTCGGCACCGAAGATGAACCCCCCTTGGACTACTTTGAGATCAGCGACCCGGTCCACCATCCGACGGACCCCGAGGGCATATTCATACTAAGGGTCTTGGCTGGCCCGGAGGTCCATCCCATCTCGGAGCTCATGCAGTTCCGGCTCAGGGCCGAAGAACTGAAGAGGTGGCTTGGAGAGCAGATAAGCCAAGGCTCCGAAGAGGGCTGGCTGGAGATCAACAATGACAGCTCTCTTTATGCCTGGGTAGTAAAGCAACTAAGGACGTCAGCGCCGGATGCTACCCCGCCGGCGAGCAGTCCCGGGTTAGACATCAGGTAGGCGGCGATGGAAATAAACATTGGGCTGCTGGGGGCAGGTGTTGTGGGGAGCGCCGTTGCCAGTGTTCTCTTGGAGGGTAAGGAGGACCTTGGGCGGAAGATTGGCGGCGCTGTCAGATTGAAGAAAATCCTGGTGCGAGAGTCGGAGAGGCAGCGATCGTTCCAGGCGCCTCCGGGGGTACTGGTCACCGACTTTCGTGAAGTCCTGAACGACCCGGATATCCAGATAGTTGTGGAGCTGATGGGAGGGGAGGAACCGGCCGCCAGGTACATCGAAAGACTGCTGGTTGCGGGCAAGCACGTTGTAACTGCAAACAAGGAAGTCATCGCCAAGCATGGGCCGGAGCTGTCAGCGAGGGCCAGGTCCACTGAGCGCCAGCTCTCCTTCGAGGCCAGCGTGGGAGCAGGGATACCAATCATCAGCCCTCTCAGCCGGGACTTGCTGGCCAACGACATCCGTTCCATTCGCGCCATCGTCAACGGCACCACCAACTACATCGTCACCCGTATGGCCATGGACCACATGGCGTTTGATGATGCTCTTCTGGAAGCCCAGCATCTGGGCTTTGCCGAGGCCGACCCCACCAACGACATTGCCGGTACCGATGCTGCATACAAGCTTGCCATTCTTGCATCGTTGGCCTTCCACACCAAGGTGGTGCCTGAGGATGTTTTCCGGGAGGGGATATCATCCTTGGAAGCCCAGGACTTCAGGTACTCCCAAGAGCTGGGTTTTGCCATCAAACTGTTGGCCATAGCCCACAAAGAGAACGGCTCGCTGCAGCTCCGGGTCCATCCTGCCCTTGTGCCCCAGGACCACATCCTTGCCAGCATAGATGGGGCCTTCAACGCCATCGAGGTGGAAGGAGACCTGATGGGGCGGGTGCTCTTCCATGGGATGGGAGCTGGCAGCGAGTCCACTGCCAGCGCTGTGATCGGCGATGTCATAGAGATCGCCCGGCGACTGAACCTGGACATTAAGCCCCTTCCCATGGAGGAGAACTCCCGGTCCATCGCCATCGCCCCAATGTCGGAACTGGTCAGCCGCTACTACTTCCGCCTCAACGTAGCTGACAGAGCAGGTGTCCTGGCAAGTATCGCCAAGGTGTTGGGCGACAGGGGCATCAGCATCGCATCGGTCATCCAAAAAGATGCCGACCTCCCCACCCAGACCGCAGACCTGGTTGTTACAACACATCCTTCCAGGGAAGATGCGGTCCAAGAGTCGATCAGGTGCATGGGAGAGCTGGACGTAGTGAGGAAAGTCAGCAACATGGTACGGATTGAGGACTGGCCCTCCAGGTAGGCTTTGGATGGGGAATAGGTTAATATGGTGATAGCCCCATGCTGTCGGGCTATCGCATTAAGAGCAGAAGGAAGAATGCAGAAGGGAATCCTGGAAACCTACCGGGCTTTTCTCCCCATTGAGGAATCAACACCCATGGTATCTATGGGGGAAGGAAACACCCCTCTAGTCAAGTCCGTGCAATTGGGCAAGATGTTGGGGTGTGAGGAGCTGTATTTCAAGCTGGAAGGCTGCAACCCCACAGGCTCCTTCAAGGACCGAGGCATGGCTATGGCGGTCGCGAAAGCCCTTGAATCGGGCAGCAAGGCCATAATGTGTGCTTCCACGGGAAATACAAGTGCATCGGCGGCGGCCTACGGGGGCCGCTTTTCTATTTCCACGGTGGTTGTTGTCCCAAAGGGCCGGATAGCAGCAGGTAAGGTCACCCAGGCGATGGCCCATAGCGCGCGTATCATCATGGTGGATGGTTCCTTCGACCAAGCTCTCTCCCTGGTGCGAAACTTCACCGACCAGCACCCCATCACCCTGGTGAACTCCATAAACCCCTATCGTCTGGAGGGACAAAAGACGGGGGCCTTCGAGATCGTGGACGACCTGGGGGATTCCCCCGACTACCTGTTTATTCCAACCGGCAACGCCGGCAACATCACAGCATACTGGAAGGGGTTCAAGGAGTACCACCAGGCGGAGATGTCCCGCAGCCTCCCCAAGATGATGGGATTTCAGGCCCAGGGGGCGGCGCCGATAGTGCTCGGCCATCCGGTGGAAGACCCCAAAACCGTTGCCTCTGCAATCCGCATAGGCAATCCGGCCAACTGGACGGCGGCGCTTTCAGCTAGGGACGATTCCGGTGGAGTGATAGACAAGGTCTCCGACGATGAGATACTGGAGGCTTACGAGCTCCTGGCATCCTGTGAGGGGATCTTCTGCGAACCGGCTTCGGCAGCTTCTTTTGCAGGACTGCGGAAGCTGCACGCCGAAGGTCTGGATGTGTCCTGCCGTCGTGTTGTGTGTATAATTACCGGTACCGGACTGAAAGACCCGGATACTGCTGTGGAACGATTCATCCCTGAGATAACGGAGATTGGTGCTGACCCCAAAGACCTGGAGGCGGCCCTTCAGTCGATTTCCGAAGGTGGAGAAGGGATTGGTTGACGAGAACCAAGTGCAATCTGCAGTGCGCTCGTTGCTGGATGCCATCGGTGATGACCCCCACCGGGAGGGTCTGCAGAACACGCCCCTCCGGGTGGCCAGAATGTACTCAGAGATGTTCTCGGGGGTTGGTGTCGATGCAGCTTCGGTCATCGATGCTGTATTTGAGGAAGAAGATACCCACGGGGGTCTCGTAAAGCTCAAGGACATTCCGTTCCATTCCATCTGTGAGCACCATCTACTCCCCTTCTATGGCCGGGCAAATATTGCATACATACCCAAGGGCAGGATCGCTGGGGCCAGCAAGCTGGCAAGGGCCTTGGACGTCATCGCAAAACGCCCCCAGCTTCAGGAGCGAATGACACAGCAATTGGCCGATGCTATCTGCAAGGCCCTGGACCCTGACGGTGTGGCGGTCATGTTGGAAGCCGAGCATCTGTGCATGTCCATGCGGGGCGTCAGAAAAGCAGGAAGCTCCATCTCGACCTCCGCCGTCCGCGGGAGCTTTTGGAGCGAGGATATTAACAGGGATATGCTCCTTGCATCGCTGGGACTGGCGGCTGAGTGACGGAGTTGGTCCGTTACACCTCCATCAACGGATGGGAGGAAGCGTGGCAAAGCCTCCTTCCGCGATGCGCTTTCGACGCTCCATTCTTAACGCCTCGTTGGCAGCAGGCTTGGTGGGAAGAGTATGGCGATAGCTCGGAGACACACCTTTTGCTGATGACCGGCGATGAGGGCCTTAGCGCCATTGCGCCTTTGTCAAGGCGGGATGGGGAGATGACCTTCATTGGCGACCCCAATGTGTGCGACTATGCTGATTTCCTCGTATCCCAGGATGCTGAGGACCAGTTCTATCCCATGCTCCTTGACTACCTGGATGAGGAAGAGTGGCAAGAGCTGAACTTATTTTCTCTCCCCCAGGAGTCACCGACCCTGGCCAAGTTGCCTGATCTGGCCCGGGAACGGGGCCACCAGGTGCAGATCGAAGAGGAAGATGTTGCCCCTGGAGTTGTCCTGCCCGACACTTGGGACGAATACCTGGGGACCGTGAGCAAGAAGGACCGGCACGAACTCCGGCGCAAGATGCGTAGGCTAGAGTCCTATGATGAGGGTTTCGGTTGGTACGGGCTCACAGACTCTCAAGAAGTCGGGGCATCCCTGGAAGATTTCTTTCTCCTGATGAGACAGAGCAGGGAAGATAAGAGCACCTTTCTCACCGGACCTAGAGAGAGTTTCTTCCGGTCCATGGTCATGAAGCTGTCCCATGCCGGCGTGCTGAAACTATTTTTCCTGGAGATGGGCGGCAAGAAGGTGGCGGCAGCCCTATGCTTCGACTACGATTCCAAGCGCTTCCTGTACAACAGCGGCTTGGACCCGGACTATAAGTACTACAGCGTTGGACTGTTGCTCCATGCCCTCTGCATCGGCGATGCAATTGAGGGCGGCAGGTCCTACTTTGATTTTCTGCGGGGTTCGGAACCCTACAAGTACGACTTGGGTGGAAAGAACAGGGTTATCTACCGCATGGTGGTGACACGCTCTTGAATGTCGCCCATGTAGCCCTGATCAGTTTCCACACCTGCCCCTTGGCCAGCCCGGGCGAAGGGAAGGCAGGCGGAATGAACGTGTATGTCCGGGAACTGTCCAGGTGCTTCAGCTCCGTGGGTGTGAAAGTCGATCTATACACCCGCTGCCATGCCGACCATAAAGCAGCGGTGGCCCAGGTGGACGAAAATATTCGAGTTATCCACCTGGACGGCGGACCAATCGACGCGCCTCTAAGCAGTTATGCCCGGTACCTTGGTGAATTCCTGGATAATATGGTTGGTTTTATCGACAGCAACAGCCTCCGCTACGATGTGGTCCACTCTCATTACTGGCTGTCGGCTTGGATTGGCCAGCGAGTTTCCAAGGCCCGGAATGTGGCCCACTGCGTGACCTTCCACACCCTGGCCCAGCTGAAGGTGCAGGCCAAAGCGGGAGAGAGCGAATCCTCTATGCGCTTTGAAGTGGAAAGGGAAAGCATGGCCTCCGCGGACCTGGTCGTCGCTTCCAGTCCCCATGAGCGGGAAGCCATGGTACGCTTCTACGATGCCCCAAGGGACCGCATCCAGGTGGTGCCATGCGGTGTGGACCTGTCTTTATTCCGGCCCCTAGACATAGGAGAGTCACGAAAGAAGCTGGGGCTGAACGGCGAAAAGGTCATCATCTATGTGGGACGCGTGGAGCCCATCAAGGGCTTGGACCTGCTGCTCAGGAGCACTGCCATTATGGAGGGTAGGGAAGCCCTCAAGGTCCTGATCGTTGGGGGCAACCTCTCCCAGGAAGAGGAAGTCCAGAAGCTGAAGGATCTGGCCGACGAGCTGGGTATCGCAAGCATTACCGAGTTCATTGGCATCGTGGACCAGAAGCACCTCCCGATGTACTACAGCGCCGCCGACGTTTGCGTGGTCCCATCCCACTACGAGAGCTTTGGCTTGGCGGCCCTGGAATCCTTGGCATGCGGGACCCCCGTCGTAGCGACCCGGGTGGGAGGACTGCCGGCCGTTGTCCAGCATGGGCGTAACGGCTACCTGATGCCCTGGCGGTGTCCGGAACCCTTCGCCAACTCCATGGAGGTCATACTTTACAGTGAGGGCCTGCAAAGAAGTATGAGCGTGGAGGCCAGGAAACGGGCGGAGGGCATGGGCTGGGAGAACGTCGCACAGGAAACTCTGCAGCTCTACGACCTGGTCTGCCAAGGCGTTCCCGTGCCAAAGGAATAGCTATGAGGTGGCCTCAAAGAACCGGAGGGGCCGTAGGACGACATCTCCGGTCCACCTTATTGGCTGGCTTCTTCCTGGTCATGCCCGTAATTGTCACCGTCCTCGTTATGGGCTTCCTTCTCAGTATCTTTGAAAACGTCCTGAAGGAACCTTTGGATGCGGTGGTACCCGGCGGCTACAGGCCCGGCATGGGAATTGCTGCTCTCCTTGTAATCATCTATCTCATGGGACTGGCTGCCACCTTTGTGCTTGGCCGGAGGCTGCTGGGTGTGGGCCACGGGCTGGTTGAAATGATACCTGTGGTGCGGGGTATCTATCGGACTGCCAGGCAGGCGATGGAGATCCTTACAGCAGTTACGTCCCCCGAAACAAGCAAATACAGCACCGTGGTCCTGGTGGAGTTCCCCGGGTACGGGCTCAGGTCCATTGGATTGGTAACCTCCACCATAGAAGACCAGGATGGCAAGACTCTCCTTGCAGTGTATATGCCCACATCGCCCTTCCCCACCTCGGGATTCCTGGTATTTCTTCCCCCAGAGCAGGTGAGCACCACCGATATTAGCGTGGATGATGCAATGAAACTCATCGTTTCGGCGGGCATAGTGTCACCCGGGAAGGTGTCATCGGACCCGCTAGCGACCCCCATATGGGTGCCGGCGTCCCCGGAAGATATTTCGGACAAGGGTGTACTGACCGAGGATCCCAGGAGGGGTCAGAGAGAAGCCTCGAACCAGTGAAGCTCCTCAACCACTTTGAATCCTATGGAGCTGTACAGCTTGACGGCGGGTGTGTTCTCGGAATCGACATCCAACTGAACATACTGCACGTCTCGTGACCGAAGGTACTCCATGCCTGCCAGAAGCACAGGTCTGCTCAGCCCCTTGCCCCTGTAGGCTGGGTCTATGCCGATCATGCTGATAACTCCAGTGGAGTGCGGGACATCCCCCAAGGTGCAGGTCCAGCAGTAACCGACGGTTGCCGCATCGCTCCGTAGCAGCAGGATTCCGTCGTGAGGGCTTATGCTCATCTCGGCTCGATAGGCGATCTCGTCCGGCGTGTTGGGGCAGAACCCCCAATGTCCGCCAAAGGCTGCATTCTGAATGACCGTCAGCTCCTCTGCGTTCCCAGGTCTGTAACGTCCCAGCTTGAGGCCTTCGGGCACTTCGACCAGAGGCAGGCTCGGCTCCTGCCACCGCATCAGCCAGTAGGTGCGCACCTTTGCCAGCCCTTCCTTCTCTACGAGAACAGGCCAGGGCCCTGAAGGAGACACGCAGACGTGAAGCACCCGGCTGCCCATGCTCTTTGCATGGAAAATCGCTTTTTGGACCACCGTGCTCTGCAGGGAGGGTCCGATGTGTTTCGGGTGAGCCCACATCTCCAGCACTGCCCTACTGATGAGGAGCTCCGGGTGGATGAGGGATGCGGCTACTAGATCGCCGCCCTCTTCGAACAGCGCGCAGTTGTCCTCAGGGTGCAGGCCGGGACGACCAAGGTCCTCGGCCAAGCGTTCCTCGGTATTCAACCCCTCTGCAGAAGGATTCGCCAAGCCCATAAGAGTGGTTAGTTTGGGGAGATCAGCCCACGTGAACTTGCGGACATCCAACGATTGGCCTCATTGTCTGGTTCTGGGCTACAAAAAAGGTGGCCCTCTTCTATGCAAGGCCACCAGGTCTGCGATAGGCGCCTGAAGCAGGGTCTCGACTCGTTCTCGAGAGGGTGCTGGCAGCACTGCCAGCCAGGTCTAAGCCTTGACAGGCATAGGCGATTGTAGCAAAGTATCGACTTGCGAACAAGGGCAGTTAGGGAGGTTGCGGCATGATCGAAGCCCCAGGCATAGCCTTGGTGGTGATACCCCATCCGGACGACGCCGAGGGCTGGTGCGGCGGCACTGTTGCTTCCTGGATAGGTCAGGGCACCAAGGTGTTCTACGTCCTTTGCACCGATGGCAGCAAGGGCTCCAACGATCCCAACACCGATCCTGCCGGGCTGGCTGCCACACGAGAGCAGGAGCAGTTGGATGCTGCTGGAGTCCTGGGGGTGGAGGAAGTGGTGCTGCTCCATCATCCTGATGGGGAGCTGGAGGACAACTCGGAGCTCCGCCGTGAAATAGTTCGGGCGATTCGCCGTTTTCGTCCTGATGTTATCCTGTGCCCCGATCCCTATCGCCGCGCCTTTCACTGGCACCGCGACCACCGCATAACCGGACTGGTGTCTGCCGATGCGGCTTTTCCCTATGCCAGGGACTTCTTGCACTTCCACGAGCTTTACACGGACGAGGGCTTGGAGCCCCACAAGACGGGCATGTGCCTATTCTGGGCCCCCGACGTGCCCGACACCTACGTGGATATCGCGGAAGTCCTCGACATCAAGGCCAAGGCACTAAGTTGCCACAAAAGCCAGATGTCCGAGCGACCGGATAGAGACGTTGTTGCATCAGTAAAGGACAGAGCTAGAACTGCAGCCCAAGGTTCAGACTGCGAATACGCCGAAGCCTACCGCAAGCTGGAATTCCGGCGATAGTCCCAGACTCCCGTCCTGTTTTCCGCCCCACCTAGTTGTGCGAAGCGTTATAAAGGGCGTTACGCATTACCCGCCCTGGCATGGCTCCTGTGGGCTTGCCGTCGTCAATCAAAATCTCACCGTTTACTATGGTGGACTTGACCCCTTCGGCCAGCTCCTGCATCCGCCACCCGCCCGCTGGGAAGTCGTAAACAACCTCTTCCGGTAGGGGTCGGACTGTGTCCCTGTCGAAGACTGCAATGTCGGCGGCCATCCCCGGCCTGAGAAGCCCCCGGTCATAGATCCCGAAAGCCGACGCTGAGTCGAAGGTCAACTTACGCACGCCGTTCTCCAGTGGCATTATCTCTTTCTCTCGCACCCAATATCCTAGCAGCCTGGTGCTGTACCCGTAGCCCCCGTGGAACTGGACGTGGGCTCCACCATCGGACAGGCCGACGAAGGAGTTGGGGTAGTTCAGTATCTGGGTGCATGCATCGAAATCGACGTTCAACTCACCATGCAGGAAGATGGTGTTGAGCTCTTCCTCAACCACCAGGTCCAGGAAGGCATCGATGATGTTCTTGCCCTGGGATTCGGCCATCTGCTTGATGGTCATTCCCTGGAGGGACTTGTTCTTGTCGTGGACTACCTGGTGCACCCACATGTAGTCATACCAGTTTCGCGCCATGTTCACGTCAGGCAGCTCTTCCTGCCACTCGACAACCTCGGAATGCAGACGCCTGCGGACCTCGTGGTCTCGGTAGGCCTCCATCTTAGCTTCGTCGGAAGACAGGAGGATGGGGTGCCAGGTAGGAACGCCCCGGAAGACCTGGCAGTTCTTCATTGTGAAGGTCTGGGTGACGCTATTGGGTGTGCAAAGGGGATTGGCCCGGATCCCCGCTTTCGAAGTCTCATCAACTATGGCCATGAGTTCTTTCCACTCATTGGGCTTACGGGCGCTGTGGCTCAGGTTGTTGTAAACGACCTGCCTGCCGGTGGCCTCGGAGAGGCGGGTCATCATGCGGTCCTTGATTTCGGCGAAGCGACCCCCTCCGCTCTGGATCATCCCCGTTCCCAGGTCCTGGAGCACATGCCCCAGGGCAAAGGTCTCTTCCTCGTTTGCCCATATGGCCGGGATCAGTACGCCTTGGGGATCATAGTGGGCCCGGTTCTGGGAGATGGACAGGCCAAGGGCGCCTGCTTCCATACCGTCTCTCAAGACTGAGGCCATCGCCTCGATCTCATCTCCCGTGGCTTCACGGCCCTGGCACTCATCTCCCATGACGTAGTGGCGAATTGCGCTATGGCCGATAAGGGTCCCGACGTTGACTCCCAAGCGCCGGTCCAGCGTATCCATATACTGCCTCGTGGTTTCCCATGAGAAGTCCACGGTCTGCAGAACATCCATGGGGATGGCTTCTACGTAGGACAGGAACTCGGCCAGACGTTCCTCGGTCCCGGGCCTAACGGGGGCCAGGGAGAGGGAGCAGTTGCCGATGATGACGGTCGTGGCGCCGTGATAGCAGGAGTAGGTGCACAACGGGTCCCATGTGACCTGGGCATCGTAGTGGCAGTGGTTGTCCACGAAGCCCGGGGAGACCACAAGCCCTTGGGCATCCACCACCTTGTCTGCCTGGCTGCCCAGTTTTCCGATCTCAGCAATCTTGCCGTTCTTTACGCCCACATCGCCATAGAAGGCTGGCATTCCCGAACCATCTACCACCAGACCATCCTTGACCAACAAGTCGTAAGCCATGATGTATGTGCTCCTTTCTGGGTATCGGGGACTGGAGAAGGGGATCCCACACTATCGAGGGGGGTCTGGCCCGATTATACTTTGCTGTTAAGGGGTGTCAAGGTGGCCCCCCATGGCCCCGCCGGGGCCCGCACCCTTAGCTGGACGATGATGTATCGACAATAAGGTAGCGGTCCAGGCCTGCCAAATCCTGTTGTACGGAAACCTGAGCCCCTTGAAACAGTGACCTGCCCATCTCCTCCAGGAGGGGTGCCTGGTGAGGGTCTATCTCCAGGAGGAGCATCCCGCTGTCCTTGATCCTGCCGGGCGCTTGGTGCAGAAGTTTCCGGATTACATCCAGGCCGTCCTCTCCTCCATCCAATGCTTCGCGGGGCTCCCATAGCACCTCCGGCTGAAGGTCGGCCATCGCACCTGTACGGATATAGGGGAGGTTGGCGAGAATAAGGTCCGCTTCTTCAGGTAGGTCGTCCAGCAGGTTACCCTGGATCAAGGTTATCCGGTCTGCCACATTGTGTCTCTGAATGTTCCTGGCAGCTACAGCTGCCGCCCTTTCCGAGTTCTCGGTGGCGTAGATGCGGGCCATGGGCAGATGAATTGCCAGGCTAATTGCTAGGGCCCCCGAGCCGGTGCCTGCGTCGGCGATCACCCAGTCCGATTCTCCCGCCCTCATCATCGACGCAAAAAGGGCCTGCTCCACTAGGTACTCCGACTCAGGCCTGGGTATGAGAACATCGGGACCGACTTCCAGCGCAATCCCGTAGAACTCCTTGAGGCCAAGGATGTAGGCTAGAGGTTCGCGGGTGAGACGCCGTTTCACCGACTGTTCAAGCAGGTCTATAGCTTGCTCCGACACCTCCTGCTCCTGGAAGGCGTAGAGCCTGTGCTTGGGAATTCCCAGGAGGTGGGTCAGCAGCAACTCGGCTTCAAGCCGGGCATCGGGTATGTCTGCCTCTGCGAGGGTGGCGTGGGTCTGACGGAGGATGTCTCCAAGGGCAGGCATTATAGGTACCTCGACGGGGTAAAGCCCAATACTGCACTATTCATGATGCCGATGCCCGGGCCGGAATTGAGGAGAATGGGGACCGGGAGAGTTGCCTTAGACGCACGAGACAAGAGAAGGCTTAATTCAGGGCCCCTTCCAGCATCTGTGTCCGCTCGTTGCTGGCAAGGGCATCCAAGACCCCTTCCAGCTCCCCGTCCAGCACTGATTCGATGCCATGAAAGCTGGTGTTGATGCGGTGGTCGGTTTTACGGTCCTGGGGGAAGTTATAGGTGCGTATCTTTTCCGCCCTCTCCCCGGATCCCACCTGGCTCTTTCTCTCATTGGCGATCTCAGTGTCCTGCCTCTGCCGCTCCGCCTCGTAGATGCGGGCCCGCATAATAGCCATGGCCTTCTGCTTGTTCTTGAACTGAGAACGCTCGTCCTGGCAGACGGCAATCGTCCCAGTCGGTATATGGACGATCCGGACGGCGGTTGCGACCTTGTTCACGTTCTGGCCCCCATGGCCTCCCGCATGAAAGATGTCTATGCGTAGGTCGTCAGGATGGATGTTCACATCCACCTCATCGGCCTCGGGGAGGACAGCCACGGTGGCGGTGGAGGTGTGAATCCGGCCTGATGCCTCGGTCACGGGCACCCGCTGTACCCGGTGGGCGCCTCGCTCGAATTTGAGCAAGCTGTATGCCCCCTGGCCCCGGACCTCGAACACCACCTCTTTGAACCCTCCCGAGCCTGAGGGATTGGTGTGCAGTACCTCCACATCCCAGTGTCGCAACTGGGCGTACCGCGTGTACATTCGATACAGGTCCCCTGCAAACAGGGATGCTTCCTGGCCCCCGATCCCCTCGCGAATCTCCATTATGACGTTCTTGCCGTCGTTGGGGTCCTTAGGGACCAAAGCCCATCGGAGCTTCTGGGCAAGGTCTTCCATCAAGAGGTCAACCCTTTCGATCTCATCCCTGGCCAGGGATACCAACCCGTGGTCGGAGCCTTCGCTAATCAGGCTCTGGGCATCTGCCCGTTCCTTGAGAAGCTGCTTGTACTTTCGGCTTAACGAGACCAGTTCTTCCAGAGAGGCATGCTCTTTGGCCAACGTCTGCACTTGGGAATGGCTAGATGCCACCTCTGGGGAAGCTAGAAGGTCTTCTATCTGACGGTACCGTAGCTCGACGGATTCCAGTTTGTTGAAGAGTGGGTCCACGCCCTACCCGACATCCTTCCGGCTGGATGCTTCCGCAGCTACACCCAGCTTAATCCGTATGAGTCTCCCGGCTACGCGGGCCCTTATTAGGAGGCCGCATTGGGGTTATTGCTTGTGTTATATTATACAGGAACTTTGAACTTGTCATAAGCTTTTGAAGCGAAACTTTGCCGAAAATGCAGCATTCCGAAGGCTCCAGCATCGAACCCTTACAAACTCCGCCATCTACCCGTCCCAGGATAAAGATATGTGGTGTACGAAGCCTCCCGGATGCGTCGGATGCTGCCGCTGCCGGGGCTGACTACATCGGATTGTTGTTTGTTCCCGGACGCCGGCGGAAACTGGATGCCGACATGGCTGAAATAATTGTGTCGGGCATGAAGGACGGTGGTTGGCAGGGGACAAAAACAGTAGGGCTATTCGCGGACCAGCCCATCGAAGAGGTCAACAGCACGGTGCGCCGGTGTGGCATAGACCTGGTCCAGCTTTGTGGAAAAGAATCAATGGACTACTGCGCGCAGGTAGAGGCACCTCTGATTAGGGTGGTCCATGTGCCCGAGCACCTGGGTCCCCATGATGTTGACACATCCCTGGTACCCCGTTTGGCTGAGCTGGAGCGGGAGGGCTATATGATTACCCTCGACCGGAAGGTGGAAGGACTGCAGGGGGGCACCGGGCAGACCTTCGATTGGGAGGTTGCGCGGGTATTGTCCGAGGAAGGGTTCAGCTTCCTGCTGGCGGGAGGCCTCACCCCCGAAAACGTAGGTGAGGCGGTAACGGTAGCCCATCCCTGGGGTGTGGATGTTTCCGGCGGGGTTGAGACCGGAGGCGCCAAGGACAAGGACAAGGTGCTGGCCTTCGTTGCCGCCGCCTGCGGGGCGGCGGACCCCATCCCCTTCCAATAAGACCCGCTGGTAAGGAGAAGAGTGACAAACGGACAAGTCCTGCCCGATGAACGTGGGAGGTTCGGCTCCTTTGGAGGAAGGTTCGTTCCGGAGACCCTCATGGCTGCCTTGGAGGAGCTGGACCGGTCATACAGCGATGCCCAGGAAGATGCCAGCTTCCAGGAAGAGTATGGACGGTTGCTGTCCACCTATGTGGGACGACCCACGCCCTTGCACTATGCCTCCAGGTTGACCGAAGAGCTGGGCGGGGTCAAGATATACCTTAAGAGGGAAGACCTGGCCCACACGGGTGCCCATAAGATCAATAATGCCTTGGGTCAGGCGCTGCTGGCAAAGCACATGGGCAAGCCTCGGATCATAGCTGAGACCGGGGCGGGCCAGCACGGCGTGGCGGCAGCTACAGTGTGTGCCATGATGGGCCTGGACTGCACGGTATACATGGGATCGGAGGATATCAGGCGCCAGTCCCCAAACGTTTACCGGATGCGCCTCCTAGGGGCGGAAGTGGTGCCAGTCGATTCAGGCAGCCGCACCCTGAAGGATGCAATCAACGAAGCGATCCGGGACTGGGTAACCAACGTGGAGACCACCCACTATCTGCTGGGCAGCGCCGTGGGCCCCCATCCTTATCCCAAGATGGTACGGGACTTCCAATCAGTTATCGGCAGGGAGGCCCGCTCCCAGCTCTTGGAGGTTGAGGGGAAGCTCCCCGACTATGTTGTTGCCTGCGTAGGCGGGGGGAGCAACGCCATCGGGACCTTCTACCCCTTTGTGGAAGACAAATCGGTGATGCTTATAGGAGTTGAGGCCGGCGGCGAGGGCATCAACACCAGCAAGCATGCGGCCTCTCTCAGCAAGGGGACTCCTGGAGTGCTCCATGGTTCCATGTCCTACCTGCTTCAGGATGACCATGGCCAGGTAATGGAAACCCACAGCGTGTCCGCGGGCTTGGACTACCCGGGGGTCGGCCCGGAACACTCATACCTTAAGGAAACGGGCCGTGCCAGGTACCTCGCTGTTGACGACGGCGACGCCCTGGATGGATTCCATCTTCTCTGTCGCACCGAAGGGATAATTCCTGCGTTGGAACCGGCTCACGCCATCGCCTACCTTTCCCGCCTGGCTCGGGGCTTGTCCAGGGAAAAGACGGCCCTGCTGTGCCTCAGTGGTAGGGGAGACAAGGACATTCACGTGGTCGTGGAAGCCGACGATCTCCGCAGCCAGCAGACCCAGCACTGATCCCCTTCGGGGGTCCTGCATTCAGTTAGCCGATGGAGGGTGCAATGTACGACTTGAGCGGCAAGGTCGCCCTTGTTACGGGAGCCGGGGGAGAACAGGGAATTGGCAGGGCTATAGCCATCCGCCTGGCCCAGGAGGGCGCCGACGTCGTGGTGAACGACGTTGACCCCAATCCCTACTCAGGTCGTTCATCTTCCTGGGGTGGCGTGGAAGATGTGGTCCGCCAGATAGAGGACTTGGGGCGCGAGTCCATGCACATCATTGCCGACGTTTCCGACAGCGGACAGGTCGATGAAATGTTCCAGCGTGTAATCGAACGGTTCGGACACTTGGACATCCTGATCAATAACGCGGGCTCCCGACCGGGGCCGGACCGTGTCCCCGTCGTCGAGCTGGAAGAGGATGTGTTCGACACTGTACAGAGGGTCAACGTCAAGGGGACCTTCCTTTGCTCCAAGGCTGGCGCCAGGGAGATGATCCGCCAGGGCAGCGGAGGCAAGATAATCAGCATGTCCTCGGGAATGGGCAAGAGGGGCCGCGCTCGCTATGCCGCCTACTGCGCCTCCAAGTTTGCCATCGTGGGGTTCACTCAGGCCCTGGCTCACGAGCTGGCGCCCCACAGGATTAACGTCAACGCCATCTGCCCGGGACTAGTGGATACGGAGCGGGTTGGGTACATCGCCGAGGCTTTTACGCCACCGGGAGTGAGCGTGGAAGAGCATCATGCAGCGATGCTCAACGCCCGGTCGGAAAACATACCCCTGGGTCGGGTAGCTCAGAGTTCGGACGTTGCCCGGATGGCCGCCTTCTTAGCTTCTGCAGAATCGGACTACATGACCGGGTTGGCGGTCAGCGTCTCCGGCGGCGGTGAGATGGGCTGAGGCCTTCAGGTGTCCCATCGCGGGTAGGAACCAAACACCTTCAACATCGAAGTGTGGATCCTGACCGTTTCGATGGCGGCTGCGATAACAGGGTCTTCCCTATGCCCGTGCACGTCGATCAGGAAGATGTAGTCGCCCAGGGACTGCTTGGAAGGGCGGGACTCGACTTTGGTCAAGTTGATATCCCGGTGGGCAAAAATCCCCAGGACGTTGTAGAGGGCCCCGGGCTTGTCTTCTTGGAACGAAAAGCACAGCGACGTTTTGTCTTTTCCCGTCCGGGGATGGTCGCTGTGGGCAAGCACAACGAATCTGGTGACGTTGGCAGAGCTGTCCTGGATTCCTTCACCCAGAATCTCCATTCCTTGTAGCTCAGCAGCCCTTCGGGGAGCGATGGCAGCGGAGACTTCTGAGCTTCCCCTGACGTCGTCCACAGCGGCGGCTGTGCTAAGGGAGGCTATCTGCTGGGCCTTTGGAAAACAGCGTTCCAAGAAGCTCCTGCACTGGCCCAGAGCCTGGGGGTGCGAGTAAATGGCCTGTATCTCCCCCGCCTTTGTGCCCGGCTTAACGATCAGGCAGTGCTCAATGGAAAGCACCAGCTCGCGACGTATAAGCAGCCGGTCTTCCTGGATAAGAGTGTCCAGGGTGAAGGTCACCGATCCTTCAAGGCTGTTTTCGATAGGCACAACACCCTCGTCCGCCATGCCCGACGCAACGGCCAGGGCCACCGCCTGGATGCTGGCATGAGGCACCATCTCCGCGTCGGGGTCGTACTGGACAGCCGCTTCTTCGGAGAAAGTGCCCGTCGGCCCCAGGTAAGCCAGGCGCTTAGCCATTAGCCTGCACCGACTAGGATTTCATAGAGGAGATGTTCCTCCTCTATGCTGGTTACGACGACCACATCATCTCCTGCATCGACGACCACGTCAGCCCAGGGCAAGAGGGCATTGTCGTCCTTTACTATGAGGGTGATGAAGCTGTTGGGAGGCAGCTCTATGCTTTCTAGCGCACTGCCGGCTACGGCTGCATCCGGTGGGATGGTGATGCTGACCATCTCCATGTGCCTTGGCTTCAGGTTCATTAAGTGAACGAGGGCGTGGCCGGGTATCCCTTCCTCGATGGTTGATACGATGGGGTGGGTATTGCCTATGGTCACATCCACTCCCGATGTCTTGAACAGGGCTTCGTTCTGAGGGTCCCGGACCAACGCCATGGTCCTGGGAGTGGCAAAACTGTGCTTAGCCACTTGGCAGGCAGCCAGGTTATCGTGGTCTGTAGCGGCCACGGCAATGAGCACATCTGCGCGAACAGCCCCGGCGGATTTGAGCACATCGATCTGAGTCCCGTCACCATGCATGGCCACATCGATGCTTTCCAGCTCGTCCCGCAGGGTTTCGCAGCGGTGCTGGTCCTTATCGATCACGAGGACTTCATGCCCTATGGCAACCAGGGCCTTAGCAAGGTGGAAACCGATGTTTCCGCAGCCTACTACGATAATGTACATAACTTAAGTTCTGGCGTCCCGCTAGCCTGCGTCCACCATGGCGGTCCTGATGATATCGGCCAGTATGGTGGTGGGGCATATTGTACGGATACCCAATCGGCGATAAAAGCCCTCCTTCTCGGGCTCTTCCACCAGGCAGATGACCTTTGGCACCTGAAAAATTGAGCTGGCGACCTGGGCTGCCATGGCATTCCAGTTATCGTCGCTGGAAACGGCAAGGCACACATCCACCGAATCGATATCAACATCCCTGAAATCTTCCATAAGGGAGCCGCTGGACAGGAGCACCTCGACGGGCTGTTCGTCGGACATCTCCTCCAGACGCTCGCCGTCGGTGCCCAGCACTGTCACCTCGTGGCCATCCTCGGCCAGAGAGGTAGCCAGGATGCTGGCCACCCGTTGGCTGCCCACCACAAGCACCTTCATGGGATGGTTTCAGCCCTTAGTCCGTAGCTGCTTCTTCCGGGCGCCGGCTTCTCCCGCACTACCATAACAGGGCAGGACGCATGCTTGAGGATGTGGGAACTGGTGTCTCCGAGGGTGAACTGGCCGAACCGACGCTTATAGGGAATGCCCATCACGATGACCTCGTAGCCACGTTCATGAGCTTCTCGGACTATGGCCGGGCCGGCATGCCGGGCTTGGACGTACTCAGCGATGACGCGGCACTTCTCTTCTTTAGCCAACGACTCAATGCTGGTGAGGATCTCTTCACCGGCGTCGTTGTTAACGTCTGCGTCCAGAGGAAGCTCCTGGCCGACTTCGATCACATGTAGGGCACAAATCTGCGCTTTGCTTTCCTTGGCCATCTGGCATGCAAGGCGGATAGCCCCTTCGCCGGCATGGTTGCCGTTGACGGGCACGAGAATCTTCCGGAACTTTTCCGCCACTCTAGCCGTTCTTTCTCATTCAACCAGGGACTCGTTGCCGTTGCGGTCCGGTGCGCCTAGCTCCCGTCTGCTAGACCCCCCGGTAGCCGAGACATGTACCTTTGAGATCTCGTTGTTGCTGGCTGCAACGATTAGGATATCGCCGGGGAGTATCTCTTCATCACGACTGGGCACCAGCAGGTACTCCCGTCCCCGTCGTATGGCCAACACTGCTACATGGTACTTATCCCTGGGACTCGCCAGTCCTGCCTCCGACAGAGTCTTCCTAACGAAGGGGTCCGGGGGTCTAAGCTTGGTTATTCCGTAGTTGGGGGCGACCTCCATGTAGTCGAGCACGCCAAGCTCGAAGCCGGTGTGTGCCAGCCTGCGCCCCGTCTCCTGCTCCGGGTAGATCACCTTGTCCGCGCCGACCCGCCCGATTGCGTTGCCGTGAATTTCGTTAATGGCCCGGGCCACGATGAAGGGAATTCCCAGTTCCTTCAGCAGCACTGTTACAAGTATGCTTGCCTGAACATCCGAACCGATGGCCACAACGGCCACATCGAAGTTGGATACCCCAAGTTCTTTGAGCACAGCTTCGTTGGTAGCATCGGATTTAACGGCGTAGGTTACGTGGCCCAGCATGTCCTGGACATTCTTTTCTTCCATATCGATGCCCAAGACGTCGTGGCCCATCTGGTAAAGCTCCTCTGCCACGCTTGCGCCAAATCGGCCCAACCCCACGACGATAACCTGTTTTGTCATGCCGTGCTCCTCAGCCCGGTTTCAGGCATGATTTCTAACCTATTTTAACCCTTTCCTGAACAAAACGATATACGGTTGATTCCTGCCTAGGTGTCAGCGCCAGGGCGAGGGTGAGGGGCCCCAGCCTCCCGACCAGCATGGTAATGATGAACAGCACCTTCCCGGCCACGCTCAGCTCCGGAGGTACTCCCGTGGACAGGCCTGTGGTGCCGAAGGCCGATACGGTGTCGAAGAAGAGGTCAAGGAAAGGGATGTTGCTGGACCTCTCCGTCAGGGTGAGGCCAAGGCAAATCGCAAACACGATCACCATGCCAAGGGCCGCCACCGTTAGGGCTCTGTGTACCTGGAAGTGGGGAATTTCCCTGCCGAAGGCTTCTGCTTGCAGTCTTCCCCGCACGGACGACACAACTGCGGCGATGATGACCGCGAGAGTTGCCACCTTGATCCCGCCAGCAACAGAACCGGCTGCCCCGCCAATGAACATCAGCAATGGGTAAAAGAGGTCATGAAGCTGGGTGGTCTGGCTCACGTCAATGGTGGTTAGGCCAGCCGTCCTACCGCTGATCGAGTGGAAGATGGACTGGGCGGTCTTCATACCCAGGGAGGAGGCTCCCAAAGTGTGCTCGTTGTCGAACTCTGCGATAAAGAGCACCACCGCCCCCAATGCCCACAGGAACATGCTTGTTACGATTACCATCTTGGTGTCCAGGGCGAAGCGGGAGAATCGGTGCTGCCGGAACACATCCACCAGCACGGTCCATCCGATCCCGCCCAGCACGATTAGCCCTGCCAGCACTGCCAGGAGGGGAACGTCCCCAAAGAAGAGGCTCAAGCTCATCGAGTCGGGGAGGATTGAGAAGCCCGCGTTGTTGAAAGCGGAAACCGAGAGGAAGGCCGACTGCCAGATAGATTCCCCCGTGGAAAATTCGCCGTGGAGGCGCCACCAGATGAGGGCTGCGCCGATCACGTAAACCAAGGTAACTATGAGGATGATGTTGCGCAGCAGGGGAACTATTCCACCAAGCCTATCGATCCCCATGGTGTCCCGCATGAGCATCCGCTCGGGAAGGGTTATACGCTGACCCAGCACGATGAGAAAGAAGGTTGCCAAGGATGTGAAACCCAGCCCCCCTATCAGCATCAGGGCGAATATGACGGCCTTCCCGAAATCGGTCCAATAGGTTGCCGTATCCACGACGGTCAGCCCGGTCACGGTAACGGCGGAAGTGGCTGTGAAGTAGGCCAGCACCAGGGGGGTGAACCCCTCGTCAATGCTGGAAAAAGGCAGGAAGAGGAGCAGGCCACCAATAAGCACCAGGCCGCTGAAACTGTAAAAGAGGATGAAAGCGGGGATGAAATGCCGGGAAGGGTGCCTTCGTGGTGAGGTCTTTACAACCACGGGGACCACTTCCCGCGACCTTGGCCGCCGAACTATACGGTCACCTGTCGATGGGGGTTGTTCCATCCCTCCCTCTCGGGGTCTGTAGGTACATCGCCTGGCCTATCCCGGCTGGCGTCAGGGAGTATAACCCAGGTATGGCGATGGGTAAAAGGGAATTCCTACAACATCCAGGTGTCGGAAACAGGACTACCTACGTACCAAAATCACCTTGACGGCGAAAATATCGTCATGCTAGATTTTGCGACCAAAGAAAGGAGTAGGATAGCGATGGTGCGGCAGGTTTCCAAGCCCAGCCCCGGTGAAAGGACGGAATCGCCGGAGTGCAGGCATCACTGGTTGATAGAGTCCCCCCAGGGTCCGGTAAGTAGGGGAAGATGCCAGCTTTGCGATGCAACCAGGGAGTTTAAGAACTACATAGATGCCATTTCGTGGGGCGAAGAGTCTTCCCAGTCCACAGCGAACTACGCCACCGCAGACGCATCGTCGGAAGGCCCAGACGACCCTTCTGAGGCGTAGCTCCTCCTGCTGACCTCCGATCCGGCCCCGGTCACCGGAACATGTCCCGTTCTGGGCTCCGCACCAGCTTTCTTGCCCCATCATCGCCTTCCGTGTACTCGTAACCTCTTATAAGGGCTACCGGAACCCCGTCAGTCTTGCCGGTTACCAGCTCAGCTGCGCTGGCAATCTCATCGGAGATGGCTATGACCGTGGTGCGCATCATTTGCCCGTAGGCATCTTCCTTCTCACGGTAGTCCACAACCGAATCCATTCCCGACACTCCGATAGCTACGTTGACGGCCCCTTCCCGCCAGGGCCTGCCGAAGGTGTCGGATATGATAACCGCAACTCCTACGCCGGTCCTTGCCAGGATGCCCTGCCGGATATTTCGTGCGGATACATCCGGATCGACAGGCAGCATCGCGACTGTGCCCGTCTCGGGGAGGTTGGATGCATCCACGCCCGCGTTAGCGCAGATAAAGCCGTGGCGGGTCTCGCTGATGATGTTGCCTCGGTCCATGCGCACAATCCGCCTGCTTTCCCTGAGTATCACCTCTGTGTGCCGGGGATCCCGGTGGCTCCCTTCCGATAGCTGGATGGCTATCTGCGAAGCTGATATATCATCCAGGTTGACCACCCTGCCCTCGGCCTTGGAGACCACCTTTTGAGTGACAACCAGGATGTCCCCCACCTCCAGGGCAAGGCCCTGCTGGTTGAGGGACGACAGGATGTGCTGCGACAGGTCGTCGCCCTCTTGCACCTCGGGGATCCCTTCGATACCCATCACCTGGACTGCCGTCATCTGCCATCTCCGGTCTATGGCTGCCCCAAGTATAGCGTGCAGGGTACCCCTGTGCTAGAATTTAGTACCTTCCGACCCTAGCTACTTCCTACCGGGCACCTCACCCTCGTCTCAGGGTGAAGATGCCGAGCGAGGAACGATGACGACTCCCCATCGCAAAAGGATATACACCAGGTACGGTGACGCGGGCGAGACCAGCTTGCTGTACGGCGGCAGGGTACCCAAGGGCGACCCTCACACCGAAGCTTACGGAACGGCGGATGAAGCAGTTTCGGCAATGGGGCTGGCCAGGGCCCTGAGCGACGATGTGGAAGTCAAGACGCTGCTGAAGGAGCTTGAACGGGACCTGTTTGTTGTCATGTCTGAGCTGGCGACCGCTCCGGACAAGTACGACCTGTTCCTTACCCACTTCAACCCCGTGAGCCCCGAGATGATAGCAAGCTTGGAAGAGACCATAGATGACCTGGAGAGCAAAGCTGAGATGCCCAGCGTGTTTATCCTCCCCGGTGGGTCTCCCCCCTCCGCGGCCATCGACTTAGCCAGGGCCAAGATCCGAACTACGGAAAGGCGGACCGTCGATCTAAAGCACCTGGGCTTGGTCACCAACGACCACATCCTGGGATACTTGAACCGGCTGGGAGACCTGCTGTTTGTTCTGGCTAGATTCCAAGACCGTTCCATCCCCTTGGAGAAGGTGTGAAGCTGCCCTTCCTGGGTGGGCGGCAGCGAAAGCCGAGCGCAATGGCAAAGATGATCGTTAAGGTAGTGGACTATGAGTCGGGCAACCTGCGTAGCGTTTCCAGGGCTTTGGAAACGGCGGGTGCCCAGCCTGTCCTGACATCGGACCCCGATGCCTTGAAATCGGCCAATGCGATAGTCCTGCCGGGAGTGGGCTCTGGCAGGGCTGCCATGGAGGCCCTAGAACAACGGGGATTGGTTAAGCCGTTGCAAGAGGCGGTGGCGTCGGGAACGCCGGTCCTCTGCATCTGCCTGGGACTCCAGCTGCTGATGGATGACACCGAGGAGGGTAGCTCGCCTTGCCTGGGCATCATCTCCGGCACCACGCGGAAGCTGCCCGACAGCCTGAAGGTACCTCACATGGGCTGGAACAGCGTCAGCTTCCGGCATGAGCATCCGCTCTTGGACGGAATTCCTGATGGCAGCTATTTCTACTTTGTCCACAGCTACTACGCCGAGCCGTTGAAGAATGACGTCGCGACGGGTGTCACGGAGTATGGGCTGCCCTTCTGCAGCGTCTTGACCCAAGGGAACGTGATGGCAACCCAGTTCCACCCCGAGAAAAGCGGCGACTTCGGGCTCAAGATATATAGTAATTTTGTGGACTACGCCTCGGTGGTATGGAAGTAATCCCGGCTCTGGACCTGAAGTCCGGGCGGTGTGTGCGTCTTTACCAGGGAGACTTTGCCCAAGAGACCGTGTTTTCCAGCAATCCCCTGGAGGTTGCCCAGAGATGGCAGGCTGAGGGGGCCGGGCGCTTGCACATCGTTGACCTTGATGGCGCGGCCACCGGTGAGCAGACCAACTACGATGTGATACGGAGCCTGGTATCCAACCTGCGCATCCCGGTCCAGGTTGGCGGAGGGGTAAGGAGCCGGGAATCGGCCGACAGACTGCTGGGCCTGGGAGTGTCCCGGGTGGTTTTGGGCACCGCTGCCATAGAGGACCCGGCCCTGGTTGAAGAGCTGTGTCGCATCCATGGAGGAGAGCAGGTTGTGGTGGCCGTGGACTCCCGGGATGGATACGTCGCCACCAGGGGTTGGATGGAAGGCTCTTCCGTGCTGTCCGTCGATCTGGTACAGAGCATGGGTGCCCTCGGAGTGCCCAGGTTCCTGTGTACCGACATCTCCAGGGATGGCACCCTGACCCATCCTAATTTCGAGTCCCTTCGGCAGCTTGTCCAGGCCACGTCAATGGCCATATTGGCGTCCGGGGGCATCAGCTCCGAGGAGGACATCCAGGAGCTTTCCGGGATAGGCGTGGAAGGTGCTATATTGGGACGTGCGTTGTACACTGGAGACATACTCTTAGAAGCAGCGATCGAAGCTTCCAAGCCCCGCTAAGGAAGGGATGCCTAGGCTAATAGGAGCCATGCCTTGACGGAACGATTTCAATATCCCGAAACCGAAGCCTTTATCCAGAGACTGCTCCGTCCAGAGCGGGCGGAGCTTACCGACCCCTTCACCATTATCAACTTGATGCCCATCGAACCCTTTGACCATGTTGCGGATATCGGATGTGGGCCTGGGTTCTTCTCCATACCCATTGCCAAGTACCTGATCCATGGCAAGCTGTATGCCTTGGACATAGAGGAAGGGATGCTGGAGGCCTTGCGCGAAAGGGTGGCGGAAGCCAAGCTTGGCAACGTGGAAGTCTTGCTCTGCGAAGAGGCTGAGTTCCCCGTCGCCGAGGGCACCCTTGATGGTGTGTTCCTGGCCTTCGTTACCCACCATCCTCCCGACCGCGTCGGGTTCATGGAAGCGGTGCGCCAGCTGCTCAAGCCAAAGGGATGGTGCACCATCCTGGAGTGGTTCAGGAAAGAGACGGAATCAGGACCACCCCTGGAGCACCGAATCGATCCCGACGAGATGATGGGACTTTGCCGCAAAGCGGGATTCCAGCATCAGGGCTGGCGGGACCTGAACGGTCAGCAGTACATGACCATGGCTAAGAACCTGTAGGGCCGTCCCCTCGCCTTAGCGATGCTTACCAAGAGAATCATACCGTGTCTCGACGTGGACGCCGGACGCGTGGTCAAAGGGGTCAGCTTTGTTGACCTGCAGGATGCAGGCGACCCTAAGGAGCTGGCAGCTCTCTACGACCGACAAGGAGGCGATGAGCTGGTCTTCCTTGACATAACTGCCAGCGCCCACGGACGGGATACTATGGTAGAGGTTGTCAGGCAGGTCTCCGAAGAGGTGTTCATCCCCCTCACAGTCGGCGGGGGAATACGCAGCGCCGATGATGTGCAGCGCCTTCTGAGGGCTGGAGCGGACAAGGTTTCGGTGAACACCGCTGCGCTCAATGACCCTGAGCTTTTGGCCGAAGGCGCCCGGCGCTTTGGAAGCCAGTGCATCGTCTTGGCCATCGATGCTAAGAGGGTGGACCCCGGCGGGCTATCTGATGGGCAGTCGGACGGCTCCGATCTGGGCCTTAATGAAGGCTCCGGCTGGGAGGTCTATGTCCGCGGCGGACGCACGCCAACTGGCATTGACGCTGTGAAGTGGGCTGTTCGCGCGGTGGAGATGGGGGCCGGGGAGATACTGCTCACCAGCATGGATGCCGACGGCCAGCAGACGGGCTATGACCTGCACCTGACCAGGGCTGTGGGGCAGGCGGTGCCGGTGCCAGTGATCGTCAGCGGGGGCGCCGGGACGCTGGAGCACATGTACGATGCCTTCACCGAAGGCTGTGCCGACGCAGCCCTGGCGGCCAGCATATTTCACTATGGCACCTACACCATCGGGCAGGCTAAAGAGTACCTAAACCAACGGGGGGTGCCTGTGCGCCTGTAAACACCCAGGCGCGCATCGGGCATAACGCTAGAATCAAAGGACGATAATGGGGCGAATTACTACCGTCATATTCGATATGTACGAGACCCTGGCTGAGAACAACGGCGGCCTGTGGGTCGAGTTGTTCGGCCGCATAACCGCTGAACAAGGGCTGGAAGTTTCTGGGCAGACCCTGTTCGATAAGTGGAAGCCTCGGGAGATGCAGTTCCGAAAGGTGCGCCTCAACCTGGAGGAACCCGAAAAGAGTCCTCCCTTCAAGTCCTACGAGGAGGCGTGGAGGGACTGTTTCGTAGGAGCCTTCGAAGAGCTGGGAATCCAGGGGGATGCGTCGGCGGCCGCCAAGGCATCCATACGGGATATGGGTGAGCGGGCCCCCTACCCTGATGCTTTGTCGGCGCTGCCCGGAATTCAGCAGCGCTGCAGGACAGGGCTGCTTTCCAACGCCGACAACGACTATCTCTACCCAATCCTCGATCGCCAGGCTTGGCATTTTGAAGCGGTAGTCTCATCCGAAGAGGTACAGGCATATAAGCCCCTGCCCACACCCTTTCTCATTGTCATGGAGAAGATGGGGGTTGCACCCGAGGAGTCTCTGTACATTGGGGACAGCCTTCACGATGATGTACTGGGGTGCAAAGGAGTCGGGATGAGGGCTGCTTGGATCAACCGCCCAGGCTCGCCTCTGGACCTGGCTGGTCCCCAGCCAGATTATGTGTTGTCCAGTCTGGACCAGCTGGCAGATGTGCTGGATGGTTTGCGCTGAGCATTCTTGGGGGCAGCATCCGCTGCTCACCGTAAAGGACGGGTCGCCTTGGAAGCAAAGTTGGACGATAAGGGCTTGATACCGGCAATCGCCCAGGACGCAGAAACCGGCCAGGTGCTGATGTTGGGCTACATGAATCCCGGCTCGCTGAAACGCACCATGGAAGGACGCCAAGCATGGTTTTACAGCCGAAGCAGGGAGGAGCTTTGGCACAAGGGTGAGGTGTCGGGGAACTTCCTCGACGTCGAGGAAGCTTTCCTGGACTGCGACGGGGACACGGTCCTGCTGAAGGTGAAGCCCCATGGTCCGATTTGCCACACCGGCAACGTTTCCTGCTTCTTCACACCCATGGAGGAGACGCCTCAAGATTTCCGGCGTTCGGATCCGGGATCTGGCGTGCTCGAGGAGCTGTATGCCCTGATCCAAGAGAGAAAACTGGAACTTCCCGAGGGCAGCTACACGACTAGCCTGTTCCAGGGTGGAATCGGGCGGATCGCCCAGAAGGTTATCGAGGAGGCGGGAGAGGTAGCCATCGCCGCTGCCGAGTCCAAGCCGGAGGAGATAGCGCCTGAGGTTGCCGATCTCCTGTACCACACCCTTGTGCTGCTTTCCGCTTCCGGGGTGGCGCCCAGTCAAGTATGGGAGCAGCTCGACAGCCGACGCAAATAGCCGTCGGCCCTGAGCTAGGAAAAGGCGTTATTTTCTGTTAGTTGAAGCTCTGGAAGTACTTGCCCTCGGTCTTGATGGACGGGGCAATGATCATTTCGGCCTTGTGCAAGTCCCGCAGGGTGTAAGCGCCGCACATCCCCATGCCGACCCTTAGGGCTCCAACCAGGTTCTGAGTGCCGTCGGTCACCGATGTGGGGCCATAAAGGATATCAGCCAGGGTTCCCTTGGTCCCCACCTTGATTCGGGTTCCCCTGGGCAGCTCGGGATGGGGATTGGCCATGCCCCAGTTGTACCCTCGCCCAGGAGCCTCGGCAGCTTGGGCAAAGGGAGTCCCTAGCATCACCGCGTCAGCACCGGAGGCGATGGACTTGCACAGGTCTCCGCCCGTTCGTATGCCTCCGTCGGTAATGACCGTGACGTATTTCCCCGTGCGCTTGAAGTATTCCTCCCGGGCTGCGGCGCATTCCAAGGTGGCGGACACCTGGGGCACTCCCATTCCCACAACTTCTCTGGTTGTACATGCAGCGCCGGGCCCCACACCAACCAGCACTCCGTCGATGCCCGTTTCCATGAGCTCCAGGCTGGCGCCGTAGGTGACGCAGTTGCCCACCAGGACCGGAACCTTGATGTAGCTGCGCAGCTCGGAGAAGATCAGCCCCCGGTAACTCCGGGACATATGCCTCGCCGTTGTGACGGTTGACTGGACCACGATGAAGTCGGCCCCCGCCTCAACTGCTATCGGGGAGAGGCGCTTGGTGTTCTGGGGAGTCACTGAAACGGCGCAGACCGCTCCAGACTTCTTGACCTGCCGTACGCAGTCGCCGATCAGGTCTTCCCTTACTTCGCCGGAGTACACCTTCTGAAGCACGGAGGTTACCTCGGCTTGGGGGGCAGAGGTTAGCTCCTCCAAGATAGAGTAGGGGTCAGGGTATCGAGTGTAGAGTCCTTCCAGGTTTAGCACGCCGAAACCACCGGCTTCGTACATAGCCGATGCAAAGCCTGGGGATACCACCGCATCCATAGCTGCAGCGACTACCGGAATGTCGAAGGTGTGGTCCCCGATGCTGAAGTCGGTGGATGCCATGCTCGGGTTGATGGTGACCTCACCCGGTACGATGGCAACTTCGTCGAAACCATAGGCCCGCCGGAGTTCCTTGAACTGGGGTGCACCCATCCTGAACACCTCACAACACTTATTTTTGCAAGGCTATACCCGCCCGTGCATGATGTCAAGGAACATCCCATAGGTGTCATTAATCATGGGTGTGTAGGTGACGTCGGGTTAATTTCGCAGGTTGCGGCTCGCTACCTGCAGGGGTAGAATAGCGCCATCACAGACCCCTGTTTGGGGCTCATATTTCCCAGGAATTGGTCGACTCCCAAGCTGTGTGCTACGGGAGTAGAAGGGACAGGAAAATGATATACGAGATGCGCACCTACAATATGAAGCCTGGCGGGGCGGTGGCAGAGTTCGAAGCGAGCTTCGCCGAATCCCTGCCTCACAGAGAAAAGTACTCCAAGTTGGCGGCCTTCTTCCACACGGACTTTGGGCCGCTGAACCAGGTCATCCACATATGGCCTTACGAAAGCCTTTCCGAGCGGGAAAGGATAGTTGCCGAAGCAGGCAAGGACCCTAACTGGCCTCCCAAGAACCTGGATGGCATCGTTGACATGACTTCGGACATACTGATACCCGCGCCCTTCACTCGACCGCTGGGCGACCAGGCCCTGGGCAGATTCTACGAGATGCGCACCTACACCTTCAGGGCAGGGACAATGCAGGAGGTTGTTAAGCGCTGGGAAGCAGCCATGCCCTACCGGGAGGAGTACTCCCCCTGCGCAGGATGCTTCTATTCGGATGTGGGCAGCCTCAACAAGTGGGTGCATCTGTGGCCCTACAACTCCCTGGATGACAGGCTCAGGATCAGGGCCGAGTCAACCAAGGACCCCAACTGGCCCCCAGCAACGCGGGAGTTCCAGATAAAGGCAGAGAACAAGCTGCTCATACCTGCATCCTTCTCTCCCATGCACTAGAAATGTCCGACGCCCGCGTAAATGCATTGCGTCTGAACTCCAGGCTAGAGCAGCTCGGACGCATAGGAGACAGCCCCGCCGGAATGCAGCGGGTCGCCTTTTCTCCCGAGGATGTGCAGGGCCGCGCCTTCGTCATGGGGCTGATGGAGCAGGCTGGTCTGCAGGTTAGCATTGACCCTGCTGGCAACATCCTTGGCCGACGACCCGGCGCCAATCCCGACCTGCTTCCCATCGCTTTGGGCTCCCACGTCGATTCGGTCCCCAACGGCGGCAAGTACGACGGGGCCCTGGGAAGCCTTGCGGCCATCGAGGTGGTCCAGTCCCTCAGCGATCTGAATATTAACACCCAGCATCCGCTGGAAGTCCTGGTGTTCACCAACGAAGAGGGGACCCGGTTCAATCGGTGGCTCCTGGGCAGCAGGGCTATGGCCGGCCTTTGGGAAGAAGGCGACTACGTCGCTGTCGATCCCGAAGGAGTAACGATGGCCGAGCACCTCCGGGCTATCGGCGGCGATCTGGACAGGATCGCCGAATGCGTGCGCAAGCCCGGCGAGATGCAGGCCTACCTGGAGCTGCACATCGAGCAAGGGCCTGTTCTCTACCGCTCCGGGATACCCATGGGAATAGTGTCGGGTATTACCGGAAGGGCGGTATACGAGGTCTCGGTTAAGGGTTTCGCCAATCATGCAGGCACAACACCCATGGACGCCCGGCAGGATGCCTTGTTGGCTGCATCGAAGCTCACCGTTGCGGTGAACGCCGTGGTCACCGAAGAGGAGATTTGCCGTGCTGGCACGGTGGGCATGATGAAAGTGCATTCGGACACCTTCAACGTCATCCCCGGCCAGGTGGACATGGGCATGGAGTTCCGGGATGTGGATATGTCCCGCATGGTGGAGGCGGAGCGACGCTTCAGGAGCATAGCAGCCGAGGTGGCCGATGTGTCTGGGGTAGAGATCAGTATTACGGAAGTAGAAATGGGCAGCCCCTGTCCCATCGACGGCCGTATTCAGGATGTTATAGCCCAAGCATCAACGGATCTGGGGCTCTCCCACGATGCCCTGCCCAGCGGGGCGGGCCACGATGCCCAAGCGATGGCTGCCATTACCCAGTCCGGTATGATATTCGTCCCCAGCAGGGATGGTATAAGCCACTCCCCCGAGGAGTTCACCCCGCCCCAGGACTGTGCCAACGGCGCCAACACCCTGCTTAGCGCCCTGTTACTGCTGGACAAAGGCTAAGCCGGTTAGGCCCGCCAAGGCCCGGTAATAGCGTCACAGCTATTCCCAATCCCCAGTGAGGAGATGCCCCTTGGACAAGACCACCGAGCGCATCAGCGAGTACAGCTCCTTCTTAACCTTTGAGGATCTCCCAGGCAAGACGGTGCACCAGGCCAAACGCAGGATTATCGATGCCCTGGGGTGCGCCACGGGAGGATACTCCAGCGAGCCGGCTGCCATCGCCCGGAAACTTGCCTCTGGCATCTCAAGCTCCCAGCCGGCAAGGATTCTCGGAAGTGGGCAGCCGACATCCGTTGAGATGGCGGCCTTCGCCAACTCCGTTGCCCTGCGATACCTGGACTGCAACGACACCTACGTTACCAAGGGCGGCGGCCATCCCAGCGACATGCTTGGCGGGGTGCTGGCGGTGGCAGAGATGTGCCATGCCAGCGGAAAGCAGACGATAGCGGCCGCTGTGCTGGCCTACGAGGTCTGTGGCAGGTTCTCCGATGAAGTGCCCCTGCCGGAGCTAGGCTGGGACCAGGGAGCGCTCGTTGTCATCGGCACTGCTTGCGCGGCGTGCAACCTGATGGGTATGAGCCATAGCCAGACAGCCCACGCCATCTCCCTGGCCATCGTCCCTAACATGCCCCTAGTACAGACCAGGATGGGTGAACTGTCGATGTGGAAGGGGTGCGCCACTGCCGCTTCCGTCCGGGCGGGCGTATTTGCCGCCCAGTTGGCCCGGGAAGGAATGGAAGGCCCGGCGGACCCCATCGAGGGACAGCACGGGCTGTGGGAGCAGGTTGGCGGAGGACCCCGCGAGCTGGGTTCCTTCGGTGGTAGGGAAACGCCTTTCATGATCGACGATACCAGCCTGAAGTACTTCCCTTCGCAGATTCACACCCAGGCCCCCATCTCCATTGCCTTGGAGCTGCGCAAGCAGGTTGGGGTGGAGGACATCGTCGAGATTAACGTCGATACCTACAAGGCAGCGTGGCGGAGCGCCGGGAGTGAGCCTGAGAAGTGGGACCCCCAGACCCGGGAAACAGCGGACCACAGCATTCCCTACCTGGTGGCGGTTGCGCTGCGGGATGGCGCAGTGACTCCCAGCACCTACCTGCCTGAGAGGATCGGAGACCCGTCCCTTCGCCCGCTGATGCAGAAGATCCGCGTCACCGAGAATGCAGATTTCACTGCCCGCTATCCCGGTTCCCAGGAGTGCAGGATAGAAGCCGTGTCCACCGACGGCAGGCGGCTGGTCAAAGGCGCGGGCTTCCCCAAGGGCCATGCCCTCAACCCTATCGACGACTCGGAGCTGGAAGCCAAGTTTGCCGGCCTGGCTGGTGAACGGCTTACCAATGGGCAGACCCGCCGGGCATTGGAGGTCCTCTGGAAGTTGGAGGATGTGGAAGATGCGGGAGAGATCGTTGACCTGTTCATCGTAAACGGGAGCGCCTAGAATCCGCCGGTCCTGGAGGCAACCTTGTCCCCATCGTTGAAGGGGGGGATCACCCCCGAATTCGCCAGCCATGTATGCATGAACTACTGCCGCGCCATGTGCTGCAGGGGTGCCCTGGTACTGTCGCTGTCAGAGGCAGAAGCCGGGTCCTTTCAGGAGCGGAGTGATGACCTGGGGGCGACGGTGGTGCTAACTCGCAGAGATGGAGGCGGGGCTTGGGTGCGGTTCTCCGACCATGAGGGAGAGCGATGCCCCATGCTGGACCCTAAGACCTTCAGGTGCCGCATATACAAGGACCGTCCCCAGAGATGCCGGGACTTTCCTGAGAAGCCGACCCCCGGCTGTCCCATCTCCGGGAGCGTCCAAGTGGAGCACACCCGCTAGCTACTCGGGCATGCCTGCATCGATCCAGTCGATGATTTCCTGGATCTCCTCGTCACTCAGGTAGGGTCCGCCTCGGGGCATTCGTGGAAAGGTGCGCTCGCCCGTTCTAAGGAACAGCACAAGGTTCGTGTCCCGTCCCGGCACTCCGGGTTCGATGAGCTGGCGCCGGTAGGGTTTGCTGTTGGCCAGGTGTTCAGGGCTGTCCCAATAGTACTCGTGAATTCCCGGCATCCGCTCACCGAAGCGGGCCTTCCAGCGCTCCATGATTCCATCCAGCAGCTCCTTGATCCTGGGCCAACGCACCTGCTCTTCGCTCATATGGCCCTCCTTGCCGCCCATATATGGAGGGTTTCCGTCTATGGACGCACACCTCCATCATAGCCGAAATCCCCCATATGGGGGATTTCGATGCCTGGAAACCTTATTGGTGCACCAGTGGGGTGCGAAAGCTGGAGGTCTACCGGACTTCCTTTCGATAGACCTGAAGGCGCTGTCTATTGCTGTCCACTATGATCACCCGGCCCTCGGAGTCCACGGCGACCGCCTTGGGGCGCCAGAGCCTCCGCTCTGCTTCCTTGTTCTGGACCATGTTCCTCTGCCGGATCATATCGGGGTTGGAGTTAAGCTTCTCCTCGCCCCACTTGGACAGACTGGCTTCGCCAAGGAAGGTGGTGACATACCTCGCGTCGCCGGTGAACACCTGTACCCGGTCGTTCATCCAGTCGGCTACGTATATGTCACCGTCCTTGTCCACCGCCACACCGGTGGGCCGGCGGAACTGTCCGACGGAGGTACCGGTGTTGCCGAAGTCGGACAGGTATTGTCCATCGGGGCTGAATTTCTGGATGCGGTCGTTGCGCCAGTCTGCGACGAGGATGTTGCCATCGTTGTCTATGGTTATACCCCAAGGCAGGTTCAGCTCACCGGCCCTGCTGCCCTGCTGGCCGAACTTGGACATGAACCTGCCGTCTTTGCTGAACTTCTGGATACGATTGTTGCCGCTGTCGGATATGTAGGCATTGTCCTCTTTGTCGAAGCGGATGCAGTAGGGCTGGTTCAGCTGCCCGTCGCCGCTTCCGGCCTCGCCCCACTTGTGCAGGAACTGGCCGTCCTTGTCGAAGACTGACACCCGGTTCAGGTGATCGTCGGTGACGTACACGTTCTGGTTGCTGTCCACAGCAACGGAGCTGGGCCAGATAAGCTGCCCGTCGCCATCGCCGTAGCTGGAGAACTGGCCGATGTAGTCCTCATCGATGGTAAGCATGGTGACGCGCACGCCATCGGGCCGGTACTCCCATGACCGGTTGGCCACGTAGATGCGTCCGTCAGGTGCGACAGCCAGGTCCATGGGTGCACGGAAACCGGACCCGGAGAATTCGGCTCGGCCGACTGTCCTGTCGAAAACGAAGGTTCGGTCGGCGATCCCAAAGAATATGGTGCTCATGTTTACCTCACGCCATAGAAATGGGCATCTTCTGGTATCGAGAACATCTCTTCCGATATGTCTGTCGGCTGCCCATTCTCGAAAGGTGCAGCCGACACCTGGTTTCTAAAGAAAGCCCATGGGCTCGTAGGAGCCGCCCACCAAGGGTTTGGCATCCATGCCCAGCCACTTTTCCAGGATGGTTGTGTACACGCTGCGGAAATCGACGTTGTGCATCAGGTCTCCACCATCTTCCAGGTCGCCCTGGTTCAGGGAGGGATACTCGCCGTATAGGCCGCCATTAACATGGTCGCCAATTATCCAGCATGCTCCGCCTGTGCCATGGTCGGTTCCGCCGCCATTGTCCCTGGCTCGACGTCCGAACTCACTGAACATGAACAGGAGCACCTCGTCACCCTGGTTATGCTCTCGGAGGTCCTCATAGAAGTCGGCCACCGATTCGGAGACCTGGCGCCATAGCTGAGCGTGGGCGCCCGCCTGGGAAGCGTGGGTGTCGAAGGAGTTGTAGGGGGAGGTCGTGTACAGGATGCGCGTGCCAAACTCGGCAAAGTGCACCTGGGCGATGGCCTTCATCCCTTGGGCGATGGGGGAGGAGCCATACTCCACGTTGGAAGCGTACTTCTGGGGAGCTGTCTGCAGGATGTCCGCGCCCTTGAGAGCGGACCTTCCTGTCTCCCATATATAATCCATTACCGGCCCGGACCCGATGGCGGGAGCATACATCCTCGAAAACACATCCAGCGCATCTGTCCTTTGCTGGTTGCCCTCGATGCCTGTGAGCAGGCCGTAGGTCTCAATATTGCCCACGGAAGCTACGGGAACTCCCGGAGCGACCAGGGCCCTGGGAAGCCCGCGTCCGAAGTTGACGCCGGTCAGCACGTTGTCGGCGTTGGGGTCCATCTCCTTGATGGTCCTGCCGAGCCAGCCTTCCTGGCCGATGGTATCCGGTTCGCAGGTGTGCCATATATCCATGGACCGGAAATGGGACCGGCTGGGATGGGGATAGCCCACTCCCTGTATGACCGCCATTTTGCCCTGATCGTAGATCCCCTTGAGCTCGGTCATGCTGGGATGGAACCCCACCTCATCGTTTATCCGAAGGACCTGATCCTCGGGTATCCCCAAGGTAGGCCTGTAATCCTGGTACAGGGGGTTGGTGTAAGGGACTACGGTGTTCAGGAAATCGTTGCCACCGGACAACGACAAGACCACCAGTACCCTATCCTTTCCGTTGCCAGCCATCATCTGTCCTCCTGAGATATGCTAGTTGTACTGGTATTCTGCGGTAGCAACTATCAGCTGGAGCATCTCCCCAACACGGCGAGCAAAGCTGCTACGCTCTTCCTCGGTGCCACGGCGAATTTCGCCTCCGCCCTTGGCATGCTCTACCAAGGCTTCCTTGGTCTTTTCGCTGACTTCCACCGGGCCGATCAGGCTCAAGCAGCCATCTACGAAAGCCTCGGGAGAGGTTATGGAATTGTCGCCAGTCATCCTGCTGGCGATAAGCTGTACTCCAGGCAGGTCAAGATTGCCCACTTGGTCCGCAACGAAGTTGATGCGCTCCACCAAGGTCCCGCTGTCGATCCACTCACGGCCTGTGTGCCAGCCTTCCACGGTGGGTGGGTTCAGCAGGTCCTGGCCCATGAAGGTGCACTCCTTCATTACGGGGAAGAGTCCGGGTTTCACCTGCTGGTGGTCCTTGACCAGCCTTATGGTCCCAGCGACCACTTCTGCAGGGCTCTTGACCTTCTGGAATCGAGCGTTCTTGAAGAAGTCCGAGTTGAACAGGGTGGACATCACCTCGGACATCTCGTAGCCGCTGTCCACAAAGGCCTTCTCCAGTATCTGTATGGCCTCCGGGTCCCTGGGAGGGGTGTCCTTCCAGGCCGGTACCTGGGGTTCATCGGCCACGAAGAAGTTGTACAGGTGGCGGCTGATGAACCGGGCTGTGGCGGGCTGCTCGACAGCCATGTTGACGATGTCGCCGCCGTTCCACCGGCCGGTCTTGCCAAGGAAGGTCTTTTCGCTGTCGTCGTGATCCGTCGGATCGAAACGGAAGCTCCAGGGGCTGCGGCCATAGGGGAATACAGGCAGGGCGGGGTTTACGCTCCAGCCCGTGAAGGCCCTGGAAGCAGCCTTCACATCATCCTCGGTGTAGTTGAAGTTGCCGTCCATTCCCACACCCAGGGTGAAGAGCTCCAAGAGCTCCCTGCCGTAGTTCTCGTTAATGGCGTCCTTGTGGTTGTCTGTGTTGTCCAGGTAATAGACCATGGTCGGATGGGAGGACAACTCCATGATCAGCTCCCGGTAGTTGCCCAAGCCCTTGCGACGGAAAAGGTCGGCGTAGATGCTCATCATTCGGCCGTAGTCGATCTTGGCGAAGCCGGTGCAGAGAATCCCGTGCCAGAACAGGGTCATCTTCTCCTGGAGAGGACGCTTGGTGTTGACCATGCGGTATACCCAGGACTGCTGGTTGGACTCGATGCCAGCCAGCTCTCCGTACTCGGGCAGGGAGCGTTCCATCAGGTCGAAGTCCACATCAGGCTGTCTTTCCGGATGTACTAACTCATCTACGGTCGCTTCGTATCCCTTGGCAACGTAGGCTTCCAACTCATCTCTCGTTGCTCCGAAGCCGGCGCGGCGCATCAAATGGGCCATCAGAGCAATGTCGCTTTCTGCCATGAAGACCTCCTTTCGATATGGTTCGTTCGTGCTTCAGAAGATCGTTTCAGCTTCAGAAGGTTTACACCTCTATTGCTGGGAGGGCGAAGGATGCATTGGCCGGCAACTGCAGGCCTGCACAACCTATATTCGGCATAACTTTAATGTGTCCCAAAGCCCATGTCAACTGCGCTTTACACAGGCGCTGAATCCGAGCCGGCGGGAGGTCGAGAAACGTTTTCGGGTCCCGAGAACCCTATTCGAGCAGGTCAGAGGAGCTCGGGTTTCGGGACCCTCGGCTGGGCAGGGCGCCGGTGGAGGGGAACAGCCTTCCCTTGAGGTTGGTGTACACCAGCGCGAGAACAAACAGCAGGGCGGAGAATAGGACGACGCTGGCCCCCGATGACACATCGATAAAGTAGCTGACGTAGATTCCGATCAGCCCACACGCTGCGCCGATGCCCGTCGATAGGACCACCATGTCCTTGAAGCTGTCGGTCATCAGTCGCGCTACCACCGGAGGAATCACGATGGCGGCGGCGATCAGGGTGACCCCCAACACCTGCATTGAAACCACTATCGTAGCAGCGAGCACCAGAGAGAACATCGTGTCCACCCAGCCAGTGGGAACACCGTAGAAGCGGGCCACCTCTTCGTCGAAGGTGGTGAACAGGATCAGCTTGTAGCCCAGGAACAGGATGATGACGGTGGCGGCAGCAACTACGATTATGGCGAGCAGGTCCCCCTGGCTTACCCCGTTGATGTTTCCGAACAGGGCTGCGTCGAAGCTGCGGGTAAAGGTCCTGAAGCGGCTGATAAGGGCGACGCCTAGGGCGAAGCTGGCGGTGGTGATTATCCCGATGGCCGCATCGGCCCCTATCTTGCGCTTCCGAGTGGTCAGGGTGATCAGCAGGGCCGATAGGAACCCCCACAGGCTCCCGCCGATGAAGAAGTTGATTGACATAACGTAGCTGACGACAGCCCCGCCGAAGATGGCGTGGGCCAGCCCGTGCCCGATATAGGACATGCGCCTGAGGACCACGTAAACGCCGATCAGGCCGCAAAGCCCTCCGACCAGGGTTGCTGCCAACAGACCGCGGACGAAGAAGTCGTACTGGAATGGTTCAAGCACGCTCTTCGGGGCCTCTGTCGTGCGCCGCCCGGTGTTCGGCAGTGTCCTTGCTGTTCCGCACTCCGGAGCTGTAATGGTGGGGGCTTTCGGCCACCAGGGTCATCCCCTCGTACTGGATGACGGGCATCTCTGCCCCGTAGGTCTGCTTCAGGACCTCGGGGGAAATGATCTGGGCCGGCGGCCCTTCCGCGACCTTGCGTCCGTTGATGCACACGATCCATGGCAGATGCACCGCCACGGCGTTTATCTCGTGGGTGGTCATGATTATGGTCACGCCCTGGTGGTTCAGGTCGTGCAGCAGGTGCATGGCATCATCTCTGGTCTTGATGTCCACGCCGCTGGTTGGCTCATCCAGGAGCAACAGCCGGGGGCTGCCGACCAGGGCCCTCGCCAGGAATACCCGCTGCTGCTGACCGCCGGACAGGTCCCGTATATGGCGCCGCGCGAGGTGGGATATGCCCAAACGCTCCATCATCTGGTGGGCCAGCTTCTGCTCCTGGCGCTTGTACCAGGGAAACACCACGTTGGACATGGTCCGCCCCATCATCACCACTTCTTCCACGGTGACGGGGAAGTTCCAGTCAATGGTTTCCAGCTGGGGCACATAGCCAGGGTGTTGACTTTGGCGGGTGATGTCTGTCCCGTGCACCATCACCTGGCCCCCCATGAGGGGGACAGCCCCGAGGATGGTCCGAAGGAGGGTGGTCTTGCCGGAGCCGCTGGGGCCCAGCAGTCCAACGAAGTCCCCGGGCATGATTGCCAGAGAAAGATCGTTCAGAACCGGCTGGCCATTGTAGCCGCAGGTGACTTCCTTCAGCTCGACCACCGGCTGACCGTTTGATCTTTCATGGGGAATGGGATGGAGCATCGTATAACCTTACTGGGGGTATTCGGCCTCGCTGGTCCCTTCGAACACCGGGCCGGGATCGAAGCCTTCCAGAGCGGACGCGTCGCCGCCCAGGCTGGAGACCATGATCTCCAGGTTCTGCAGCATCAGTCCCAGGTAGGAGTGCCGTGGGTCGCCGGGCCCTCCGGGAAGATCATCATCTCGCAGCTGGTCAACGTACTCCGCCCCCGACTCATTGGCGATTGTTTCCAGCACATCGCTGGGGAACACCTCGGAGCCGAATATGGCGGGAATACGTGCTTCCCTTACCTGGTCGATGAGGCGGGCAACCTCTCTGGACGAAGGCTCTGCGAAGTCCGACGGCTGGGCAGCGCCCACCACCTCCATGCCGTACCTCTTGGCGAAGTATGCCCAGGAGTCATGGTAGGTGAGCAGCTTCCGGTTTTCGGGAGGCACCGTGCTAACCGCTATCCTTATCTTTTCGTCCAGCTCCTGGATTCGCTGGCCGAACTTGTCCAGGTTCTCGCCGTAGTATTCGGCATTCTCCGGGTCTGCGGAAGACAGGGCATCTTTAACCAACTCCGCGTATTTCAGGGCAAGGATGGGGTCCGGCCAAAGATGGGGGTTGGGATGGCCATCGGACTCGGGGAAGGAGAAGTCGAACATCCAGTCCTCCCGGGAGATGGTACCGTCCCCCAGGGAGAGAATGACAGCCCCCGACTTCATGTTGGCGCGGGCCATCTCCAAGGTCGGCTCCTCCAGGAACAGCCCGTTGAGCACCACCAGGTCGGCCCGGGACAGAAGGGTAGCAACCGATGGCGCAGGCTCGAAGGTGTGGGAGTTCACTCCCTCGGGGACGACCCCCTCCAGGTCTATCCTGGTACCCCCGATATTTTCCACGATACTGGTTATTGGGGATACGGTGGTAACCACCCTTAGCCTTCCCGTCGAATCCTCGCTGGCCGAGTGGTCGCACGCCGCCAGGACCAGGGCGATGACTACCAGTAACGGGAGAAGGGCCTTTAGGCCTATTTTCGCAGAGTCCTTGATTGTTCTGTCCTCGTTGGACCGACTGGATGGTGCAAATAAGAGTTATTGCAAGTATTAGCAATAACCTATTCTAGCAAGTCGTCCTCAACTGTCAAGACGCCAGACTGTCCAAGTCCGGGCGTCCGTGTACTGCATCTTCCAGGCGGGGATGAGGTCGAATAGAATAAGTGTGAACGAAGCGCCCGTCCGGGTCTGACTCCCCAATAATGGAGCTTGGAGGTGGCCGGTGAAAATCGGAGCCATAACCAACACTTGGCAGGCGCAGCTTGCCACGACCAGCTTGCCCCAACTGGTCGAGCGGGCCCGCCGAAGAGGGGCCGAGCACGTAGAGCTGCGCCAGGGCTGTCTTGGCACCTACGAGCAGGGTGGGGGAGAGAATTGGAGTCCCGATAGTTCGGGATTGAGCAGGCTGGTCAGAATGTTCCCTATGACGACCTTCAACCTGGCTGTCGCCTATCCATGCCTTTCCAGCGAAGATCCTGCCCATTCCAGCGTGTTCCTGAGAGCCCTGGATACGACGGTGGATATGGCGGGCTCTACCGGCCCCCACCTGCGCCTGGTGGACCCGGTGAGATTCGAAGGTCCTTGGGAAGGGCCCGGGGATGTCCCCACGGAAGCTTTGGGTGTGAAAGACCTGGCGCGAGCCTCCGCGGGACGAGGGGCAAGGCTCTCCTTGGAGAACGCCGGTCAACCAATTCGAAGTATGGGGATACTGGTGGACATGGTGCGGGAATCGCTGTCTCCCGATGAGGGTGGCTGCTTGGGGCTATGCGTGGACCCCATCAACAGCCTCAGGGCAGACCCGGGAAGCGACCCCATTGCCGAGATCGAGGCCCTCCCCCTGGACTACCTATTCATGGTGCACTTCAAGCAGATGGTGGATGGGACGATGCATCCAACGGTGGATGATGGCGACCTGGACTATCCCAGGCTGGTGAACATGCTCAAGGATAAGGGTTACCGAGGCAACGTCGTCCTGGAGATCCCCTCTGCTGAGGAGGCTTTCGACAACTTTGTTGAGAGCATCCGGTACCTGGAACCCCTGCTGCAGGGCGAATAGCGGCCTGGGCCTCCTTACACTCGCCCCTCGCTGTCGGCTGCTATGCCGAAGGGTCGGAGAACCGGCCGACCGAGAACTCCTGCACCGACAGCTGGGTGTTCTCCCGGACTATCAGGTCTGCGACGGCCCGACCCATGGCGGGCCCTAGCAGTATCCCCTTCCGTCCAGCCCCCGTTGCTACGTATACACCCTCCCAGCCGGGGGCCCTTCCGATTATGGGAAGGCCATCGGCGGACAGAGGACGAAGGCATGCCGTCTGAAGGGCCAGCCGGGCCCCCTCCAGGAAGGGCAGGATATCCAGGGCAAGGCCCATTATCCGCTCCCTTGCTTCGGTGGTGGGCCTGTCATCGTAGCCGACCCGCTCTTCGGTAGTACCGGCGTAGATTAGGCCGTCGGCCTTTGAAGCGATGTAGCCCCC
>JAGWBF010000001.1:7939-9491 GCA_021296025.1 Dehalococcoidia bacterium | reverse complement strand
AGCCACTCCCCGGCCTGGCTGGTCCATGGCCCCATCGCCAGCACAAGGGTGTCGCAATCGATCTCGCCTGTTTCTGTCGCTACGCCCGTCACCCGGTTTCCCGAATGCTTTATCGAGCGGACCGTGCCATGCCTTATAACAGCTCCCTGACTCTCGGCGGCTTGGGCCAAGGCCAAGGTGTACTGGTAAGGTTCCACCTGCCTGATGCCCTCCAGGTACATGCCCTTCCCGACGCCGCCGGAGATGCGGGGCTCCACAGAACGCACCTCCGCCGAATCCATCCAGTGGGCAGGGAACTCAGGGAACCTGTTGGCCCGCTGGTGCAGCTCTCCGCACACCTCTTCCTCGGATTCGTCGAATATGGCCCACATGCATGGGTAGGGAGCAAAGTGGGGGTCCACCCCGCTTTCTTCTGTTAGCTGATCAATGATGTCCAGGTGGAGCCGGAAGCTCTCCCAAGCGAAGGGCTCCAAGGGGCCGGGAATGCCGGCGCCGTGCAGGGGATTGAGGAGGCCGGCGGCAAAGCCCGAGGCGCAGCTTGCAACGGATTCCCGCTCCAGGATGGTGGACCGGATACCCTCTTTGGCTAGGAAGTAGGCGGTGGCGCATCCAAGAATCCCTCCCCCCACTATGAGCACATCCTGGTGATCGGCCATGTCATACCTCCCGGCTGGTCTCCCCATCTTGATCTGTTCGGCCCAGGGGGGCTCGGGCAATCATACGAGCAAAGATTCCCAAGTTCCAGTGAGGGCAATCGGCGGCGGCCTGCCCGTCTCCTCTGCAGTGAGTCGGGCCTCTCAGAGCGTATGCAAGGCAGATTGAACTTTCGCTCTGTCTCTGGAACAATTAGCTGGCTTGCAGCCGGGCCCCCTGATCCCACGTAATCGGCGAAAAACTGGCTCCCGGGCCGGCTGGAACTGGGAGTAGCACGAAAGGTTAGCATGCGCGTTTCGAGAAAGATGATGAGCCTGGGCACCGAGGCCGCCTTCGAGGTGCTGGCAAAGGCCCGTGCCCTAGAAGCCCAGGGAAAGTCGGTGGTCCACCTGGAGATCGGTGAGCCCGACTTCGAGACCCCGGCCAACATCGTTGAAGCCGGAATCGAGGCTATGCGCCAGGGCTTCACTCACTACGGCCCCACGGCTGGGCTACCCGAGCTGCGGGAGGCCATCGTTCGGAATGTGGAGAAGACCAGGGGCATCAGGACCGACCGGGACCAGGTGATCGTGACCCCCGGCGGCAAGCCCATCATGTTCTTTACCATACTTGCCCTGGCCGAGCGGGGTGCCGAGGTCATATACCCGAATCCCGGCTTCCCGGTGTATGAGTCTATGATCCGTTTCTGCGGCGCCCGCCCCGTGCCGATGCGGTTCCTGGAAGAGAAGGGGTATCACCCCGATTTGGATGATCTTGCTGACAAGATCACCCCAAAGACCAGGCTGATCATTCTGAACTCTCCCCAGAACCCCGCAGGTTCGGCCTTTACCGCCGAAGAGATGGAGACTCTGGCAGGCCTGCTGAAGGACCACCCGCAGGCATATATTTTGTCCGACGA
>JAGWBF010000001.1:0-7895 GCA_021296025.1 Dehalococcoidia bacterium | reverse complement strand
GGGACGCACCATCATCCTCGACGGCTTCTCCAAGAGCTACGCCATGACAGGATGGCGCTTGGGATATGGTGTATTCCCCGAGGAACTTGTTCCCCATATAACCAGGTTGGCTGCCAACAGCGTCTCCTGCGCCGCCACCTTCATTCAGAAGGCCGCCATCGAAGCCCTGGAGGGTCCGCAAGAGCCGGTGATCAATATGGTGGAGGAGTTCCGACGAAGGCGGGATGCTGTGGTCGAGGGGTTGCGTAATATACCCGGGGTCTCATGCCCGCTGCCCGAGGGGGCCTTCTACGTGTTTCCGTCCATCCGGAACACGGGCATCTCCAGCCAGCAGTTCCAGGAGCGGGCGCTGCCCGAAGCGGGGCTGGCCCTACTCGGTGGTCACTCCTTCGGCAAGTACGGGGAGGGCTACCTGCGCCTCTCCTACGCCAACTCTCTGGAAAACCTCCAGGAAGCGCTGAGACGCCTGGAGGCGTTCATCGTAAAGAACGGCCGGGTCGCAAAGTAGGCGTCCCTTCGCCGAGGTCCCGCAGGCGCGGTCGCTAAGGGAGCGCTTCTCTAACCGCCCCAGGGCGGGGCCGAGATGCCATCGATGTCAGCGACCACATCGACCACCGCAGGTTGGTTGGATGCCAGGGCCTGCTCTATGGCGTCCGAAAGCTCGCTGGGCTTCTCGACTCGGGTGCCAAAGCAGCCGATGGTGCGGGCAATGTGGGCGAAGTCCACGTCGGTGTAACGCCACAGCTCATCGGAGTTTCCCTCCCTGCCCTGGTACGCCTGCTCATCTCCCCGTTTGTCCTGGGTGAGCCCCCGGTTGTTGTTTATGACGGTCACGGCGTTGATCCCGTACCGGGCGGCCGTTTCCAGCTCTGACATGTGGTACCAGAAGCCCCCGTCGCCGGTGAAGCACACCACAGGACGCTCGGGTGCGGCGCATTTAGCCCCCAATGCCGCGGGGAAGCCCCAACCCAGGGAGCCGGCCGCACCGGATGTAGCCCTGGTCCGGGGACTTGAGCTCCACCATGGTGCCCGTCCATATGCCCGAATGGCCAGTGTCCGACACCAGCAGCCCGTCGGGGGGCAGCGTGTCTGTAATCGCCTGGCAGATTCTCTCGGGGCGGACGGGTGACCCATCGGAGTTCAGCATGGGAGCAGCCTCGGCGCGCCACTCCCCCACCAATTCCTTGACCCGGTCCGTCCACTCTTGGCGCGCTCCCAAGGGTTCCAGCACCTCGATGAGGCGGCGCACCGTTGACCTGGCATCGCCGTGATGGATAGCTGCGACCGATCTCCGAGGGGTCGATGTCGATCTGTATGACGGGTGTTCCCATTGGAGGAACCTTCCAGTCCAGGGTGACCTGGCTCCCCGTGTGGCTCCCTATGAATAGCACGAGGTCCGCCTCGTTGACGATCCGGTTGGCGCACCAGCGGGAGTAGGAGCCGGGCACGCCAGCCGCCAGGGGATGGTCTTCAGGGATAGTGCCCTTGGCGTTCAGGGAGGTTGCGACGGGAATGGAGAGCATCTCTGCCAGTTGCACGACTTCTTGCTGGGCGCCCGAGGAAGTTACACCACCGCCGGCTACGATGACGGGCCGCTGGGCCTGGGTAAGCACCCTGGCGGCTTCCCGCACCTTCTCCGGGTCCGGTTCGGTCCGGAAGGCGGGCATCTGGGTGAAAGCTTCCTCCACCAGCACCTCCAGGGCAGCCTCGGCATCCACGATCGTGTCCCCAGCGATGCCCTGGAAGTCCAGGTGTACTGGCCCGGGGGCGCCGGAGGTGGCTTCTCTGAAAGCCTGCCTCAGCAGGTGGGGCATCTGTTGGATGCTGTCCACGACCACGTTGTACTTGGTCACCGGCTCGAAGGCCGGCATGTGGTCCACTTCCTGGTAGGAGTTCCTGTACTGGTGCATCAGGGGCCGATGTCCCGTGATGGCGATCACGGGGGACAGTCCCAGGTAGGCATCCTGAAGCCCGGCTGCCAGGTTCAATGCCCCAACCGACTGGGCGAAGCAGATTCCCGGGCGGCGGGAAGTGCGGGCATAGCCGTCGGCCATGTATGCAGCCGCCTTCTCTCCATGGGTGTTTATCCGCCGGATGCCCACATCCTCCATCTCCATCAGGGCGCGCCGGACGATGGCGGGCATGTAGAAAACGGCGGATACGCCGTAGGCCTTCAGGGTCTCTGCCAGGAAGCGGGCACCTGTCATCGTGGGCATGGGACACCTCCTTCCCAGATTCTAGTGGCACACCAATCCCCTTTCAAGGGTGGGCCGGACGTCCGCATTGTATGCCACGGGTAGGGATGGCATACTGACGCCAATAAATGGAGGTGTACCTAGATGAGGTTGTACTGGCGGGAGCGCCGGGCGGGTCAACGCCTGGTCCTCCTGGATGACTTTGACGCAGAGATCGAAGTAGGGGCGGTCCGTCAGACCCGCAGAGGGTTCGATGCCCTAGCTAAGACCAACACATACGATCCGGGCCGGGCCCAGAAGGGCTTTGCCACCCTGGAGGAAGCCAAGGAGTTTGTCGAGTGGTTCCACCCCTGGGACATCTTCGGCGGTGACCTGGATATGACTGTGGAATCCGAGGTGCAGCCGGACCTCTCCGCATCCGATTCACCGGCGGAAGCTGAGGCGGATTCCGATGGAGGGACCCCCGACCCGGCGGCCACAGAGGCTGGCGATTCGGGCCCTGCCATTGAGGAGCGGGACCCGGCAGCCGGAGCAGGGCAGACCTCGCCAGGGCTGGCAGTTCTGGAAGAGGTAGCTTAGGTTCCGGATTCCCTGCTAGAGCTGGCGAACCTTTGGCTTTGCGAACAGCACGTAGAAGGAGAAAATGGCCATCAGGGTGCCAGCAGCAGCCATCACCATCCTCGGGTCCACGTAGACCATGGTTATGCTCATCAGGAGCACGCCAATGGGGAATATGCCGTTGGAGAACTCATAGATCCCCATAACCCTGGAACGGATGTGGTCCGGGGCCTGAAGCTGCACAAGGGCAGGGTTCAGGCTTAGGCGGGCTGATTGGCAGGTGCCCAAGGGAACAGCCACGATCAGGGCTATCCAGTACAGGGGCGAGAAAGCCAGAGCGACGATCCCCACCCCAAACCCGATGCAAACAATGATCAACATCAGGCCCATTCGACCTGTGCTCCCCATGCTTGCAGTGGAAAAAGAGCCCACGAGAGAGCCTATGCCCACCATGCTGAATATCAGGCCGATCTGTTCCGGCGTTGCCGACCAGGCGGTATCGGCCAGCACAGGGAGCAGAAACAGGTATGGCATACCAAGGGTTGCCGTAACCATGTACATCAGGATCAGCCAGATTACGACATCGTGCTGCCTTACGAACCGGAAGCCGTCCTCCATGTCCTTGAGTACCGATTGGGAGGTGTTCCGGGACCGTCTCCTTCCACTAGGAAGCAAGAAGAAGAGCACCACCGACAGTCCGCTCATGCACGACATCAGGTAGAAGACGCCGCTGGGACCTAAGGCTCCCGATAGGAGGAACCCGGCGATGGCGGGGGAAGCAATTCGGGCAACGTTGTTGGCGATGTTTGACAGGGACACGCCATTCAACACTTCGCCGGGGGGTACCAGCTCAGAGATGATGGCTAGCCGGGCCCCCATTGCCATGGCCAGACCTATGCCCCCGACTCCGGCTGACAGAATCAGGTGCCACCAAACGATAATGTCGGTCTGAATCAGTACGGCGATGGCCAGGGTTGCCAGGGTGGAGATTATATAGCCGAAGATGAGCATGACCTTGTTGTTGAACCGGTCGGCCAAGGCTCCGCCATACAAGGACAAGAAAAGGGTCGGGACTCCGTGGGCTAGAGCGGTTGTCCCGATGAGCCATGCCTGCCCTTCAAGCTGAAAGGCAAACCACGGACGAACGAACATCTGCATGTTCATGGCCCACATCGCCCCAATCATGGCAAACCAATAGACGACGTAGTTGTGGTGCCTTAGGGAGACGAAGGGACGTGCCGCGGGGTGCGACCAGGCTTGGCTAGGCGTTCTTGCTGCTGTGGGTGTTGCTTCTGGTGGGGGTGCCTTTGTGCTCAAGATGCCTACCAAGTCGGGGGTGGGTGCGAGGGCAATTCTATTTCCCCGCACTCGTGGAAGTCAAACAGGTACAGGACAGGAATGGGTGGTTACAGCAGGTCCAGCAACCTTCCGTAGCCAGAGATCCCACCTATGTGGAGATGTTTCATCGCTGCCCAGAAGGTGGCTTGGTTTGCTGTGATCACAGGCTTGCCCAGGTCTGCTTCCAGAGGACCGATCATGTCTATGGTCCTCCAGTTTGTGCCGCTTAGGAAGATGGCTTCGGCCCTGGGATCATCGACCTCTTTGGCGGTTGTGTAGGCCACCGACGGGTCCAGGGTGCCGATGTCAAAGCCGCTTTCCATGGACAAACACATGTCCTTTACCACCTCCAGCCCGGGCACCGCCTCTTCCAGGTACTTGACCTCCATCTTGGTCATGACATCCGGGTACGGGGCCGCCAGGGACAGCCGGCTTACCTGGAGAGCATTCAGGGCATCCACCACCGCCGTAGCGGTGGTTATCGCGGTGCAATCGGACGCCTCCGCCAGCATGTCCGTCAACGCTTGCTCCTGGTCGGGACCGTTGATCATGCTGCCCATGGTGTGGGCGAAGAGCACCAGGTGGGGTTTCAGGTGCCCCAGGCTCTCCGCCACCTGGGGAAGGCTTTCATTGGTCTGCAACAGGACGTCCCTGCTCAGGCTGCCCACGCCCCGGGGTCGGAACATGCGCGCAGCATGTATGGAGACCCCTTCGGGGGCGAGCTGCGCCATCTCCCTTTCACAAACGGTGTTGGGTGGGGATACGATTACTCCCAGCCGGGCTCTCCATCCGTACATCATGCTCCTTTCCTGGCTCCTGGGAACCGAATTCTACCCTTTTCGGGTGTTCAACAGCCCCATGCGGGCTGCGGCGAACAGGTACACGGTAACCAAGGTCCTGTGGTCCTGCCAACGGCGGGAAAAATCCTCAACGGCGCTTTCGTCCAAGGGACTTCCATCCATGTACAGATGGGAGATGAATCTCCTCAGGGCAAGGTCCCCTGATGGGAAGGCATCGGGGTAGTCCATCGCCGTTATCTTCAACCACTGGACCGTCCACTTGCCGATGCCTCGCAGGCCAAGTAACAACTCATCCGCATCCGCAGAGGGGAGCCCGCGGCAAGCCTCCAGGTCCAGGTCCCCCGATGCTACCCGGGATGCCAGCTCTACGATGTACTCTGCCTTGCGGGTGCTCAGCTTGACCGCTCGCAGTCCCGTCACACCGGCTTCCGCCAGGGCCTCTGGTGTGGGAAACAGGTTGTAGGACTCTCCGTCAATGACCACGGGCCGGCCAAATTCCTGGACCACCAACCCCCGTATGGCGTGGGCAACCCCGGCAGCTATCTGCTGCCCGGTTATTGCCAGAACGATGGTCTCGAAAAGAGAGGTGTTGCGAGTTGGGTGGAGGCCGTATAGCTGCTGGACGTAAGTGTTTAGGGGTGGGTCTTCTCTGGATAGGGCATAGAACCCTGACAATGAGGTGTCGGTCCCCAACGCCCACGCCACCTCCCTTGCTGCCAATTCCCAAAGCTCAGGATGGTCACCCCGCAGGGTCAGCTTCAGCTTGGGCCGGTCCAGGGTGCCCACGGACTTAACGCAGGCCAATGCCACCTTGTCACTGCTGGCCACGATCTGCCGGTACTCTCCGTCCACGTACTCGTGGTTGCCGAAATACTTGCGGTAAGAGGTGCGATAGTGGGCTGTCAGGTCGAAATCGAAGGGAGCAGCAGGTTCGATGGTCAGTTCCATGGGAGGGGGCCTTCCGTCCTGAACAGGTCTCGTCGGGCGAGACCAGCATAGCACCATCGTCAACGATAATGCCGGCGTTCGCGGCAGCTAGGGAATTCTTGCAAATCCAGAAGGTTCTTGGCAGAATAGCCCCGTGCCGGAAAGTCATGTAGGAGCTTTCAGAATTGATGGACCCGCCCACGATGCTGGTCGGGAGGTTCATGCCCTCGTAACGCTTCGACCGTGGGTAGATGTTGGCAGGGTGGGCCGTCACACCCTAATCAGGGCCGAACGTTTCCTCGACGCCCAGGAAATCGGGAAACTGGCCCGCCCGGGGGACTTCTACGACTTCTCCCGCTATCGTCCCAGGGTGATGAACGTTGGTGTGGAACGACGGGTAACTGTGCCCAACACCACTTTGCTATACGCCCAGCGGGACCAGACCCCGGACCTCCTCTTTCTGCATCTGCTGGAGCCCCATATCCAGGGCGAAGACTTCGTTGAATCGGTCTTGGAGATCCTCAAGCACTACAATGTCAAGCGCTATACCCAGGTTGGAGGCGTCTCCGACGCTGTTCCCCACACCCGACCTCTTCTGGTGACCGGAACGGGTCCCCAGGAACAGGTGGAGCGGTTCGGCATCCAGCGCAGCAATTACCAGGGCCCCACCAGCATCGTGTCCATGATCTCCATCGAGGCGCAGAAGATGGGCATCGAATCCATGAACATGCTGGTGCGCCTCCCCCACTATGCCCAGCTGGATGAAGACTATTCGGGCGTTGCCCGCCTGCTGGAGATCCTGTGCGAGCTCTACGACCTGCCTGATCACCTGATAGACCGGGAGCGGGGTTCACGTCAGTACCGGCAGGTGGACGAAGCTGTTGCCAAGAATCCCCAAGCGGAGAGCCTGATACGCCAGCTGGAAAGCAGCTACGATGCTTCAGCCCAGCCGGCGCCGGACCAGGATGTTCAGCCCCTGTCCTCCGAGGTACAGCAGTTCCTGCAGGAGATGGATGAGCGCCTGGGAGACGGCTCGGACTAGTTCTCCAGCTTCCTTCAAGCAACCCATCCGGAAGGCAGGTGTCGGCTATGGATGTCGTAGATGTACAGCTCCGGGAGAGCAAGACAATCGCCGTGGTTGGGTTATCGCCCAATCCGGAGCGGGACAGCCATCGGGTCTCCAGGTACATGCAGCAACAGGGCTACCGGATAATCCCGGTCAATCCGATGACCGAGGAAGTGCTGGGCGAAAAGAGCTACCCGGACCTCACCTCGGTCCCCGAGCCCATCGATATGGTTGACATTTTCAGGCGTTCGGAGCTGGTTGCGCCCGTTGTTGATGAAGCGATTGAGGTGGGGGCGAAGTTCATCTGGATGCAGGATGGTGTGGTGGATGAAGCCTCGGCGGCAAAGGCCGAGGAAGCGGGCATCCTGGTAGTGATGGACAATTGAACTCTGCGGGAGCATCGTCGCCGGTTCGGCGACCGTAAAGACTCAACAGCGGCCGAGAGGACCTGATCCGGGGCTGACTACAAGGGTATGTTGCCGTGCTTCTTCGGGGGCAGGCTGTCCCTCTTGTTCTGCAGCATCTCCAGGGCCTTGATCAACCTGGGCCGGGTTTCCTGGGGTTCGATCACATCATCCAGGAACCCGCGTCCGGCAGCCACGTAGGGATTTGAGAACCTTTCCCGGAACTCTTCCACCAGCTTGGTGCGCCTCTGCTCCGGGTCTGTAGCCTCTGCCAGAGCCTCGCGGTACACGATGTTCACAGCACCCTCAGGCCCCATGACGGCGATCTCGGCTGAGGGCCATGCCAAATTAGTGTCACTCCGCAGGTGCTTGCTGCTCATGACGATGTAAGCCCCTCCATAGGCTTTGCGTGTCATCACGCTCAGCTTGGGCACCGTAGCTTCCGCGTAGGCGTACAAGAGCTTGGCTCCGTGCTTGATTATGCCTCCGTGCTCCTGCTCAGTACCGGGCATGAACCCGGGGACATCTACGAAGGTCACCAGGGGAATGTTGAAGCAGTCACAGAATCTGACGAAGCGGGCTGCCTTGGCCGAGGCGTTGATGTCCA
>JAGWBF010000104.1 GCA_021296025.1 Dehalococcoidia bacterium | reverse complement strand
CTCCAGCCCCCACCGTCACTCCCCTACCGGCCCCCACCTCGACTTCCCCGCCGGCCCCCCCTCCGATTCCCACGCTGGCCCCGACACGGGACCTGCGCATTGGAGCATTCGACGGTGTTGCCGGCATTGTGGACTCCACAAACTTCGGCTGGCCTCGACAGGTGGAGGGGGTGAACGGGACCGTCAGCATCCCTGCCAAGCCGGAACGAATTATTACGGCCTCCATAGGTCACGATGAGATGACCCTTGCCCTTGTGCCTCTGGAACGCCTGGTGGGAGTTGGGGGTGTTTCCAAAGACCCGACCTACTCCAACGTCGCAGATCTCGTCCAGGACAAGCCGGAGATATCCAGGGAGCCAGAGACCATCATTGCCCAAGGGCCCGACGTAATCGTCACCAGCCCCTTTTATCCCGCAGATGCGGTGGCGGCTCTGTCGGAGGTTGGCATCCCGGTCATACAGACCGATCTGGAACAAGACCCCAAGGGGCGCATAGACAGCATTCTGTTGATGGGCTACATCTACGGCGAGGAGGAACGTGCCCTGGCGTTCGCATCGGAGGTGAGCGATCGGTACGACTCGGTGGTTTCTGTAGCCGGCGGTCTCCAGCCTCGTCCCCGGGTGCTGGCCCTCACCCAGTATTCGGATACCCTTTGGGTGGCGGGAGGCAACTCGACCGAGGGAAGCATTATCTCGGCCGCTGGCGGGATCAACGTGGCGGAAGAGGCGGGCATAGATGGGAACCAGACCACCAGCCTCGAAGGGGTCATAGCTATGGGCCCCGAGGTCATTATCATTCCCCAGCCGGCCGAGTTTGGCGCCGAGGATTTTCGGCAGAGCCTCCTGGACAACGATGCCCTAGTCTCAACACAGGCAATCGCCAGCGGCCAGGTGCACATAGTCGATGGTAAGTTCTACACCACCCTGTCCCACTGGAACATACGCGGTGTGGAAGAGCTGGCCCGGCTGTTGTGGCCCGGTGGCTTTCCGGTGGCCGCCAGCCCTAACTTCAGCCTGCCGGAGTAGCTGATAATGAACGGCGCCAGAGACCAAAGGATATGGGCGGAAGGCCTTGCATGGGAGACCGACGCCAGGAAAATCCTGGATGATGTGGACCTGCAGGCCGGTCGGGGCCAGTTCGTGGGCTTGGTGGGACCAAATGGAGCCGGCAAGTCCACCCTGCTGAGAGCTGTCTCGGGCATTTTGGCCCATGTGGAAGGCACTGTGCGCCTGGACGGGGAGGACATCAGGTCTCTGTCCTCTAGGAGGATCGCGGCCAATCTAGCCCTTATTCCCCAGATTGCGCCCTACACCTACGGCTTTACCAGCCTCGAGCTTGTGCTCATGGGAAGGTACCCCCACCTTGGGCGTTTCCAGATCGAGGGCAAGGATGACCACCGCATAGCCATGGATGCGATGGAGCTCACCGAAACCGGGGAGTTCACCGAAAGGACACTGGACACCTTATCGGGAGGAGAACGCCAGCGGGTGCTCGTGGCCAGGGCCCTGGCCCAGCAGCCCCGGGTACTGCTCTTGGATGAACCCACATCGAATCTGGACATCCTGCACCAGCTCAAGGTGTTGGATGTAGTGCGACAGCTCGTGGACGATGGCCTCGCCGCCATAGCCGCCATCCATGACCTGAACATGGCGGCCCGCTACTGCGACCGGCTGGTGCTGCTGCAAGGAGGGCGGGTAATTGTAGAGGGGCTGGCGGAGGAAGTTCTGACCCCGGATACCATCGAGTCGGCCTTTGGGGTGAGGGCCGCGGTTTACCGGGACCCGATCACAGGCTGCCTCGCCATAAGCCTGATAGGGCCCGCAGACACGCGGGGAAACATCCCTTCTCCTTGAGAGGGGTAGACGCCTGGTTCTCACGCGAAAATAGAGGTACGGAGATAGGGGCCATGGATTTGGTAGATGTCATCGGGCAGATCGGAAGGGTGGACCGCCGGGCGATGCGGGAGGCTGAAAGCCGCCAGGGTCGTCTGACCAAACCTCCCGGCAGCCTGGGACGGCTGGAAGGCCTGTCGGTGCAGATGGCTGGCATATTCGGCAGCAAGCGTCCTATCATCAGGGGCAAGGCACTCATCGTGGCGGCTGCCGATCATGGCGTAGTTGCCCAGAACGTAACCGCCTACCCCCAGGCGGTCACCGCTCAGATGGTGCTGAACTTTCTAGAAGGCGGCGCCGCAGTGAATGTCATGGCCCGCAAGGCAGGCGTGGACCTGGTCATCGTGGATGCCGGTGTGGTCGCACCTTTGCCCACTCACCCTGGCTTGAGGGTGCTTGGTGTCGGCGGCGGCACCAGCGACATCACCCAGGGACCGGCCATGACCCGGGAGCAGGCCCAGACCTGCGTACTGGCGGGGATCAGGCTTGCCTTGGAAGCTGCCGAGAAGGGCGCGGACATTATCGGCGGTGGCGACATGGGAATAGGCAACACCACAGCATCGAGCGCCATTGTGTCAGCCCTGACGGGCAAGACAGCCCGGGAAACGACGGGCAGGGGGACGGGCCGGACCGACCGACAGATGGATCTCAAGGTCCAAGTAGTCCAGCGGGCCCTGGAGCTGAACCGGCCAGATCCCGGCGATGGCCTGGATGTCCTGGCCAAAGTCGGAGGCTTTGAGATCGGCGTGCTGGCCGGTGTCATCCTTGGCGGGGCCATGGCCCGCCGTGTCGTCATCCTTGATGGCTTTATCTCCGGAGCAGCCGGGCTGATAGCCCGCGCCATGTGCCTGCAGGTCAGGGACTACATGGTGGCCTCCCATCTGTCTGCCGAGGGAGGGCATCGAGTGGTGCTATCCCACTTGGGGCTGGAGCCCCTCCTCGACCTGGGCATGCGCCTGGGGGAGGGCACTGGGGCGGTGCTGGCGATGGGCTTGGTCGAAGCAGCGGCCGCATGCCTGGCCGAGATGGCGACCTTCGAAGGCGCGAGGGTTTCCAATAAGGAAGGAAACGGGGAAGGCAAGGAGGCCTGTTGAAGGGCCTGGGGACCGCCATTCGCTTTCTGACCATATTCCCTGTTCCGACAGGGAACAAAGGACCAATGGACCAGGCGCCGGCGTGGTTTCCCCTGGTGGGTTTGGGCCTTGGAGGCATCCTGGCAGGCCTGGACTACGCATCAGGACTGGCGCTGCCAGCTCTGGTCGTTGGGGCGCTCTTGTTGACGGCGCTGCTGGTATTGACGCGGGCGCTGCACACCGAGGGGTTCTTAGACTCCTGCGATGGGCTTCTGGGTGGATACACGCCCGAGAGGCGTCTGCAGATCCTGCGCGACACCCATGTGGGTGCCTTCGCGGTAATCGGATGTGTTGCCCTCCTCCTGCTCAAGTGGGTCCTCCTCGTAACCATCCCCGGCAGCGCAAGGACCGGCCTGCTGGTTGCGTTTCCCTGCCTTTCCCGTCTGGGTATGTTGTCCACCATGACCGCGTTCAAGTACGCCAGAACAGGAGGTATGGGCACGGCCTTTCAGGTGGAGGGTCGCTGGTGGAGGGCCGCTTTCGGGTCTGCTACGGCGATGGCGGCGGTCACCCTGCTCCTTGGGCCAGCCGGGCCCGTCCTGCTCTCCGCAGCCGTCCTGGTATCCTTAGGGGTTGGTTGGTGGATGTCGCGGCTGCTGGGGGGAATGACCGGGGATACCTACGGGGCGGTGAACGAGATGGGCGAGGTAACGGTGTTGCTTTTAGGAATAGTCCTGTACGATGCAATACCCAAGCTTTTCGAGGCCCCATTCTGGTAGAAGCCCCGGCGAGGGGGGACGGTCCCAAGGACATCCCTTAGAACAGAAAGTAGGGAGATGGGAAGCTGGTATCTTGTGCGACACGGCGAGACCGACTGGAACCGGGATGGCATTATACAGGGCCATTCCGATACTCCGCTCAATGATCGCGGGGTACAGACCGCCCGGTCGCTGGCCCGGAGGTTATCTTCTCGCACCATCTCGGCCGCCTACTCCAGCGACCTAATTCGGGCCGCAGAGACGGCGAGGATCACAGTTGAAGGAAGACCGGTGCCAACTGAGACTTACAAGGACCTGCGCGAGTTCTCCTATGGCGAATGGGAGGGCCTAACTCTGCAGGAAGCGATGTTGCTGGGGCCTGGTGTGTTCGACAGGAGGCTAGACTTGGGAAAGGGAGACTTCGCGGCTCCGGGAGGGGAGACGACTGCCCAGCTAGTGGGGCGGGTAAGGCGGTTCTATGCGCGGGCTATCGAGCGCCATGATCCCGATGAGGACCTTCTGAT
>JAGWBF010000103.1 GCA_021296025.1 Dehalococcoidia bacterium | reverse complement strand
TTCAGCAAGCTCCGAACCATCCAGGGGCACCACCACCGTGGTGACATGCGTGCCTTCTTCCTGGTAGCTTTTCCCCCGTTCCGGGGTTACGGTCAGCACCGGTATTTTGGAGGTATGGATCACCTTGTCCGTCACGCTACCCAATATGCTGCGACTGATGGGGTTTCGCCCATGGGTCGACATTGCTATCAGACCGCATTCCACCACTTCAGAAACTTGCAGTATCTGTTCAGCCGGGCGTCCAAGGGCGGCCTGGACCTCCACGGCGACCCCCTCCTTCCTAAGGCGGGATGCCAGGCCCTTCAGGGAATCCAGGGCGCTGACTTGTAAACTTTCCTCGATCTCATCCCAATAGTTTGGTCCCTTATCCCTGGCCAATGAGAGTAGGGTCAATGGTGAGGTGGGGCGTTCTATGGCGTCCGAATCGACCACCGTGAGCAACACCAGGGGAACGTTACAGCTTCTGGCTACCTGCGAAGCATATGGAAGGATGCCGGCCGCAACTTCGCTCCCATCCAGTGGGACTAGAATGGGCCGACCCAAGATGTTGAGCTGACCTTCTTGATTACTGTCATTCATGCCCATGGGCACAACCCCCTTTGCGAAACGTCCAGTACCAACATTTCATCAGTGACATCGGGGCAATGTAAAGAAACGTCCTGAGGCCAAATCTGCTGTGCAGCCTAAATGATAATGAGTAAACGACATATCCCGGCTCGATTGCTTGGTTTTGCTGGTTCGCCTTCTCGGGACGCTTTGTTCAGAGGAGGCTTAGCTTGGACCTCATGTTTGTAGAGGTCCGGTACATCCTGCCCATAATTCCTCCCAGTGGGGGAAAGAGGCTGTGCCCATATTCGTAAATTAGCGGTGTTAAGGCATTAGAATTGGCTTTGAAGATGTGCAGTCTTGATAAGCGGCAAGTTCAGTTTCCAGAGGGGGTAGCAATTGAACAGGTGGACGAAGTTACTTCTCGGGTTCGCATTGGTTGCTGTGGTTGGCTTATTGACTGCCGCCGTTGCAATCACCTGGTTGCGATTAGACAGGACTAACGCCGAGCTGAAGATTACTCAGGCATCGCTGTCGTCCCAAGAGAGTCTGAACGTAGTCCTTCAAAGCACAAACGAAGACTTACGCAGGGACATCGTTGGGCTAGAATCGGACATAGATGACCTTGAAGGTGAAATCGACGGTCTTGAAGATAACGTGACCATCCTGGAAGTAGGAAAGGCTAGGCTTGAGCTAACGGTCCAGGGCCTGGAAGCAGCCAATTCAGAGCTGACTGGAGAACGAGACGAGGCCATCTCAAGGGGAGATGCCCTTTTTGTGGACAAGGAACAGCTAACTACCGACCTCGCAGTTTCCAGGAACAATAACGAGAGGCTCCTGGAAACCAATGCGGGTCTGCACTCTGATCTGTCCGAGGCCCGAGCGGAAAACGATAACCTGCAAGCAAGTAATAGAGAGCTCAGCGGGGATTTGGAGACTGCCCGAACCGAGTACATGGCTTTGCAAAGCGCGGTCGGCACTGTCGAGGAACTACAGAGTACGGCGGATGGGGTCCGGGGCGAGATCGTAGAACTTGAGGACATGCTGCGCCCCCTCATCCTTAGCTGGGATAGCAGAACAACTGGCGGATTCTTTTGCACCGGAAGTATGGAACCCACGTTAGGTTGTCTGGATAGTGTGACCTGGATTACCGAATTCGAACCATCCATGATTGTGGAAGGGGCAGTTATCAGCTTTAACCCCAACTGCTGGGAAACCCATGCCGACAAGGACGATGTGAACACAGCCCACCGGGTAATTGACATCAAGTTCGAGGACGATGTTTATCACTTCTGGCCCAGGGGCGATGGCAATGAGGAGGACGATGGGTGCTGGATACCCCATGGCAATGTTGAGGGTTATGCGGTGGAGTTCTTTGCCGACACGCGGCCTGAGAATGCCGAGTTACGTCTTGCCGTTCTGACCGCAAGAGATGTCTTCAGAGAGGTAAGGGATAGCTACGATGAGGCATATACCAGGTACTGTGGTTTCTCCCCCTACGAAGGACGCACCTGTTACCTGTCGGGCAGCCAATACGATGAGACCACCAGCCTCTGGCACGCCCAAGTCTCGGCCCTGGATGTCTACAGTTGTTGGACTAAGGTTGCCGAGCAATCGGAATGGCCGGGTCACATACCAGAGCACACCTGCAAGTACCAATGGGAGGCGGACAGCGTTTAACCTGCTGTCAGCCTGAGTCGGTTGGCGACCCTCCCGCCAAGGTTCCCTGTACCCCAGTGGTTACGGCTGCGTTGACGATGCCGTCGGCAGCTCAGGTATGGCGGCATACCCCACCATTTCGACGAACCCGTGGCCGGCCACTGGGGCGCCGTCCCTCGTCCCCTTTGCCTGTATAGATCCTTCCCAGTAGATAATGGGGACAAAACCCGTCAGGGTAAATTCTGCTTCCTCGGACGAAGGAGTCAAAGTGAGGTCTAATCCCAATGACTCTACCCTCAGGTTCCAGTTCATCGGGTACACCGCTCCGTTGGTGGGACTTGTCCAAGACCCTGTGGAGCCCAGAGATATGTCGCTGCCGGGCAGATGGATGGCGGGAGAATCGGGAGGCACGTAGGTGCCATAGCTGTCGATGGGCTTTCGACTCTCCCTTTCCCACACAACGGAAATCGTCAGGTCCGAGCCATCATCCAGGTTGAGGCTCAGCCAGTCCCAGCCGATGTTCAGGGTGGTGAAGTCTCCCCACTGGTGGTCCATCCAAGACAAGCCCGTAACTGTGTGGGGCACGCCGGCAACGGACACTGTGCCCGAGGTCTGCAGCCTGGTGCGGGAGTAGTAGTAGGTCTTACCCGCAATGCCCAGGTCCACCAGCCCGGTGCCGTAGTGAAGCACAGGAGGCCTTTGGGAGACAGCCTCAAGCTCTACAGAATAGTCACCGGTCTCGAACTTGAGGTTGTACACCTCGCCGTTTCCACTCATTCTCAGGTCGCCCACCGGCACATCGAACTCGCCCGACTTGCGCTCATCCATAGTAAAGGCAGCCTCTTCATGAATCAGGTGCTGCCCGTTTGTGTGGTCGGCCAAGCTCAGCTGGGCCAACCGGCTCGTCAGGCCGGGAGGGAGGATGGACTGGAAGGTAACGTAGTGGTAGCTGAACTCCTGTCCGTTCTCGGTCGCCAGGTGCCCGTTGAAGTACCACCATTCCAGATCGTTGTTGTGGGCGCCCTCGTCGTGGGGCAGCTGCACCATGGCTTCCGTGGTCGAAGGGACCGTGGTTGGCTCGGTCGATGGCGTCGGTATAAGAGTTGGCGTTTGTGTGGGCTTAGCAACCTGGGTAGCCGTGGGGCCAGGAGTTTCGGTTGGAGGTTGGTCGCTGCTGGAACACGCCCCCACGACGGCAACCAGCAAGAAGGACAGAAACAGAAGGGGAACTAGGTGTGCCTGGCTGGGGATGTGCATCGCTTACCTAGAACTATATCATAAGTCATTCCAGGACTCGCGGTCACAGGGAAGCCGAGGGATGCCAACGTGGTCAAAGGACCGCATATTCACTAGAATGGGCTCAGAGTTTGGTTTGCCCTTTGAGGAGTGAGCATGAGCGAAGAGATCTGCTACGCCGATGCCGTCGAGCTTGCCGAGAAGATTCGAGCCCGACACCTATCCCCGGTGGAGGTAGTCCAGGCCCACCTTGACCGAATCGAGTCCATCAATCCGAAGATCAACGCTATCGTCCAGATGGTCCCGGGAGCTCTGAAACGGGCCCGCGAGGCGGAGGAGGCTATCTCCAGAGGAGAGGTGTGGGGCCCCCTCCACGGCGTGCCCTTTACCGTCAAGGACTGCGTAGATACCGAAGGTGTGACGACGACCAGGGGGTCGAAGCTGTTCGCCGACCACGTGCCGGCTGCCGACGCCAGCGTTGTGAAGCGTCTCAAAGATGCCGGGGGCATCTTCATCGCGAAGACAAACATGCCCGAGTTTGCTTTGTGGTGGGAGACAGACAACCTGGTTTACGGGCGCACTGAAAATCCCTGGATGTCAGGCCGCACCCCCGGCGGCTCCAGTGGTGGCGAGGCAATCGCCGCCGGTCTATCGCCCCTGGGAATCGGAAGCGATGTGGGAGGCTCCATTCGGGAGCCGGCCAACTACTGCGGCATAGTGGGGCTGAAGGCTACCCACGGCCGTATACCCCTTACGGGCCACTGGCCCGACGTACTGCTCCGCTTCATGCATGTTGGCCCGATGGCAAGGAGCGTCCGGGATGTGGCCCTGGGACTATCTCTCATGGCTGGGCCCGACGGATTGGACTCATATACGATGCCCATGCCCTTACCCGCGCTGCCAGATTCCGATGATGGCGTTTCGGGGCTGCGCATTGGCTGGTTTCCCGAAGGGCCTTTCGCGCCGGTGGAACCGGAGGTCCAGCGGACGATCACCAAAGCGTCCGCGGCCCTGAGTGAGTTGGGCTGCGTGGTAGAGCCGGTGTCATTCCCGGCCTGGGAACGGTTGTCCGGTCTGGCAATCTCCGGGGCCTTGTTCAGCGCCGAAGGTACCCAGTACCTGCGTCCAATTTTCGGCGGCCGGGAGGATGAACTGGCCCCTTCCATGAAGCGCCGACTGGCCCTGCCTGCGCCGACCTTCGATGAGTACCTGGAAGCTGTATCCAACTGCGACCTGCTGCGCCAGGACTTACAGCGGTTCTTCATGGACTACGATGTGCTTCTTTGTCCGGTGGGACCGGTGCCCGCCCATCCCCACGACTCTGTTGAGCTGGAAATCAACGGGCATAGGGTTCCGGGACGTAAGGCCCTTGGCTGTACTGTCCCTTTCGATCTGACTGGCTCGCCTGCTATGTCGGTGCCCTTTGGCTGGAGCGATGACGGGCTGCCCATCGGAGTCCAGATCGTGGGAAGGCACTACGACGAGTCGACTGTGATAAAGGTGGGGTATGCTCTGGAGGCCCTGCACGCCCCCGAAGGTCGGCGTCCTCCCGTCTAGGTGACCACGGGGAACGGACCTGGATTCAGAGCATTCTCCATTGACCACCAATGAGGCCGGTGCTAACGTCAACGACAGCACCACGCTACTCCAAATCGGGCGCCGACCGCGCCTTCAGGAGGCCAGCATGACTATCCCCGCACAAAAGGATCCCGGAACAGCAACCCAGCCCCCCGGATCCCATCCCTTGGACCCCCTCACAGCCGACGAGATCGTCCAAACTTCCGCCATCCTGAAAGCACACCGCCAACTGGGGGCCCGCGTCCGATTCGAGACCATAGTCCTAAAGGAACCTGACAAGAAATCGGTCCTCGGATTCCGGCCCGGAGACCCCATCGACAGGGAAGCCTTCGTAGTAATCCTGGATAACGACGATGGCGCCACCTACGAAGCTGCTGTCTCCTTGAGCCAAGGGCAGGTAACATCGTGGAAGCATGTCCCCGGGGTCCAGCCCCGCATCATGTTCGATGAGTTTTCCGAGTGCGAAGCAGCCGTCAAGGCTGATCCCGATTTTCAGAACGCTCTCCGGAAGCGGGGCATTGACAGCCCGGACCTGGTCATGGTTGACCCATGGTCCGCAGGCCACTACGGGTTTGCGGAAGAGGAGGGGAAGCGTCTTGCCTTGGCCCGCTGCTTCCTCCGCTCCGGTCCCACTGACAATGGCTATGCCCGTCCCATAGAGGGACTAAGCGTCCTGGTAGATCTGAACAGCATGAAGATCATGCGCATCGATGACTACGGCATAGTCCCCATGGCGCCGAACCCTGGGAACTACGCCGCGGAGTTTATGGGGCACTTCCGGGAGGACCTGAAACCCCTGGATATCACCCAGCCCGAGGGTCCCAGTTTCACTGTGGATGGTAATAGCGTCACATGGCAGAAGTGGAGCCTTCGCGTGGGTTTCACTCCCCGGGAAGGCTTGGTAATCCACACCGTCGGCTACGAGGATCAGGGCCGGATACGCCCCATCTTGTACAGGGCGGCCCTGTCCGACATGGTAGTGCCCTATGGCGACCCCAGCAAGGACCACTACCGCAAGAACGCCTTTGACGCTGGAGAGTACGGCATAGGCTCCCTAACCAATTCCCTAACCCTGGGCTGCGACTGTTTGGGGGAGATCTACTACTTCGACGCCACCCTCAACGATGGCCGGGGATGTGCATTCACAATACCCAACGCTGTCTGCATGCACGAAGAGGACTACGGCATCCTGTGGAAGCACACCGACTGGCGCACAGGCAAGGCCGAGGTGCGGCGCTCCAGGCGATTGGTAGTTTCCAGCGTAGCCACCGTAGGCAACTACGAGTACGGCTTCTTCTGGTACTTCTACCAGGACGGCACCATTCAGCTGGAGGTCAAGCTGACCGGCATCATAAACACAGCCGGCATAGCCGAAGGCGAGAAACCCCGGCATGGCACCCTGGTTGCGCCCCAGCTCAACGCCCACGTTCACCAGCACTTCTTCAACTTCCGCCTGGATATGAGCGTCGACGGCGAGGCCAACTCCGTCCATGAGGTGAACACGGTGGCGGAAGCCCCTGGCCCGGACAATCCCCACGGCAACGCCTTCTACGCCGAATCCACGCCCCTGAAGACCGAACTGGAAGCCCAGAGAATCATCGATCCCCTGCGGGGCCGTTACTGGAAGGTGTCCAACCCCTCGGTGGTCAACGCCTTGGGGACTCCCGTAGGGTACAAGCTGATGCCGGGGGAGAATATACTGCCCTTTGCCGACCCCAGCGCCAGCATAATGCAGAGGGCCGGCTTCATGACCAAGCACCTCTGGGCAACTCCCTACGCGCCCGATGAAACGTCGGCCACGGGCCCCTACCCAAACCAGCATCCTGGCGGAGATGGCCTGCCCAGTTACACCAAGGGAAACCGGAACATCGAGAATACCGATGTGGTCCTCTGGTACACCCTGGGCTACCACCATGTGCCTCGGCCAGAGGACTGGCCCATTGCGCCCGTCGCCTACTGCGGGTTCAGCCTAAAGCCGGTGGGCTTCTTCGACACCAATCCGGTGCTGGACGTCCCCCCCAGCGCCCACCACAACGGCGCATGCCATGCCTGACCGACGGTCTTAACAAGTGCCATTATCCCGCAAGGCTATGTCTTAAGCCCATACACGTGGATGGACTAAAGTGTAGGCTGTGCACCCACCTTGTTTCTGCTCCATTTGGTGGGTAAGAGGTTTACTAAGGCAAGTTTTGGACATTGCTGACTCCCTGGTTTCCCGGCGTTTTTGAAACTTAGACCAGTGGAAGGAGAGCCAATTCCCGTTGCCTGACTTGAATGGTCTTCGCAGGGCAGCCTTGGCGCTAGTGGTTATCGGCCTGCTGTGGAACATGGTCGAGGCCGGAGTCTCCCTATGGGCAGGCGCCGTGGCCGGCAGTGTGGCGATGCTAGCCTTCGGGCTTGACAGCATCGTTGAGCTTCTTGCTGGAGGCGCCCTTGTGTGGCGGCTGAGGACAAGCCTGGACGACTCGGAGGCGGAGGCCGCCGAACTACGGGCCCAGCGGCTGGTGGGGATTAGCTTCTTTCTGCTGGCTTTCTACGTTGTCCTGCACTCAGGGTCCAATCTGCTGGGATGGCTGCCCGAGTCGAAGCCCAGCCTCATAGGTGTGGCAATTGTGGCGTCCAGCGCGGTGGTGATGGCGGTTCTCTACGTCGCCAAGATGCGCATCGCCACCCAAATGCAGTCCCGGTCGTTGAGGGCCGAGGCTCTGGAGAGCCTCTTTTGTGACCTCCAGGACCTGACCATTCTGGTGGGTCTGGGGCTAAACGCCCTGTTCGCATGGTGGTGGGCTGATCCTGTGTCCGTTCTATTGTTGGTGCCCCTCTTCATCAAGGAGGGTTTGGAAAACCTGTCAGGCCACGAGGATGGGGAAGAAGATGGCTTCCTTCATGTGTGCCTCTGCCGTCTGTGTTTCTACGGCTTGCGCACATGCCCGCCAACCTGCTCCCGGGCCTAGCGCGAGAGTTCGGCACACCTGCGCTCATCACAGCTGTTCCTACCCACCAATCTGGCTGGGATGCAACTCGAATCCTCTGTGACAAACCAGGACGGAACTAATTTGGCCCTGATTTCGTCTATACGGTAATCGCTCATAGTCACGATTATCGTGGGGGTGGCCGACATGAGGAACATTCTCAAGCATATTCTGATGGCTGCGATTGGCGGATCTGCGCTTCTGCTGGCTTCAGCCGCCTGCGGAGACGGTCCTGCGCCGGCCAACGCCACCCTAGAGGTAATCTCCGGCAGAAGTCCCAACGCGGCCGTGAGCGGCCCCGTCACCTACCGGGAGAGGTTAGCCCTCTCCCCCGACGCGAAGCTTGTGGTC
>JAGWBF010000102.1:4641-6697 GCA_021296025.1 Dehalococcoidia bacterium | reverse complement strand
GGAACTTGACCACCCTCGGCTCGTTGAGGGAAGGCAAGAACTGGAGGAGCGGGGTAAAATCGAGGGGATGATGGGTCGGGACACTGGTCACATGCAAAGGCCGACCAGCGGCTATCCCGCGGGCTAATTGGAAACATTGGGCGGTCTCGCCCGCCTAGGGGTGTCGGAGGAGGGGAGTCCATGGCACAGGGGACCAATAGTGTCCGCTATGGCGACATAACTATCGAGTATGAGGTGCGGCGCAGCAAGAGGCGTAAGAAGACGGTCCAGATAAGCGTTGATACTGGTACGGTGAGAGTTGCGGCTCCTATGCGGACACCCAACGGCGAGCTAAGGGCTATCGTCGAAAAGCGAGCGCCGTGGATCCTGCGCCACATCTCCGAGGCGACCCTGGAACTCCCGCCCAAGAAATTCGTAAGCGGAGAGGCCCTGCCTTACATGGGGCGAGATATCACTCTGATTGTTGAAAGCGCTGACTTGCCCTGCCCCAAAGTGAATTTCGACCAGTGTTGCTTCAGGCTCACCGTGCCCGAGACGCTGGAAGACGAGGAGCGATACAAGGTTGTTCGCGGGGCTGTGGTCCGGTGGTACAGGGAACGGGCCGCTGAGCTGATGGAGTGCATGGTAGAGCAATGGAGGCCACGACTGGGAGATGGAAAGTCGCCGAGGGTGTTAATCCGCGACCAGCGCCGGCGTTGGGGGAGCTGTTCTCCCGACGAGACGCTGCGCTTTAACTGGCGGGTCGTAATACTGGAGCCAGCCCTGATGGAATACGTGGTGGTGCATGAGTTGGCCCACCTGACCCATCCCAACCACTCACCCCGCTTCTGGGGCTTGGTGACCGAGGTTATGCCCGATGCCCAGGAGCGCCGGGCCCGCCTTCGGGAGGAAGGGCGGACTCTTCCCCTCTGACCTTCGTCGATCACAAGCTACAGGACAACAGCCCTCTGATGCCTCCTGGAGGTAGCCGCCGGGCGCGAAAACTGATGGCGTTGTGCCAAAGATGGCTCCCTAGAATGTGTCCGATTCTTCGCCGACCCACTTGCGGAGCAGGTCGTTGAGGGTGCCATCCTCCTTCATCGATGCTATGGCCTCGTTGAACCTCTCCCGGAGGGGGCTGTCCTCACGTACTCCTATGCCGAGACCCTCGTCCAGGGGCACCTCCGGGCCGACGATGGCGATTCGGCCCTCAAGCTCGGTAAATTTCTCTATGGCGTAGCCCCGGTCCACGAGAATAGCATCAATCTCACCGGAGAAGAGGGCCTCCAGGCGGCCATCAGGATCATCGAAACCCACGTACTCCCTGCCAGTTGCTTGGAAGTAGTCCGAATGGATGGTCTCCTCCATCGCCCCCACGATGCCCTGGGCGGCGGAGTCACCTGCGCCGGTGCGAGCCAGGTAAACCGACGGGGATGGAGGGTAATAGGGATCGGTGAAGTCGATGAGCTGGTCCCGCTCAGGGGTGATGGACATGCCGGCGATAATGGCATCGAACTCTTCTGCGCGCAGGTCCGGGATCATGTCTTCCCACTCGTTGATGGTCCATTCGCATTCAAGGTTGGCTCTGCGGCACAACTCATCCCCCATCTCCCGCTCCAGGCCGTCAATCTCTCCCGTGCTCTCATCGATGAAGTTGAAGGGATGGTAGGAGCCGTCGGTGGCGATCAGTACGCTGTCCGACCTGCAGGCGAGGGACAGGATGGAGGCGAGGATCAATGCCCCTATGATTAGCAGCAGGGGTTTCGGCGATGCGGGAAGGGCCATGTCCAACTTCTTAATCGTGTTTGTCCTCTGGTACAGATGACTTTGGCGTAGAGTATAATGTGCGGCCTCCGGGTTTTGAATGTTTGGAATAACACCTGATACGGGCAGTGTACGGAGGCCTTGAAGAGAATGAGGAAGCTCTTGGCGGCGTGGATAGGGACGGCTGCTCTGCTCCTGTGGGCAACGGCCTGCGGAGGGCAAGCTACGACGCCAACCCCAACAACCACCGTGGGCGAAGCTTCAACGCCCACCGCCGCTACTCCTCTACTAGCAAATACATCCGCCGCATCTC
>JAGWBF010000102.1:0-4341 GCA_021296025.1 Dehalococcoidia bacterium | reverse complement strand
GGCAACCGGGCCCCGGAATTTACCCTGACCCTCACTGAAGGGCGCGTACTCACCTCTGAGGACTTGCGGGAGCGGGGACAGCCCGTCCTGCTCTTCTTCCACTCAGTCCATTGACCGACCTGCCGCGTTGAGTTGCAACGCATAGCTCAGGTGTACCCAAGCTTCCAGGACTCCGTGGACCTCTATGTTGTAGGCTCCAGCTTTGCCGAGTCCCTAGACAGGTTGGTCAGCAATCAGAACCGCGAGGGATATCCTGGAGAGGTGGCGGAAGGGTCAGAGGATATGCTGCGGGACTTCTCAATTTTCAACCAATCGACAAAGGTAGGCATCGATGGGGGCTGGGCAATAGTGTACCGAGCCGGCTTCGGTGATGTCGGTGCGGATGGATGGCAGGGAGTTTTCGAAGACCTGGCTTCCAGCGCCTCCTAAGGCGCCGGGGGCCCCAGCCTCCTAGGGTTCGGGCCAGGTAGCCTCGTTGTAGCCCAGAGGTACGGCGGGCCGTGCCCAACGGGGTGGCGTCGCTGATAGCTTCAACACCGGCGCCAAGTGCCTCAGGCGGCCCGTAGGGGTTTCACTCAACATCGTCCAGCCGTCCACCTGATCGGAAGGGAACTCCTCTGGCACATCGCCAAGCTCGCTTTCGGGTACCTGTCCCCGGTCCACAAGCCAGCGCCCCGTCTGGGCCAGGGATGCCCGGACCAGCCAGCTTCCTCCCTCCCGAGCCCTTCGGGACAGGGCAACCATGGCACCGAAGGCCATCAGGTACCCGGTAAGGTAGTCTATAGCTGACACGGGGTAGAACTGAGGCCCCGCTGTGTTTCCCGGAAACAGGTCTCCCTGGCGGCTGGCAATACCGCTGACGGCCTGCACCACGGTGTCGAATCCCCTCCGAGTTGCCCAAGGGCCGGTGTGGCCGAAGGCCGAAAGGGAAATGTAGATTATCCCCGGTCGAAGCTCCGCCAGCTCCTGAGGCGAAAGCCCCCGTCCAGCCAGGGTCCCGGGGCGGTAGCCCTGGGAGAACACGTCGCAGCTTCTCACCAGCCCCCGGAGCACATCCATGTCCTTCTCTTCCCGCAGGTCCAGGTGGGCTGACAGCTTCCCGTGTCCGGTGTCGAACTCCTGGTAACCTATGTTGGGGAGGTGGGGGGCGGTGATCTTGAGGACGTCGGCGCCGTGCTCAGCCAGGGTGCGGGCACAGGTAGGACCGGCAAGTACCCTGGTCAGGTCCAGCGCCCTGATGCCTGACAGGGGACGGTCCCCTTCAGGAAGGGCCTCGACGGGGCCATCGCCGATCTTGACTATCTCCATCAGGGGGAGGGAAGCAACGGCAGCGGCTTGTGGATGCTGGGCCCATTCGTCCATGGTGCGCACCATGCCCCCGGCTCCATTGGCTGCGATGATGGCCTCCTCCAGCTCGAGGGCATCCCATTTGGCGACCGCCGACGCGACAGCTTCCCGATTCTCGGGCACACCCAGCACGCTGAGGGCGGCGGCCCTGTGGTTTGGGAAATTGCAGTGCAGGTAGCTCCACCGTCCTTCCCTGGCTGGATAGAAGCCCATGATGGGGTTACGGTCAGTGGAAACCTGGGTGTCTTCCATCTTCATGTAGTGCCCGCTGCGCAGGGAAGCAGTAGCCTGGCGGGTGTCCACTGTTATCTTCTGGCGTTGGCCGGTGCGCAGCTCCCAGAGGTCGGCGACAGCGAGGCCGCAGGCGGCCAGGGAGGCTGATGCGGCTTCGCCAATACGAAAGGGCGTGGGCAGAATGGGGTCGTCGGGGCCGGAGATGTGGATGTCGCCGAGATGGGCGTCTGCCCTGGGCATGAAGGGCAGAAGGGTCTTGAGAGCATCGTGTTCCATGATGGCGTTTCCCTCAAATGAGATAGGTCCTGGTCCGGCAGTTGGCCCAATTATACTCAAATGCTCCCGCGTTATGTGATAACCTGTCGTGAAGGGGAATGCCATGAGATTGGGCCGACCTATAACAATAACTGACGGCGTGTTCCAGATTCGCGTGCTGGGCGCCAGGGTGACCGTCCTGATGCAAAACGGCGCGGCCATCCTGGTGGATGCCGGGCTATGGGGAAGCCAGGGCCTGATATTGAATGGCCTGGAGTCCCTGGGGCTTTCTAGGGAACACCTTAGGATGGTGGTAGTTACCCACGCTCATCCGGACCACTCAGGTGGCTTGGGGGGACTGGTGCAGGAAACGGGGATATCGGTCGGAGCACACAAGCTGGAAGCTGACATCATCGAGGGAAGGGTGATGCCCCCCAGCCCCCTGCAAAGCCGGCTGGTCGGCAGAATTACCCAACCGGCATTCAGCAAGCTCATGGGAGCCCCAGTCCCTGTGAACGAACGCCTGGAGGACGGCGATGTCATCCCATTTGGCACCGAGGTGCGGGTAGTGCACATGCCCGGTCATACCGTTGGCAGCATTGCCCTCCATCTACCCAGGAAGAAGACGATAATCGTGGGAGATGCCCTCCAGTACAAGCTGGCCCGCAGGCTCACTCCCCCGGCGCCTGGGGTGACGCTGGACCCTCAAATGGCCATGTCCTCCCTTGAAAAGCTGCTGGATCTGGAGTTCGATACCATATGCTTCAGTCACTTCCCTCCCATGCGTAAGGGAGGGGCTCTTGCCTTGAGGGCCCTGCTCCGGCAGCAGTCCTCCGAAGGGTGCTTCGCGGCAAGGGGGAGTGCAGCATGAAGAGGCCTGCAACAAACGGTATCACGGCTGGCGACACGATCCCGGACTTCCTGACAAGGGCTGTCGAGAAGCATGGCCGCCGGGATGCCCTCCTGTTCAAACCTGCCTTTCGCTACAGGAGGTGGAGCTATTCCCAGCTGGATGCCCAGTCGGGACAGGTAGCCACCCTCCTGCAGCAGAAGGGTCTGAATAAGGGTGACCAGGTAGTCCTTTGGGGCCCCAACTGCCCCCAGTGGGTGCTGGCCTTTCTTGGCTGTATCAAGGCCGGGGTTGTGGTAGTGCCCCTGGACCTGCGCAGCGCCCCCGACTACGTGTCGAGAGTTATTTCCCGCATAGAGCCGAAGCTGGCGTTCACCTCCCGGGCCACTCCCAAGGATGGCGTCGCCCTGGGTGTTCCCGAAATAGGCTTCGAAGAGCTGGAAGCCTCTATCCAGGGCATGCCCCAGCCCGAGGAAGTGGACATCTCTCCCGACGACCTGGCGGAGATCATGTTCACCTCGGGCACCACGGGTGACCCGAAGGGCGTAATGCTCACCCACCGGAACCTGCTGGCCAACGTCGAGGGGGTATGCCAGTACATAACCTGCAGTCCTTCCAGCCGCCTGTTGTCCATCCTTCCCCTCAGCCACATGTACGAGCAGATGGGCGGGCTGTTCATAGCCTTGCATTACGGGGCCAGCGTCACCTATCCGACCAGCCGGCAGCCCACCATTCTGGCCCGCACTATGCGCGAACGAAGGGTGACAATCCTCCTCCTGGTTCCCCAGGCCCTGGAGCTGTTGATGAACGGGATAGAACGGGAGGTCAAGAGGACCGGAAAAGAAGCCCTCTGGAATCGGCTCTTGAGGGTTGCCCAGGGTATGCCCTTCCCCTTGAGACGCATCCTGTTTCGACGGGTACACAAGCAGTTCGGCGGGAAACTGGACTTCATCGTTTCCGGTGGCGCGGCCCTTGACCACGACCTGGGGCGCAAATGGGAGGCGCTGGGCATAAAGATCGTGCAGGGCTATGGCACCACCGAGGCATCCCCGGTCATCAGCAATCACAGCCTGAAGGAGCGTCGTCTCGACTCTGCAGGGCGACCCCTGCCGAATGTGGAGCTGAAGATCAGCGATGAGGGTGAGATCCTGGTTAGGGGGGAGAATGTCACGCCAGGTTATTGGAGGGCCCCCCAGGACACAGAGGCGTCCTTCGACGGCGACTGGTACAAGACAGGAGACCTGGGGTTCCTGGATGAGGAGGGATTTCTTCACATCCAGGGCCGCAAGAAGGACATGATTGTGCTCTCCAGCGGGCAGAACATCTTCCCCGAGGATATACAGGGGGTGCTGTCCAGACACCCCAAGGTGGCCGATTCGACCGTGGTGGGGCTGGAAAAGGGTTCGTCGGTGGAGGTCCATGCTGCCCTAATCCTGGAGGATGTGGACGCGGCCGAGGAGGTGGTTTCCTGGGCCAATGGTCAGCTGGCCGAGCAGCAGCGAATCAGGGGCTTCACCATATGGCCGGAGGAGGACTTCCCCCGTACCCACACCCTGAAGGTCAAGAAGAACGTGGTGCTGGATACCATCCTCGGCAAAATACTACTCCAAGGCCAGGAAGACCAGAATTCGGGGAGTCGTCCCGCGGGTCCCGGG
>JAGWBF010000015.1 GCA_021296025.1 Dehalococcoidia bacterium | reverse complement strand
CCGCCCCGGCGGAGGCCGGCGGCAAAGGCGCTCTCAGAGCCTGGGCCCAGGTATGCGAGGATGCCGGAGCCGTCCTCAGGTGCGGAGGTGGCCAGAACGTCGGCCTGGCTTATGGGCACCTCGGCCCCTAGCAAGAGGTCCTTGAGCCAGGCGTAAGAGGAGCCCACCTCGCCCAGGTTGGCCTCGGCTACCCAGAGGTCATCCAGGAGGTAGCGCCCGACCCAAGTGGCCTGGTCGGGATGAAGGCAGGGAGCTGAGGTGAGGGCTTGGATGGCGCCGCTCCAGCCGAGGAGGGCGCCGACTTGGCCCGGCTGGGTGAGGCCCATGCCCAGGAGGCCGCACTGGGTGTCGGGACCGGCCAGCACCACCTCGACGTCTTTCTTCAGACCCCATTCCTGGGCCACCGGGCCGGCTAGGGACCTGTGAGGAGCGCCTCTTCCCGGCATCGAAGGCAAGAGTCCTCGGGGCATGCCCAGGCTGTCCAGCAGGCGGTGGCAGCGGGCGCCGGATGAGATGTTCAGCAGACCGGCCTCACCCTCTATGCACCTTTCGCCCACCTTCCGGCCGGTCAAGCGGTACATCAGCCAGCCGGCAACGGACAGAATGGCGTCTACTCGCTGGAAGATGCCGGGCTCATGTTTCTCGAACCAGGCGAGACGAGCTGGGGCAAGGATGAGGGAGGGAGTGTGGCCGGTGGTGCGGTACACCTGCTCGCCCCGCTGCTCGTCGATGGCAGCCCCTTCGAACACAGCCCTGAGGTCTATGTTGGGACTGCAGCACAGCTCGGCGCCGGCGGAATCCAGGAGCACGAGGCCCTGGCGCTGGCTGGTGATGGCTATGGAATCGATGCTCTCTCTCGAGGCACCGGCCTTGCGGAGCACCTGGGTGAGCAGGTCCTCGATGGTGGACAGCACCTGCGCGGGGTGGAACTCCCGGGCCAGCTCGGAATGGCCCCGGGGGGTGTGGTAGGCGATGGGGGAGGAGGCGGCCGCAATGCTAGCGCCATCGCCGTCGGCCAGGAGGCAGTGGCAGGAGCTGGTGCCCACATCCAGCGCCAGGATGTGATTAGGCAACCCGCCCCCAGAGCCCATCGTTGACCAGGCGGCGGGGTCTGCGTCCGCGAAGGTACCTGCGAATGTCCTCGACCATCATCATGGACTGGCGTTCGATGGTCTCGGCGGTGGCACCGCCGATGTGTGGGGTCAGCAAAGCGTTCTCCATGGGGAGCAGGGGGCTGTTAGGCGGGATGGGATGGGTGCGGTGCACATCCATGGCGACGGAAGCAACTTGGCCCGAGCGGAGGGCGTCCACCAGGGCCTCTTCGTCGATGGCCCAGTAGGAAGCGGTGTTGATGATGGAAACGCCCCGCTTCAGGAGGAATACATTGTCCCTGTTTATGAGGCCGCGGGTTTCGGGGGTGTCGGGAGTGTGGACGGACAGGTAGTCGGACACCTCCAGGAGGGTCACCAAGCTTTCCAGGCGCACTGCTCCGACCTTGGTTCCGGGGTCGCCCAGGTAGGGGTCGTAGGCGATGACCTTCATGCCGAAGCTGCGGGCCCGCTTGCTCACCGCCCGGCCGATGGCGCCGAAACCGAGGAGGCCCAGGGTTTTGCCCCCGAGCTCGGTGCCCCGCATGTGGGTGTAGGGGCCCACAGGGTCCTCCCACCGGCCTTCGGATACGTAGCGGTCAGAGGTGGGGATGCCCCTGGCCAGGGACAGCATCAGGCCGAGGGTAAGCTCGGCGACGGCGTTGGCGTTGCGGCCCGGCGTATTCACCACCATCACGCCATGCGCGGTGGCGGCATCGACGTCGATGTGCCCTAGGCCTGCCCGGCAGACCCCGAGGAACTCCAGGGTGGGGGTGTTGGCGAACACTTCTTCAAACACGTAATCGGCTTCCACCACCAGGATGTTGAGGCTCCCGTCGTTGATCCGCTGGACCATGTCGTCGGGGGATAGCAGTTCGCCCGTGGACAGCCAGCTCTCGTAGAATACCCGAACGTGCTCGCCCAGGAGGGCTAGGGCATCCTCGGAGAAGGGGGCCAGGATGAGGGCCGCCTTATCCATGGGGCACCGCCGAGGAGACAGCGTCGGCGGCGGCTGCGCCACTGCGGACCGCCCCCTCCATGGTGGAGGGCCAGCCTGTGTCGGTCCAGTCGCCGGCGAGGAACAGGTTCCCGATGGGGGTTGTGGTCGATGGCCGGAGGGATGCAGATCCTGGGGTGCAACGGAAGGTCGCCGGGGACTTGATTACCAGGGCGTCCCTGACCTGGGCGTGGGCTGCTTGCGGGAAGGCTGCTTCCATCTCCTGCAGCACGGCACGCCTGATGTCCGCCTTAGGCATTTCCATGTAATCCCATGCGCCGCTGATGGATACGCAGATGTACTGCCCCGATGGGCCGGTCGGCTCCGCGCCCTGCATCCTGCTCTTGTCGAACACCCACTGCAGGGGGCTGTCCAGGAAAGCGACGAAGGGTTCCCCCTTGGTGTGCATAACCTGTCGATCATACCAGATGTGGACGTTCACAATGGGGGCGGTAGCCAGCTCCCGGGTGCCTCTGAAGAAGGGGGAATCGGCGAGGTCGGGGGGGAGGATGGTAGCCAGGTCGCCGAAGGGGAGAGCGGATATGTAGATGTCGCCGCGCAGCGTTTCGCCATCGGCCAGCTTCACCCCCGCCAACATCTTTTCCGAGCCGTCAGCTGTGTCCTCGACGATGAGATCGGAGACCTTCCTGCCGGAAAGGATGCTCCCTCCTCCCGCCAAGATGAGGTCCCGGCCGGGGTTTCCCATCAGTTCCGAAAGGCCAACTCGCGAGAAACCTACGTTGGCGCTGTTCCGCCCCTTGAGCACGCCCTCCTGGTACACCATCAGGGCTATGGAGGCGCTGACGTTTTTGGAGTCGTCGTTCAGGGTGGCCAGGATGATGATGTCCCAGAACCTTGAAATGGCGATTTCGGACTGCCCGTGGGCCTTGAGCCATTTATGGAAACTCTGGACTTCCAGGGATGGGTGATGGCGTCGCGTGAACCTAACGCACAGCAGGCCATAGAAGACCCGAAGCCTGTCTCCGATGCCCAGGTGAGAGTAACGAAGAAAGGAGGGCAGGATGTGGAAGGGCGCCGGTAGGAAGGGGACGGAAGCCAGGGCGCATGTTCTTGGGGCATCCCTTGACTCACCAGTCCTGCGTATCTCTACATGCAGCTGGGGTTGCAGGTATGCTTGGGAGTGGGAACCCAGTTTCTTGAGTAGGTCAATGTAGCTAGTGCAGCAGCCAAGGAAGACGTGCTGTCCGTTGTCCACCTGGAATGATGGGCCTGCTTTACCGGAATTAGCTTCTTCGGAGAGAGAACCCGAGGATTCTGGCGGAACTGCGCTGTCGTATCCCAGAGGGTGGTGTTCGAAGGAGAATGTCCTTCCCCCAAGGAAGGGCCTCTTCTCCACCAAGGTTACCCGGCAATCCCGCTCCAGAAGATGACAGGCTGCAGATATGCCGGCCAAGCCCCCTCCCAGAACGAGGACGTGAGGCTTGCTGCTGTCGGGGAGGCTCATAAAGTGGGCAGCAAGCTCTTCACCCAGGTGCGGAGGGTTACCCAGCCCTTCTCACCCCGGCCCAAGCTCACCCTTTCCTGGAACACGTTATAGCTTCTAGCCTCGATCTTCTCCAGGATACGCCGGTATATGGCGCCGAGGACAGCTGGGCATCCCCTGGACCTGGCAGATAGCAGGGGCAGGAGCCTGAATCCCTCGTCAAAGTGGCGGCGCGCCCGCTCTACCTGGAATGCCATCAGGTCCGTGAAGGGGCCGTTCATGGTGCCTGCCCGCAGGTCATCAAGTGTGTATCCAAAGCGGTCCATCTCGTCCTGGGGAATATACACCCGCCCCCGCACCAGGTCCTCCTCCACATCCCTCAAGATGTTTGTCAATTGCATAGCCAGACCCAGGTCAATGGCGTAGTCCTTGGCTTTGTCGTTGGAGTACCCGAAGACCTGGAGGCAGACCAAGCCCACCGCGCAGGCTACATGGTAGCAGTAGGTGTAGAGCTCATCGAAGTCCTGGTAGCTGGTCTTGGTGAGGTCCATTTCCACGCCGGTGACGACATCCCGAAAGTGCTGCTCAGGGATGTCATAGGCGGATGCAGCGTCGGCGAGGGCCAGGTACACAGGGCTTTGCGCCTGCCCTGCGTAGGCCCGCGCAAGGTCCTCCCTCACATCTTGCAAACTTCCCAGCTTGGCGTCAGGGGCTTGGTCGCCGTCTGCGATGTCGTCGCAGATGCGGCAGAAGGTGTAGGCGGCGTAAATTGCATAGCGCTTTCGGCGAGGGAGAGTGATAAAGGCGTAGTAGAAATTCTTGGCTTCGCGGAGGGTAATCCGACGGCACTCTTCGTAGGCTTCGGTCAGCTCGCTCATCTTACGTTACCCCGGGAAGTCCCATGTTTACGTAAGGCCGGATTTCAGTGGGCGGACCCACGCCATGCCATCTTTGCCCACGCGGATAGGAACAGGCGAGCCTTCTTCCACCTGGACAAGGATGGTCTGCGGGATAGCACATCGTACTTCTGCTGTCTGATGGCCTCGAGGACTGACATCCCACCCTTGGTGAACAGGGCAACGTCGATCTTGGCCTTTCCCCCCAGCATATCTACAAGGGGAAGGCCGCGCTGGAACAGCTCCTCCGCCCGGTTGACCTCAAAGGCCATCAGCTCCCGGAAGTTCTGATTGACGATGCGTTGGGAAAGCTCGGCTTCGGTGTAGCCGAACCTTTCCATATCTTCAAGGGGTAGGTAGATGCGACCGATACTGTAATCTCGATGAACATCCTGCCAGAAATTGGTGAGCTGGAGGGCTGTGCAGGTGTAGTCGGACAGCTCCTGCCTCCCCTTGTCGGTGTAGCCGAATAGGTAGAGAAATAGATGGCCCACGGGGTTGGCCGAATGGTCGCAGTAGAAGAGGAGGTCCTCGAAGGTAGAGAAGCGGGAGGATCGCTGCTCCATGCGATTGGCTTCTATCAGCTTGAGGAAGGGTTCCCTGGGAATGTGAAAGGTGCGAACGGTGTCCTGGAGAGCAACCATTGCCGGGTGGGTGGGGTCGCCGGTGAAGCAAGCTTCCAGCTCCTCTTCCCACCTGTCCAGCAGCGCCATGCGCTGGGAGGGGCCCAGTGGCTGGCTGCCGGACCGGACCTGTTCATGCATCCAGTCTGCCTCTTCAAGGGACTTCACCAGGGGCTCGACAGGCTCATCTCCCAAATCGTCGACCCAGCGACAGTAGGCGTAAATGGCATGAACATGTCTGCGCAGGTCTTTGGGTACGAGGACTGAGCCGACGGTAAAGTTCTCGTAGTGGCTCTTCGCCAACCGCTCGCAGTATCGGAAGCCATCTTCGAGGGAGACTGCAGTCGCAGGGATTGTGCGGGCCTCGTTCACGTCAGTCCTTATTCCCCGACTATTTGCACCAGTACTTCCCTGGATCGGGGATGGTCCAGCTCAATCAGGAAGATACTCTGGTAGGTGCCGACGTGTATAGTCCCTTCCGCTATGGGGACCGTTTCGCTGGTGCCCAGGAGCAGATGCTGGCAATGGGCATGGCCGTTAGGACATTCGTCGGGGGTCATGTTGACCGTGCGTATGGAAAAGTCGTTGTGTTGGTAGGCGCCATTACGTGGCGCGAAGCGTTCGAGCACTTGCTTCATATCTTCAAGGAGAAGGGGCTCGTTTTCGTTGATCTTAACCGCGGCCGTAGTGTGTTTGGAATACACTACGGCAAACCCGGAGGCAACCTGGGACTGAACTACACACTCCCTAACCCTTTGGGTAATGTCTATGAACTCTAGGTCCTGTTGGGTTTCCATCATCAAGCAATATAGTTGTGTCTTCATGATCTATGTTCTTGCTCACGAGGTTCTCTGAAACTGGGGGTGCCGGAACCATTGTTACTGGTTGTTGTCAGGATTTCCGGAGCCCGGTTTCCCATGTTGCGGAAACGCCCCAATGCCATGAGAGGCCAGCAGTTGCGATAGCTGTGGTACTTGATCATGAACCCTGCCCCCATCTCTGCACCCTGGTATCCTGGTTCACCAGGCTTGGGAAGGCCCTTTAACCTTTGCCCCACGCCGTAGCCCGGAAAGCCGGTTCCCGTGTAATACGGTTCATCCCAGGTGCCGTCGTCGTTCTGGGTGGTTACGAGGTAGTGGACCCCCTTTTGGGTTGCGATGTGGTCAATCTCCCCCGCGGCCAAGAGGGCCATAAGGGCCCAGGCGGTCTGGGACGGGGTGCTGGGTCCCTTTCCCCACGAGGATTCATCGATGTAGGACTGACAGCTCTCTCCCCAGCCTCCATCTTCGTTCTGATGGGATAACAGCCACTCTCCCGCCCGGCGAACGTAGGGCTGTTGCATATCCTCCCCGATGGCCTCCAGGGCCGGAAGGACTGCCCCCGTTCCATATATATAGTTGACTCCCCACCTGCCGAACCATGGGCCTTCTTCTTCCTGCTCGTCCAGGATGTACTTGTAGGCCCGATCTATGGCCGGGTCCTCCCTTGTATAGCCCAGCTTTGCCAGGGCTTCCACAGCGTGGGAGGCAACATCGACACTGGGGGGATCCAGGGTTTCCCCAAAGTCGCTGAATGGTATCTTGGAGAGAAGGCTCTTGTCGTTGTCCTTGTCGAATGCGGCCCAGCCTCCGTTTGAGCACTGCATAGCAAGCATCCAACGGGCTCCCCTTTCGATGGCCCTCTTCTTCTCCACTTCGTCTTCTTCTTTCTCCATGGGGGCCATGTTCAGGGCAATTATGACCTCGGCGGCATCATCCACATCGGGGTAGTTGTCGTTGGCGAACTCGAAGGCCCATCCACCGGGCTCCACGTCCTTAACGTTGACCTGCCAGTCACCACCGGAGCGGACTTGCTCTTCGACCAGCCATTTCGTAGACGACTGGACTGCGGGATGGCTGGGGGGCAGGCCCGAGTCCAGCAGTCCGATCTGCACTAGGCAGGTATCCCAAACAGGCGAGACACAGGCTTGGACCCTCCAGGTTGTCTCGTCCTCGATTGCGAAGCGCTCGAATCCCTCCAGGCCCTTTTTCATGACGGGGTGATCCAGGGGATATCCACGATGGTAGAGGGCAATCAGGGAATAGACCCACGGAGGCTGGATGCCGCCCCAGGACCCATCCTCTTCCTGGTGGTCGACGGTCCACTCCTCGATCTTCCGGAGAGCCTGTTTCCGTCCCGGCTTGAAGGGAAGCGCCTGGTAAGCTTTGATTACCATGTCCACGTAGTAGAAGACACTACGCCAGCTGAAGAGATCCTTAGGTTTGGGCAAACGGTAGTTGTCGTCGGTCCAACCGTCAGGGTACAGATCCTGAATCGATGCCCAGTCCGGAACAGGTTTGCAGGGCTTGTCGGTGAGAATGATGGTCATTGGGACTATAGTGGCGCGTGCCCAGCTGGAAAACTGGTAGATGTTGAAGGGAGCCCAAGTGGGAAGGTACATCATCTCCGGGGGCATCGTTGGCGTACCCTTCCAGTCCCACTGGCCGAACAGGGCCAGCCAGATCTTGGTGAATACCCGCACCTCGGGCACGCCGCCCTTTGACAGAATGAACTCACGAGCCTTCTGCATTTCAGGGAGGTCCGGTGATTTTCCCGCCAGCTTGAGGGCGAAGTAGCACTCCACCGAAGTGCTTACGTCGCCGGGAGCATCGTAGTACTGTCCCCATGAACCGTCATCCTGCTGTCGCTGGAGAATGTAATTGGCCAGCTTCCTCCAGCGCTCCTTGTCCACCGCATCCAGGAAATAGGTCAAGAGCAGGTATTCCGCCTCCATGGTCGGGTTGGATTCCAGCTCGCCCCACCAGTACCCATCGGGATGTTGGATGGACAGCAGATATTCCTGGGACCTCTTGATGGTGTCGGCTAGTTCCGTATCCACCATCTTCCGTGTTGGCGTAGGAGCAACAGGCATACTTGTCCTCTCCCCGGGATTAAGGTTCAATTTGTCCTCAGGCGTAGCTGTGGGCCCTGAACCAGCCCACCGCTTTCTCCAAGGCTTGGGCTACCGAGCTCTGTGGCATTCCCAGCTCCTGGGATGCCTTGTCGCAATTCACGTAGACAGGCTTGCGGGCAACGTTCAAGCCTTCCAGGGGTATTGCCGGTTCCCTTCTCATCAGGCTGCCTTCGATGAAGTTGTCCACGTGGGCTGCGCCTACAGCCACCCACATGGGAAGATTCCAACGGGGCGCGGGGACTCCCGACACATCCTCCAGCATTTCAAACATCTGCCTGAGGGACAGGTTGGCGTTTCCTAGGATGTACCTTTCTCCCGGAGTTCCCTTCTCCAATGCAAGGACATGCCCATGGGCAACATCTTCCACATCGACCACGTTCATACCTGTGTCAATACAGACGGGGACCCGCCTGCGGATGAAGTCCAGCACTATTCGGCCGGTGGGTGTAGGTTTGACATCCCAGGGCCCCACGGGGGCTGTAGGGTTCACTACCACGACGGGAAATCCCTGGTTGTTGATCCTGCACGCTTCCACCTCTGCGCGGTACTTGGACCTTTTGTAGTGCCCTACCATCTCCTCTTCCGCCGGCCAGTCATCCTCGGCGCCGAGCCTGTCTCCAGGTGCGTGGATCGTCGAGACGGTGCTGGTATACACGCACTTTCCCACCCCAGCCTTCATGGCTTCTTCCAACACCAGCCGAGTCCCGCCCACGTTGGCCTCGTAAATGGGGGCCGGGTCTCGTGACCAGAAGGTGTAGAGAGCCGCGCAGTGTACGAGGGCTTGGCAACCCTCAAGGGCCCGCGCGACGGATTCCCGGTCCAGGAGGTCACCATGGGCCAGCTCGATGCTCGTTCCCTGGAGGGCGATGGTGTTGCTCTGCTTCCTTATCAGCGCTCTTACTTGGTAGCCATGCTCCAGGAAGCTCCGTGCCACGTTGGCGCCGATGAATCCGGAAGCTCCGGTTACCAGGACCAACATCCCCGTTCCACCTCCCAAGTCCGAGTGGATAGATAATTCTAGGTAGCAGCATAGCTGTGGGCGCTAAGTCCGCCGGACAAGAAGCTGGCGCCGAACTCCTTCAGGCTCCTTCGGGCTATCCTGTCTTCCTTGAACAGCCTGACTAGCGACTCCAGCTTTTCGGGACGCACAATCCCCTGTATGGCCACGCCCATTACCTGGACGGGGAGTTTCATCCCTGCCAGCTTGGAGATAAACTCCGGCACTTCCTGGGACAGAGTGTCCAGAACTGAGCGGACACTCACGTAGGGGATTCCCCGTTCAAATGCCCACCTAGCCACCCAGTAGTCCTCCATGTTGGCAATTGAGGCCGACGTCATGGCGGCGATGAGGCGCTTCTCGGCGCGGCTGGTTGCGACCCCATGCAGGGTTACGGAGCTGGCTATCCGGGACCGACCGGGCTGTACCCCTTCTGTGACGCTCCGTACTTGGGCGAGAAGGTCGGGGTCGGACTCGAAGCAGAACTCCTCTCCCGTCGCAGTCACCGAGTCGGAGATAACCAGGTCCCCCGGCTCCAGCCCCTCCTGTAGGGCTGCGGCATAGCCCAGGGATATGATTCCCGAGGGCTTGTCTTCCCATTCATCCATGGCGGCCAGGGATGCCTCGACCTTTTCACGGCCGACGCCCGTGGTCACAAACCGGACTCCCCCCGGGTAGTTCTCGACGCAGCGGAGCTTGGCAACCGCTGAGATCTCCCGCTTCATGGATGCCAGAACTGCTATCAAAGGGTTCAGCCTCTCTCTCTGGACTGGTGGTGGGCCTAGCTGGCGGTGATCCCGCTCTTTCCTATGGCCCCCGACTTCACCAGGGTTACCCAGTCCCTGGGGCTGGATATGGCATGAAAAACAGTTGCTGACTCAAAGCCGCAGTGCATCATGCAGCCCGAGCACCTGGGGTCCTTGCCGACCCCATAGTTGTCCCAAAGGGACTCTTCGAAAAGCTCATTCACATCGGTCACGTGCTCGTCAGCCAGGGGATAACAGGGCTTGCGCCAACCCATGACCGTGTATGTCGGGTTCGAGTAGGCAGTGCACTGGTATTCCCTTCGCCCTCGCAGGAAGTCCAGGTACAAGGGGTTGTTGTACAGCCGCATCCCCTTGGTGGAGCGTTCATCCAGGATCTTGCCGAACTCCTTCTTCGACTCCTCCCTTGTGAGGAACAAGTCTCGGTCGGGAGCATCAATGTAGTCGTACCCTGGGGAGACCATGCAGCCTTCCACTCCCATGTCGGTCATGGTGCGGAAAAGGGTATGCAGGTCGTCGACGTCGCACCCCCGGAAGATGGTCGTGTTGGTGCAGACCCTGTATCCACCTTCCAGGGCGGTCTCTATCGCCTTCTTCGCCTTCTTGTACACGCCTTCCCGGGCGACAGCTTCATCGTGGCGCTCCTCCATCCCGTCCATGTGGACGACCCAGGACAGGTACTTGGAGGGGGGCACCTTCTTAAGCACCCGTTCCAGGAGGATGCCGTTGGTGCAGCAATAGACGAAGTACTTGCGCTGAACCAGCTCGTTAATTATCTGGTCTATCTTCGGGTGGATGGTGGGTTCCCCACCGGCGATGGACACAATGGGCGCCCCCGAAGCTTCCACTGCGGAGAGTGCCTCCTCGACGGGCATCATCTTGTCCATGACGGGCTTGTACTCATGGATGCGTCCGCATCCGATACAGGCCAGGTTGCACATCTCCAATGGCTCCAGCATGGTGACCAACGGATAACGCTTCTTGCCTGTGAGCTTGTTTTTCAACATGTACATAGCCAGCCGGAGGGATAGCTCCATGGGTCTCTTAGAAGTCTTCATATCTGCCTTTCGTTGCCTCAACATCTGACCAACCTGACCTCACTAGCTTGGGCGCCCCTGTTCGGTTGCAGGTTAGTGCTGCCTGGCGGTCAAGAACTGCACAAGATCATCAAATTCAGCCTGTGCCCAGGGTTCCACGGGTATCTTTCTTAGCTCCCCTGAAGCCAGTTCACCCTGGTCGACCGCCATCTGGTGGGCGTAGGACTCAGCGCCCACATCGTCTAGGACGGTCAGAACATCTTCCACATCTTCTTCTTCGGGGGTGTCCTTGCCGTATGCTTCAAGCAAGCGTTGGCGGGCAGCCCCGGAAGCCGTTTCCATGGCATAGACAATCGGAAAGGACTTTTTGCGGCGACGGATGTCGTTGCCCGATGCTTTCCCGGTAACCTCCGAGTCGCCCCATATACCCAGAACATCGTCGCGTACCTGGAATGCTATCCCCAGATGTGCCCCGGCACTAGCATAAAGCACGGTGCTGGCCGTGTCATTGCAGCCGATGAGCGCGCCCATTTCGGTGCCGCACCGGATCAGCGCTCCAGTTTTCTTGGAGACCATGTCCAGATAGTCAGCCGGGCCTATGTCAAGGCGTCCTTCGAAGGAAAGGTCCATACACTGTCCCTGGATCATGGACAGGCAGCCTTCGGTGAGAATCTGGGATGCTCTCAGGGCCTTGGTTGTAGGGACCCCCTGTTCCGTCAGGCGCAGAGGTGAGGCATCGGCTGCCGCCCTTAGGGCATTGCCGACGGTAAGGGCCATGGGCTCACCCCACAGGTACCAGACTGTGGGCTGGTGGCGACGCTCCACGTCGCCATCCTGAATGTCGTCGTGCACCAGGGAGAAGTTGTGTATGAGCTCCAGGGCCGATGCCGCCGGCACAGCCCGCGAGCAGTCTCCCCCCAGAGAATCGCAGGCGAACATGCACAGCGTGGGGCGGAGGGCCTTCCCCTGGGTGGCTGAGCTTTCCATAACTTGTCCCGAGGCGTCCATCCAGCCCATGTGGTAAGCCATCATCCGGTAAAGCTCATTGGACGAATCGTCTCCGTTGGCAGAGGGGCTAAAGCAAGGGACAGCAGACTTTAGACCCGAAATGATGTGGGCTTGATAGCGGGAAAACATGGGAGGGACAGGGGCGGGCGAAGCCCCCTGTTCGATCGGTTGGGCCTTAGCTGTCCGTTCCAATTTGATTGCATTGATCAGGATGGATCTGGAATACCTCGTAATCCGATGCTCGGAAATGCTAACAAAGGGTATCCTAGCTGTCAAGACAAAAGTGGGGACTGAGGCTCAAGAACATTGACTTGGCTTTGGCTTTGATGATATGTTCAGCAGTTAGTTACACCTTGGCAGTCCAGCTCCAAGCTCCCTTTCCGGCGTCCCCTCAAGCAAGGAGAAAGCAGATGCCCAAACTGATGCAGGCAGGATACGCTCCCCTCTACGTGGCGTTGCTTGCCTGCTTCATCATTGCGCTCCTTCTTCTACGTCCTGACCAAGCCATGGGCCTGTCTGTGGATGTGGTGGCGTCCAAGGACGGCGATACCGCCCAGACTATGTTCGCCCAGGGTGAAGATGTGACCATAGATGTGCAGGTGGACCTTGAAGGCAGAGAGGAAGAGTTCCTGGATGCTGTCTTTGAGGTGAGTCAAACCGAAGGTGAAGCTGGATTCACGGGCATAATAATCGACCTGCCGACTGAAGAGGGAACCTACGTTACGGGCGGACCGCCTGAGAGTGTGGACCCCAATTCGGTGGGGAGCGCCCGGCTTGACGTTGTTTACGAAGGGGTCTCCCCGGGGAGCAGCGGTTCGGCTATGAGCTACAGCGGAGGAAAGATAGTTTACTCCATCATCTACTTGCCTCCGGAGATTGGCGGGAATTACACAGCAACTGTGAACATCAAGACGGCGACGGATGAACAGGTTTCTTTGACCTCTTTCACCGTCACTGAAGGCATTTCCGACGCCGAAGATGGTATATCTCCCCTGTGGTGGATGATACCTCTCATCGTTGGCGGCTCATTGCTGGTTACCGGCGTCGGTATATTAGGGTATGTAAAGAGCCGACGGGGCCTCTAGTCCCCTGGCTTCCCCGGAAGGAGCACGCCGCAACAGTGCGCTTGATACTGGTAAGGCACGGGGAAACCAAGTGGAACCGGGAAGGCCGATTTCAAGGCCAGAGCCAGGTGAAACTCAACGACAGGGGTGTGGAGCAAGCCCGGAAGGTCGCAAGCGCCCTAGTCTCCTGGAAACCGACGGCCCTGTACTCAAGTCCCCTGCCCCGAACCATGATGACAGCGTCTATGGTTTCCAATGCAGTCAACCTCCCCGTGGAGCCCAAGGACGGACTGAAAGAGGTCAACCTGGGCGTGCTGGAAGGCATAACAGGGAAGATGATGCGTACAAACTACGCAGATCTGTACGAATCCTGGCGTGAGGACCCTTCGGACGTTGTGTTTCCTGAAGGAGAATCCATACGCCAACTGCAGACCAGGGCTTGGCGTACCGTAGAAGAGATGGAAGACGCCAACGCCGAAGGTACGGTGGTGGCCGTATCCCATAACTTTGCCATCAGGGCAATGCTATGCGCCTGCTTGGGCTTGCCACTACCCATGTTTCACCGCCTGAGGGTGGACCTTGCTTCCATAAGCGTCGTTTCCTTCTCTTCAGATTCACCCCAGGTGCTGACCATCAACGAGCGGTGCCACCTCGACTCCGTACGGCCCAAGTGATGCTGCCCCCGATGGCCGGGCTCGAGGCGAGTCAGGTAAGGAACCTCCGTAGACTACACTCGGCGTTTCTTGTATTGACCATTCCAGATGGCATTCAATCCCGATAGTATCCGACCAAGCAGGGTGTGATGCATCATCTCGAAGCACAGTTGCTGGCTTCCCTTCAACGGTTGGGCTGTCCCTCGAGAAACACCGGCATGGTGGTGGCGGTTTCCGGCGGTCCCGATTCCATGGCGCTCCTCCATGCCTTGGTGGCCCTAAGGAAGCAGACCAACCTGAATATCCACGTCGCCCACCTCGACCATGATTTCAGGGGCGACGAGGCCGAGGTGGACGCTAGGTTCGTCGCCCAGGCTGCCACTTGCCTGGGCCTGCCTTCCACCATTGGCAAGGCCGACCCGGCGGCCTACCAGAAAGAGAATGGTGTGTCATCCTTCGAAGAGGCTGCCAGGGAGGTCCGCTACTCCTTTCTGAGAGAGGTCTCGGAAGAAACCGGCCTGGGTATCATCGCCCTGGGGCACACCTCTGACGACCTTGCCGAAACTGTGCTGATGCGCATCATGCGGGGCAGCGGGACGCGGGGCCTCAGGGGAATGGTCGAGCTGTCCAAGTGGAGAAGCAGGGATGGCGATAAACAGGCTACGCTCTTTCGACCTATGCTGGGTGTCTCCAAGGAGGAGGCTCTCGGTTACTGCGCTGAAAAGAACATCTCCTGCCGAAGGGATACCGGCAATGTGATGATGCGTTTCACGCGCAACCGGGTGCGCCATAACCTCTTTCCCGCGTTGGAAGAGTACAACCCCAATATCAAGGGCGCCTTGGTCCGGCTTTCCCGAATCGCATCCCTGGAGGCCGACTACCTGGAGCAGGAGCTGGCGGAGGCGTGGTCATCCGTGGCAGGGGTAGAGAACGGGGAGGTGGTGCTGTATGTTCCGTCCTTGCAGGCGCTGCATCCACTAATGCAGCGCCTCGTGCTTGCCAGGGCTTATGAGGAGGCTTCAGGCAGCCGACGGCGCCTGGGAGAAGCCCACATCCTGGCGATGGTCCGTATGCTTGGCCGCGCTTCTGTGGGAATAACAAACCTGCCCAAGGGGCTGCGACTGCTAAGGAGCTATGACAGCCTGATCATGGGGAAGGACCCGGAAGCAGCCTGCCCATTTCCTGAAATTACAGGCTCCCACCCCCTGGACCTGCCTGTAGCGGACACTCCGGCGGTCACACATATACCGGGCTGGAAGGTGGTCGTGGCCGAGGAACCGGCAGGCAGGCCAATTCCCAATGAACCTTTCGAGGCCCACCTGGATGCCCTGGCCATAGCGGGAGGGCTGGAGGTGCGCGTGCGCAGGCCCGGGGACCGCTTCCAGCCCCTGGGGGCCGATGGGGCCAGGAAGCTCCAGGACTTCTACGTGGACGAGAAGGTGCCCCGGCACTGGAGGGACAGAGTCCCTCTCGTCGTAAGCGATGCAGGCATAGCGTGGGTTGTGGGCTACCGGCCTGCCCAGTGGGCAAGGGTGAGACAGGACTCCGCCCGCGTGTACAGGCTCAGGTTCGATCCAGCCAACTCTGATATAATGGGCTAAAACCGGACGCTTTCCTGAGAAAGGAGGCGCATGTTCATTCCTCCCGGGGCCCCTCTCCCGCCGGAAATTCACAAGCACGAAAGGGAGTACCGGGCCCAAAGAATCCGCCAGGGTTCTACGTCGGACCCGATCACAGCACTGCTCTCCATCTTTGTCATACTGGGCGTGGCGCTGTTCAGAATGCTCCGATGGGCTCTCAGAAAGATCTCCCTTAGGGGGGTGGCCCCTCAAACCGCCCCACAAGATGCTGCCTCACAGCAGATTGAAGTTACCGGGGATGATCAGACCTGGAAGAACCGATCCTGATTGCCTCCCTCGGCTGAGTTTGGGCAATGGGTCCCCGACGCCAACTATCGTGAGCATCGCACGAGCTTGGGCTTCCATCCTTTTGCCCAGGTGGAGTCGGGGAACCTGACCCAGGGTGCGGAGAGCTTCTTTGCCTTGGCCGCCTTGGTGTGCCGTGGGGCCCTCTTGGGTGTGTCCCTGCTGGCCAGGATGCTGGGGCGGCAATCGACCATGGCGGCCAAAGCCGTGATGGTCCGCTGTCTGAAGTTGGCAAGGTCGCGCCCGGACCCGGCGGTCCGGCGCTACTCTTCCTGGGGAGCGCGTTCCTAACAGCTCCATCGTTGGACCGAGCCCGGGCCGGAGCAGTCGGCACTTCTCATCATGGGAAACCTGGGAGGTCGCGTGTGAAGCCCCCGACACCTGGGTCGACCGTGTAGAGTCCTGTTCTTACAGACCTATAAGGCGGGAGGGATTCTCCTTCACCATGATGCCCGCCTCCACCTCATCCAAGCCCACCTGCAGCAGGGTGGCGATTCCCATGCGCAGGCCCTCCGCCGGCATGGGATGGAACTCCTGGCCGAAGTCGGAGCTGATGATGCAATGCTCCGGACCGATTGCTCGCACTATCTCCAGGAGCTGTCCCGGCTCCTGCCTGTAGGTCAGGGGCATCATTGCGTGTATGCAGTGCTCAATGTAGGCACCCTTGGCGGCCAGGGCCTTCATATCCTCAAGGGTCATCCCCGTAAGGAAGGACATGGTGGAGGCGTTGGTGATGACGATGCGGTTTATTCCCAGGTCTCGAGCCTCATCCACGAGGGCCATGCTCTCCTTGGTGGAGATGTGTCCCGTTGCCAGAACCATGTCGTGGAGCTTTATGGTTTCCAGTATGGAGTACACCTCGGGGAGAAGGCGCCCTGATGGATCCAGCATGTTAATCCCCCCCTCCAGTCCCCGGCGCTTCCGATCAACCTCGGCGGAATGGGTGGGCATCCACACCACCCGGCCCCCCATATCGGCGGTCGCTTCTACCGCTGTGGGGTTCAGTCCTCCGACCTCCAGGTTCAGGGTAATGCCGCCGATGACGGCAAGGTCCGGCACCATCTGGGCCACCGTGTAGGCGACAGGGTGAGCGGGATATTCGTGGCTCTTGAGGACTATGCCCCTCATACCTGAGGCCAGGGCGCTCCTGGCGATCTCCAGGGCACCCGCCCGGCGGTCCACCTTGGGGTCGGGAGCGAAGTGGACATGGATATCCACGGCCCCTTCCATCAGCCTATCGACGGCGGTCATGATGCCTCCTGGTCGCTAAAGTAGGGATGAGCGAAGCCGCCCGGCCCGGGAGGCTTGCCATAAGGGGTCCCCAGACACGATTATCCCTTGGGGCTAGTCGCTGCCGAGGCCCTTGATGGCCTGGTTGAGGCGGGCCATCTCGATGGCAGCAGCGGCAGAGCTGTACCCCACGTTACCCTGCTTGCCCCCAGCCCGGTTGATGGCCTGATCGATGTTTTCCGCTGACAGCACTCCGAATATCACCGGCACACCAGTGTCCAGGGAAGCCCTGTTTATTCCCGAGGCTGCCTGGCTGGCCACAAGGTCGTGGTGGGACGTCTCGCCCCGTATCACCGCCCCCAGGCAGATGACAGCATCGTACCGGCCAGTCTCGGCCAAGGTCTTGGCACAGGATGGAAGCTCGAAGGCCCCGGGGACCCAGGCGACCAGGATGTCGTCATCTTGCACCCCATGCCTGGAAAGCCCATCCACAGCTCCCCGCAGCATAGTGGAGGTTACGAAGTCGTTGAAGCGGGAAACCACGATGGCTACCCGTAGTCCCTGGCCTTGAAGGTCTCCTGTTATCTCCTGCGCCAATTGCACCCCGCGCTAGCCGTTAGGCTATTTTGTGATTCCTTCGGATTCGCCCACGCCTTCTTCCAGCACCTTCTCGACGAACTGGGCCTCGGTTACCGCTCCCACGAACTGGATGGGCGGAGCTATGCCGGACATGGGGCCGATATTTCCGAGCACCGTCTTGGGCACGCTGCGCACCGTGTATCTTTGAGCTAGGTTAGGGAACTCCTCCACTTCGATAACGTCGGCTGTGATGTTAGAGTTCTCCAGGGCTATTGAGTGGGCCAACCTGGCCACACTGGGGCAGTACCCTCAAGAGGGTGTGACAAACACCTGTATGTGCACCGGCTGGTTGACCTTGCGGAGACTTTTGCGGGACTCCATACTCAGTGGGCTGACCCCCCGGGACATGGTCTTTACGCTGTCGGTCAGGGCATAGAGCTCGGGGCCCAAGGGGATGCCGTAGAACTTCAACCTGGAGCTGCCTCCGTCCCCCAGCACGATGGCCGGAATTCGCTCGACGCCCAGCTTGTCCCTCGCTTCGGTGTCGGTGTAGAAGTTGTACACCTCCAGGTGCAGCTTGGGCGAAAGGCCGGTCAACTCTTCCATCAGCTCCTGGGTCTGGGGGCAGTAGCGGCACTCCCTGCCGGGCACGGCAAGAAGGGAGGACCCCTGGCCGAAGAACTTGATGGTCACATCGTTCTTCAGATTCTTCCGGAGGTCTCTCTTAAGGTCGTTCCGGTCCTGGTCCGGGATGATTGCCATCCAGCCTCCGCTATGCGACAGATTGGCCTAATTTTACAACGGATCGGCGACGTTATCCACTCGACTGCGCACGTGAAAGAGGCGCTGGAGAAGGGTAATGAAGGAGATGGCAGCTATGACTGCCAGGATGACCTCCAGGGGGCGCAGGCTGGCAATTCCAGCCATCAGGCCTGCCGAAAGCAGCACCACCCGCTCCGGCCGGGTCATCAGCCCTGCCCTGGTGTCGATACCCAGGGATTCCCCCCTGGCCCGCAAATAGCTGACCATCTGGGAGGTGATAAGGGCCAGAACCACCGCCACAATGGCAAGAAGGGTGCGGTCCTCGGAGAAGTCCTCACGCAGGACATAGATGGCGATTCCCAGGAACAGGACGGCTTCCCCGAGGCGGTCCATCACCGAGTCCAGCAGCGCGCCGAAGGGTGTCGCCTGATCCGTAAGCCTTGCCAGGGCGCCGTCGAAGAGGTCCAGGATGCCTCCGGCCAGGAACACTATCCCACCCACCCATATGTACCCGGCGCCCACCAGGACGGCCGCCGCGGCACAAATGCCGAATCCCATCAGGGTGATCATGTTGGGAGTCAGGCCAAGGCGGTGGAACAGGTGCGCCCCTGGCAGCTCGACGTACTTTAGTACCGCCGATCTAAAGCGGTCTCTGCCCGGCAACCGAGGCATTGGGAGCTCCCATCAGATTCTCGTAGTGGTCCATGACCATGCGGGCTATCTTCTCCCATCGGTACTGCTCTACCGACTGCCGCCCCATCAAACCCATCTGGCTGCGCAAATCTCCGTCCGCCACCAGCCGTCCCAGTGCTACAGCTAGGGAGGCGCTGTCCTTGGGGGGCACCAGCAGCCCCTGCTCACCGTGGGTCACCACGCAGGAGTACCCCTCGATGGAAGTTGCCACGATTGGCCGGCCGGCAGCCATCGCTTCTAACAGGACGATGCCGAAGCTCTCCCGCCCAGTGGCAGGAGAGCAGAATATGTGGGCGCTGGCGTAGTAAGAAGGAAGGTCCTGGTATGGGACACCTCCCAGGAACACAACATCCTGCAGGTTCCTCTCTCCAAGGACTCGGTGGCAGTCCTTGTCCAGGCTTCCTGGGCCAACGACCAGCAGTCGTACATTGGGATGCTCCCACTTCAGCATCCCGAAGGCCTCCAGCAGGTACCTGAGGCCCTTCCGCTTCTCCAATCGTCCCACGAACAGGATATTGGTCTTGCCATCTTGCAGCTCGGGAATGGGTTTCCCCGCTGTGGCGAAATGGTCCACATCGATGCCATTGGGAATGATCCTGTAGTTCCCCGGAAAGAAACGGCTGACGTACTGGTGGGCAGCAGGGGATACGGCGATGAGGCCATCCAACTTGTTGAACCATCGCTTGAGCAGCCGATGGGACCAGCCATAGTTGCGGAAGCGCCCGTAGAAGGCGTGGAAGGTGCCCACGTTGACGGTGTTAGAGCACTGGAGAACGGTGAGCGGGAGAACAGGCATGAGGGGTTCGTGCAAGTGGACCAGGTCGAACTCTTTCTCCTCCAGGATTCGCTTGGTCTTGCGGTGGAGCCAGAGGGAGAGGGAAAGACGGGCTATGGAGCCTCCCGTGGGTATGGGAACGGACCTCCCCAAGGGCACGAAGTTGAGACTGGGCTCGGAGTCCCGGGCGGGGGAGTGGGGCGCCAGTATCTCCACCTCGTGACCCATGTGGGAGAACTGGTGACCAAGCTGGGAGATATGCGCGGTGACACCCCCAGGCCATGTGAAATCATAAGGTGAAACCAGCGCTATCTTCATGGGTGATCCGATGGTCCAAGGTTGCCGATTAGTTCGTAACTGGAATGAGTGGCTTTATGCAGACACACGGGATTGTACCAGTTTGGGGAATTAGGGACAAGGAAGGGGGTCCTCCCTCCGGCCGTATCGGCTGCGACATGTTATGCCCCCAGAATGGCGTGGATATAAGGGCAGGTCTATAATCCGGCTATCAGGTCTCCGGAGTCCGACTTTCCCATATGGCACTTATCGTACGAGAATTGATGGAAGCCCTTGTCTTGGCGTTGATCGTGCTGTTCGTCATCCAGATCAGCGTCCAGAACTATCGGGTGGACGGGCATAGTATGGAACCTACCCTGGAAGATGCCCAGTTCCTGATGGTCAACAAACTCTCCTATCTGCGCATGGACCTGGACAGGTTGGACAACCTGGTGCCCTTCTGGGACTCGCCGTCGGGGACGGCGAGTTACACACCCTTCGCAGGCTCGCCGGAACGGGGAGATGTCATAGTCTTCCAGAGGGCCGGTGGGTCGGATATGAGCTTCGTCAAGCGAGTTATCGGGCTTCCCGGTGAGCGGGTCGAGATCCGGGAAGGGCATGTGTTCATCGACGGCGAGGAGCTGGAAGAGCCTTACCTGGACAGGTCTGACCGCGTCGGAGATATGCTCTGCATTCCCCACACCTCCAATTGCAGGGTGGGGGAGGACGAGTACTTTGTTCTTGGGGACAACCGCACCGACAGCCAGGACTCCCGAAGCTGGGGCTCGATAAGGGAGGATGACATCGCAGGCGAGGTGTGGTTCACTTACTGGCCCCTGTGCGACGCCCCCCACATGGACACGCTGTTCGACGCCTGCGAGTAAGGGCCGGGAAATTGTCCGAAGCTCGGCTGGAGTGCGCATGAAACCCTCCCATGCTTCT
>JAGWBF010000101.1 GCA_021296025.1 Dehalococcoidia bacterium | reverse complement strand
TTGTTCAGGTTGGCGATCAGGAAGAAGAGGCTCTTCTCGGGGTGGGGGTCGTCTTTGAAGAAGGGACCCATTCGTCGCAGGTCAGCGCCGGAGGAGGGCTCGACCTTGATCACATCGGCGCCGTAGTCTCCCAGGAGCCGGGCGCAGAAGCTGCCGGCGATGTCCTGGCTGATGTCCAGCACCTTGACCCCTTCGAATATGCCTCCGTCCATGCACCCTTCCTGGACAAGCTGGCGCGGCCGGATGGCCGCAGGAAACAAGCGAAGGGGATTTTATAGCAAGGATAGGGGCAAGGCAAACGATTCATCTTTACATGCACCAGGGCAGTTGCTACTCTGTGTTTAGCTACCGGCCCTCCGTCGGCAGCAGGGTACCCCCCACTATCAGAGGCCCCACCGTTCCACCATCGTCACCAGGGAGGTCACATACTTGCCCCGTTACCTAGAGCAACCGGAAATGGGCAAAATCCTCTCCTTATCCAAGAGGAGGGGATTCGTTTTTCAGAGCAGCGAGATCTACGGCGGGCTGAACGCCACGTGGGACTACGGACCCCTGGGCGTGGAGCTAAAGCGCAACGTCAAGGACGCTTGGTGGCGCTCGGTGGTCCACGAACGGGACGATGTGGTGGGCCTGGATGCGGCCATTCTCATGAACCCCCAGGTGTGGGTAACCAGCGGCCACGTCGAGAGCTTTTCGGACCCCCTGGTCGAGTGCCGGGAGTGCCATCACCGCTTCCGCCTGGAGGACCTACCCGAGGGGTCGGGCTGTCCCGACTGCGGCGGGCCGCTGACGGACCCCAGGCAATTCAACCTGATGTTCAAGACCTTCATGGGCCCCACCGAGGATTCGGCCAACCAGGTCTATCTTCGGCCCGAGACAGCCCAGGGCATCTTCGTCAACTTCGCTAACGTCCTGGTGTCCTCCCGTCGCAAGCTCCCCTTCGGGATTGCCCAAATCGGCAAGGCCTTCAGGAACGAGATCACCCCCGGGAACTTCACCTTCAGGACCCGCGAGTTCGAACAGATGGAGATCGAGTACTTCGTCAAGCCGGGCACCGATGATGAGTGCCTGGATGCCTGGGTGAAAGAGCGGATGGCTTGGTACATTCGCTACGGAATCCGCGAGGAGAACCTGCGACTCCGGCGCCACGGCGAGGATGAGTTGGCCCACTACGCCCGGGACTGCTATGACATCCAGTACAGGTTCCCCTGGGGATGGGGCGAGCTGGAAGGCATCGCCAACCGCACCGACTACGACCTGAGGCACCACGGCGAAGCCAGCGGCGACGACCTGTCCTACTTCGATGATGCCGCAAAGGAGAGGTACTACCCCTATGTTATTGAGCCGTCGGGGGGTGTGGACAGGGCGGCCCTGGCCTTCCTGCTGGATGCCTACGATGAAGAGCCCGACAGCCCGACGGCCGAGAAGGCGGATGTGCGGGTCGTCTTAAAGTTCCACAAAGACATCGCCCCCTACAAGGTGGCCCTGCTCCCACTTAGCCGGAATGAGAGGCTGGTGCCCACCGCCCGAAGGGTGTTCGAGATGGTGCGGCGCCGCTTCGCCGCCCAGTACGACGACTCCCAGAGCATAGGGCGCAGGTACCGGCGCCAGGACGAGATCGGGACACCCTACTGCGTGACCGTGGACTTCGACACCCTGGAGGACGAAGCCGTAACCATCCGGGACCGGGACACCATGGAGCAGGAGCGGGTGCCCATCGAAGGCCTTGTCGGCGCGCTGGCAGACAGGCTGGACAAGGACCGATGATGGCTGCAGGTCTGTAGCCGATGCGGATCCTCCACTTCTCGGACCTGCACATCGGCGTAGAAAACCACGGCCAGACAGACCCGGCGACCGGGCTGTCCACGAGGCTACTGGACTTCCTCGATGCCCTGGATGAGCTGGTGGAGTACGCCCTGAACAACGGCGTGGACCTGGTGCTGCTGGCCGGGGATGCGTACAAAGGACGTGACCCGTCCCAGACCCATCAGAGGGAGCTTGCCTTCCGGTTGTCCAGGCTGGCCGACGCCGGCATATCAACCTTCCTCCTGGTGGGAAACCACGACCTTCCCCATGCTGTGGGGAGGGCCACGTCCGTCGAGATCTTCGGCACCCTGCAAGTCCCGGGTCTCCACGTGGGCAGCGATCTGCGCACCTACACCATTCCCACCAAGGCTGGGCCTGTTCAGATCGTGGCCCTGCCCTGGCCCAATCGCAGCAAGCTCCTGGCCCGGGAGGAGACCCGTGGGCTTAACATAAGCGAAATTACCCAGGAGATCGAACGGCGCATCACCGATCACATCCAGGTGGCTGTAGATGAGCTGGACCCGGCTGTGCCGGCTGTGCTGTCCGCCCACGTCACCATAAACGGCGCCGTTTCCAGCTCGGAGAAGTCGATGATGGTGGGACGGGACCACACCCTGTTTCCCAGCGCGTTACACAAGCCCCAGCTGGACTACATAGCCCTTGGTCATATCCACAAGCACCAGGTGCTGGGGGATGCTCCGATGATGGTGTACTCGGGCAGCCTGCAGCCCGTGGACTTCAGCGAAGAGGGAGATGTGAAGGGGTTTTGCGTGGTGGACCTAGACCCGTCAGCGCCCCAGGGAAGACGCCTTGCCAGCTACGAGTTCGTCCCAGTCAAGACCCGCCCTTTCCTCACCATCGATGTAAAGGTGACCTCAGAGGACCTGGACCCCACCAGGAAGGTGGTCCAGGAGATTATGCGACGGAATATCGCCGGGGCCATCGTCAGGGTGAGAATCACGGTGCCCGCCGAGATGGATGTGCACCTGCGGGATGGGGAGATCCGGGAGGTGCTGAAGGGCGCGCACCATCTGGCCTCCCTGACGAAGGAGGTGCAGGGAGAGAGGCGGACAAGGATCTCTGCCGACGCCGCCGAAGGCTTGACCCCCCTGGATGCACTGCAGATGTTTCTGAACGATCGCGGTACCGATGAGGCGCGGCAGCAGAGGCTGTTGAGCACGGCTGAGGGCCTCTTGGCTATGGAGATGGAAGCGTACGGCGAGGGCGGTGCTGCGGATGCGCCTTCGGTGTTCGGAGAATCTACCGGCTAGCGGATTTCGTTGATTATAGTTTGGGCCCCATCAACCAGCCTTTTGATCACCTCTCCGGCATCCAGCATCTCGGAAGCCATGCCTACGCCCGCGCCGCAATAGGAGATGCCCTGGAGGTTTCCGTCCAGCACGGCCGAGCGGGCCTGCATCGGCCCCATGTCCGCATCCCACTGGCCGGCTACATCCACGTTGGCGTCGGGAGTATCTTCCCGCAGGCGAAGGGCGGCGTCGCTCCTGAGCAGTCTGGTGGGACGATGGTACCTGCCGGCCACAACCGTGCCGGTGTCGATAGCGCCCATGAGGGCCGACTTGTAGGTGCTGTGGGCCGCGCACTCGGTGGTTACGACGAACCTGGTGCCCATCTGTATCCCCTGGGCACCCAGGGCGAAGGCTGCAACGAATCCCCGGGCATCCATGATCCCGCCTGACGCAACGACGGGAATGGATATGGACTCCACGATCTGGGGGATGAGCACAAGGTTGGGGTTCTCGTCGGGCCCGCGCATCCCTCCGCCCTCGTACCCCTCGGCTATGATGATGTCTACCCCCTGGGACTCTGCGCCCCGGGCATGGCGGACCGTCGAAACCTGGTGTAGCACCCGCACATCGTTGCTCTTTAGCAGACCCGTGAAGAGGGCAGGGCTTCCCCCGTAGGTGATCGCTATCCGGGCGCTCTCCTCTATGGCGACATCCACGAGCTCCTCAACCCTGAGGTTACCCAGGTAGAAGGCCACTCCGAAAGGGTTCCCCGTCAGGCGGCGCACCGAGCGCAGGTTCTGCCGCAGGTTGGCTACGATGTCGCCGTCGGGAGCCATGCCAGCAGTGGGGTGAATGATGCCCAAGCCCCCGGCATTGGATACGGCGGCGACCAGCTCCGGATTGGAGATCCAGGGCATCCCCGCCTGCAAGATGGGGTGGTCTATAGAAAGGATCTTGCCTACTTGGGAGTCCCGCATCCCCCCTCCATCGGGCACCAGGTTCCGAGATTGGACAGATTCTAGGAACTAATCCCAGGAGTGTCAACAAGGTTCAGGCACCGCTGGCACAGATATCTAGCATATCTGGGACTCTTATGGGACAAAAGTTGCTGGTCCGGCGCACATTCCCCCTCCACCCCTTGCAGTCCAGATAGGATGGTTTGACTACCAGCCCTTCCCTTCCTAGAATTGCGCAAACGTATGACCGCGCCTCGAAAGACTCCATGAGCTTCACTGATGTTCTTCTCCTGGCAATCAGGTGGCTTCACGCAATTGCGGCTGTGGCATGGGTTGGAGGCGGAATCTTCTACTTCCTGGTACTCAGGCCGGCTGTCAGGGCTTCGGCTGCCCAAGGTTTGCCCGGCTATGCCGAGGCGGGAAGGCGTTTCCGGCACCTTGTGGGTACCGCCATGGCTGTGCTCATCATCACCGGCGCGGTGCTCACCATAAGCCGGCTTACCTCGGAGCACGGAGGCCTCCCCTACAT
>JAGWBF010000100.1:4585-5679 GCA_021296025.1 Dehalococcoidia bacterium | reverse complement strand
ATAAACGTGCTGGGGGGGAAACTTCGCCAGGTTGTTCCGGTAGAGGACATTCAGGGCCTAGAAGATGACCGGGTTGCCGTGGTGGTTCACAAGGCATCCCCTACACCGCACAAGTACCCAAGACGCCCTGGACTGCCCCAAAAGCACCCCCTTTAGACGGATCGAAGCCTAGCCCCACGACACCATGCCACTTCATACTGCCAGCTTCTACGACCCCCAGGACTGGGTGGGCCAGCCCTTCCGGATCTCCCGCGGCCATCCCAGGGGCAGGAGGGTGCAGTGGGATACCCTTCCATTCTTCTATCCAGAACGGGAGTTGGTCCGCGCTTACCGAGGCGGCGAGATCGATTTCGAGGACTACACGCCCATCTACCTAGATTCCTTGGAGCGACGGTACGCGTCCAGCGAGCCGATGCGCCAATGGATGCATGAGGACTCGCCCAAGTTGGAAGACGTTACTCTGCTATGCTTCGAGAGGTTCGATGCTCCTTGCCACCGGAGGCTGTTGGCTGGCTGGCTCACAGGCAAATGCCCCGAATTGCAGTTAGGATGGATAAGGTAGCGGCGGACGTGGGGCCAATGTCGGGTTCTGCGATAGAGAGGAGTATGTAGAGGATAGCATGAACCTGTGTCATAAGGCGTCGATCTGGGCGGTCCTGGCGACATTGGGAATGACAGGGGCTTTAGTTGCCTGCGGCGGTCAAGGCCAGACTGGTGCGGCTACCCCTACGGAGGCGGAGATCCCGTCGCCCACAGCAGACAGTGTAGAGTCTCTTCACACTCAAACGCCAACCTCCATTCCTCTTTCGAATGACGGGGGAACTTCTGTCAATCCCACGCCGACGAGTAGCCAGCCTACTCCGACTTCCCCTCCGAGGCCGACCCCAACAAATACACTCTTTCCCACTCCCGCTCTTACTCCGACGTCTGGAGCCACTGAGGGGCCACCTCTCTTACCGGAGCCAACGGGCGCACCCGCTCCTCTACCCGAGCCGACAGACGAGCCTGCTCCTCCGCCCGAGCCGACAGACGAGCCTGCTCCTCCACCCGAACCGACAAACGAGTCTGCTCCTCCACCCGAACCGACAAACGAG
>JAGWBF010000100.1:0-4564 GCA_021296025.1 Dehalococcoidia bacterium | reverse complement strand
TGGAGCCACTCAGGGGCCACCTCTCTTACCGCAGCCAACGGGCGCACCCGCTCCTCAACCCGAGCCGACAGACGAGCCAGCTCCTCCACCCGAGCAGACAGACGAGCCTGCTCCACCGCCCGAGCCGACGGATGAGCCTGCTCCTCCACCCGAACCGACAGATGAGCCCGCGGAGCCATCTGACGTCCGCATCGTATGCATACTATTCGATGGAGAAGTGCCGAGATCCGAGGCCGATGAGTACGTCGAGATCGCAAACTCCGGCGGGGCCCAGAACCTGGCTGGATGGGTGCTGAAGGACAGGGATGACAGGAACCAGGAGTTCACCTTCCCCGCCTACTCTTTAGGCCCAGGGGAGGTCATCCGTGTCTATACCAACCAGGTACACTCCCGCTGGGGAGGTTTCAGTTTTGGGTCCGGTTCTTCCCTGTGGAACAACACGGAGGCAGATGTAGCCGTCCTCAACGACGCCGGGGGAAGGGTGGTTTCCGAGACCACCTACGACACGGGGAATCCCCCAGGGTGTGGAAGGTAGGCTATCCCATGAAAGAAGCGCCCGGCTATGGGACCCCAAGCCGGCCGGGCCTTACCTCATTATTTACCTGCCAACATGGCTAAGCTATAATGCAATCTAGAAATTCCCCGACGCCAAGAGGAGGAAGATCATGGACATAGCCGACACGAAGATTGAAGCTGGCGCTGTCTGCTTCGCCATCCAGTACCGGGACAACCGGGATGCCGCCAATTCCGACCAGGGCGTTTCCATTCAGGTCGTGGGTAATCAGGACGGGAACCTGGTGGAGCTGCTCCGCTTCGACTGCTTCGACCAGAACCCTCACTACCACTACGGTCCTCAGAACAAGAACGAACGTATCTTCATGGACAAGACCACCACGGGCAATCCCCTGGGCTGGACCCTCAAGCAGCTCAGGACGCGTCTTCCCCAGATGATCCAGCGGGCAGGCTACGACGACATCGCTGGCAGCTTGGACCCTGACCTGGTAGCGTCCAAGCTGGACGAGCTAGAGGCCTGCGGTCGAGAGCTGGCCGCCAAGGAGAGGAAGACCGTCATCCACAACCGCGGTGATGAGGTTATCGAGGCAGGGAACATCAAGTTCGGCCTGGAATTCAGGGAGATCCCCAGGATAAACGACCGCGGCCTTGCCATTCACGTACTGAGTGACGTGGCAGGCCAGGAGATCGAGCTTCTAGCCTTCGACTGCTTCGAGAACCGACCCCACTACCACTACGGGACAAGGAACAAGGATATCCGCTACGCTTGGGACAAGACTGTAGCGCCCGACCCCTTGAAGTGGACACTGGACCAGTTCAAGGACGGAAAGCTGCCCTCCATGGTGCGCCGGGCTGGTTATCCCGCCGTTGCCGATGCCATTGATGCCAACCTGGTTGTCAGGACCGTGACCGGCGACGTGGAACCCAGGGCCCTGGCGATCCGCGCTGCCAATGCCAAGTAACCAGCGACTCTGGCGTTGGACGACGTAAGGCGCCAATTTGCAGGGTAAATTGCACCTCGTGGGCTGGTTGGCATTCCTTGTTTCAGCCACCCTATTTATCATTGGAAGTTCTATAGTCCGGGATGTCTGGGCGCTAGCTGCCAGCATCGTTTTCCTGGTGGCATGCCTGTTCTTCCTGGCTCCCTATATCTTCAGTAGAGGGAAGCCCAACGAGTAAGCTCGGGCTGCACCAATTAAGAGAGGGAGCTTCGTACCGTGACATCAACTGGCCCAATTGAATGGAGGGAAGACCGGGTCTTCGTGGCTGAAGCCGGGGTGCAGTTGCTGCGCATCGGCAGCGGTCGGCCCTTGCTCCTTCTTCATGGTTCCGGAGGCAACCGAGCCTACCTTTCGTACCAGGAGGAGCTGGCCAAGCATTACGAGGTGCTCGCCCCCTCCCATCCGGGCTTCGGAACATCGGACCTTCCCCCGTGGCTTGAAACCGTCCCGGACACCGCCTGCTTTTATCTATGGATGCTGGAAGAAATGGGACTGGAGGGTATCGACGTCATCGGCTTCTCCCTGGGTGGGTGGATCGCCGCCGAGATGTCCGTGATGTGCCCCAAGGTCTTCAACCGGTTGGTCCTCGTAGGTTCCGCCGGGCTGAAGCCCGCCCAAGCCGAGATGACCGACATCTTTCTGATCTCGGGTCCGGAAGTGTTGGAGAAGATGTTTTACGACCCCAAGCAGGCCCCGGAGTACGACAAGTTCTTCGGGACTGAACCCACTCCGGAGCATCGCGAGCTGGCCGAGAGGAACCGGGAGATGGCGGCGCGCCTGACCTGGAAGCCCTATATGCACGACCCGCGACTGACAGGTCTGCTGCCCAGGATCAAGTCCAGAGTGCTGTTGTTATGGGGACGGCAGGACGCCCTTATACCCCTGGAATGCGGAGAGCTCTACCAGGCAGCGTTGCCCAACGCAAGGCTGAAGGTGATCGAGGAGTGCGGGCATTCGCCCCAGTACGAGAAGCCCCGGGAGTTCAACAGCATAGTCCTGGACTTCCTGCGCGAGGAGTAGGCCGCCGGGCTGTCCTTTGCCCCATATGCCTAGAACCCCGGCGGGCGCCGGTCTGCCCAAGGGCGGGCCGACTCGAAGGCCGCGCAGGCCCTCAACACCTTGGCCTCGCCCCCCCGCTTGCCCACGATGTGCAAGCCGATAGGCAGGCCGTCCGAGGAAAAGCCACAGGGTATGCTGGCGGCCGTTTGTCCGGTCATGTTGATCGGGAAGGTGAAAGGGATGTAGCCCCACCAGGGGTCTACTTCCCGGCCTGCGATTACCGTGGGATGCTCCTCCACCGGAAAGGCGGGGACGGCCATCGTCGGGCTGAGAAGCAGATCGAACTCCCCGAAGAAGTCCTCCATTTGGCTCACCAGTTGGACCATCCTTTGCAGTGCCCTGGAGTAGTCCGACGAGGTGCGCCCCAAGCCGTGCTCAATGGTCTTGACGGCGTAGTGGCTTAGCTCGCCCCGGTGGTCATCAAGCAGATGTCCATAGGATGTGGCCCCTGCGACGCTGAACATGTCCCAAAAGGCAGGGAAGGGGTCGTCCAAGACCAGGCCCGGCTCGTCTACGATGCAGCCCAGCTCCTCGAACACCTTGGCCGCCTTGGATGCTGCCGCGAGCACCTCTTCGTCCACGGGGGCATACCCAAAATCAGGGCTCCATGCGACCTTCAATCTCCGCACACCGTCATTCAAGCCTCCGACAAAATCCGGGGGTTCTTCCCGCATGCAGCCCGGGTCGCGGCTATCGTGTCCAGCGAGGATCTGCAGGAGCTGGGCACTCTCCAGTACCGTTCGGGTCATCGGCCCCGACTGGGAGTGGGTGTTGAAAGAGGGCTTTCCCACACCTCCATAACGCGGCACTCTGCCCTGAGTTGGCTTGATGCCGAAGGTGCCGGTGAAACTGCATGGGATCCGAATGGATCCCCCGCCATCGCTGCCCGTGGCAACGGCGCACAAACCCGCCGCCAGGGCCGCCCCGGCCCCGCCGCTGGAGCCACCGGCCGTCCGTTCCAAATTCCACGGGTTGCGGCAATGGTCTCCCAAGCGGTTTTCGGTAGTGCCCGACATCCCGAATTCGGGGGTGTTGGTCTTGCCCAGGATAATGGCCCCCGCCTCCTTCACCCGCTCCACAGCCACCGAGTCCTCCCCCGGAACGTGCTCCCGGAACACCAGGCTGCCCATGGTGGAGGTCACATCCCTGGTTGTCTCCAAATCCTTGATGGAGATGGGTATGCCGTGGAGGACACCACGATGGCGACCCTGGTCCAGCTCCCGCTGTGCTTCCTCTGCGGAGCGCATGGCAAGGTCGCCCGTAACAGTTAGGTAGGCGTTCAGCTTAGGGTTGTGGGCTTCTATCCGCCTGAGAAACATCTCCGTAAGCTCAGGAACAGAGACCTGCCTGTCGTCGATCAGTTTTCGGAGATGGGATACCGGTGCGTAAGCCAGTTCATGATCGTTATCGATGGGCATGTGCAACTTCCACGTTCAGAATGGGTGCCTTGGGGTGCCGGTAAGTCCGGGCGGAGTACTTGTGGAGATATGGTTCCAAGACCGAATGGTAGAGAAGCCCTCAGGCAGTGTCAAGAAAAGGCCCCAGAGTTGTGGCAGCCCTCATGAAGCGCTTTAGAACCCTACGCCCCTGGCTGCCGGGCGTAGGGCTAAGCCGCACCGGAAGGTGGGACACCGGGACGGGGCGACGCTAGCTCTCCGCTGCGTCCCTGAGACCAGGAAAGCCTTCCAGGGTCAGGACCTCCCCCGTTTCCTCATAATGCTGGATAATATCTTTGAGCTCTTGGGGCATCGGGCGCTTGGAGGCTGTCGCCACGTCGTAGCCCACATACACAACCTGGGTAGAGGCAACAAGCCTGCCCGACTCCCGGTGGTATATCTCGGTGTCGATGGTGAAGCTGGTGTTGCCGATGTGGGACACCCGGACGTAAAGCTCCAAGATGTCTTCGATGTAGGCCTGGGACTTGAACTCCATGGGGGCCTTCACCACCGCCGAGTCGACGTAACCCTTTCGGGCGATGCCGTAGATGCTGA
>JAGWBF010000099.1 GCA_021296025.1 Dehalococcoidia bacterium | reverse complement strand
GGCGAAGGCCGCAATCCAGGAAAGCCAGGCCGGGGGCCCGACATCCCATTGCGATTAAGTAGCGCACCTGGAAGCCAGCAACGCCGGTACGGCGACACCCTTACCGTCATTCCAGTGCACGCGGGAATCTAGTGCCTTACTGCACCCCCCGCCAAGGGGGGACCGGCGCCCTTAGGCGCCGATGCGGTCCAGAGGCGCCGGGCCTGCGATGGCCTGGATCTGCTCAGGGGTCTTGTCGTGGCGCGTAGTACGGGGCCACTCCCTGCCCAGATCGTCGCGTACGTGCACAGTCAGCCTGCCCAGCCCGTCGGTCTCCAGCTCGATGCGGTCGCCGTTCTGGACCCCCGAAAGCCCTTGGTGGTTGGTGCCAGCGGCAACTATGTCGCCGGGCTTCAAGGTGGTGAGCCAGCTCACCCACTCGATGATCCGGGGAATGGCGTTGGCCATGTCGCTGGTCGGGTAGTCCTGGTACAGGTCTCCGTTGATCCAGCTCCGAATGTTGATGTTCATCGGGTCGGCTACCTCGTCGGCGGTGACTATGGCGGGACCCATGGGCCCGAAGGTGTCCCATGTCTTCCCCCAGAAGAAGCTGCCCCGGTTCTCGGGACGGAACCCCCTGGCCGACACATCGATGAAGTTGGTGTAGCCAAATATGTGGTCGTAGGCATCCTTGGGCTGAACCCTGCTGGCTGTCTTTCCGATGACGATGCCCAGCTCTGCCTCAGCCTCGAAGATGGTGGCTTGGCACTCGGGCAGCACCACGGTGTCGCCGTTGCCGATGACACAGCTGGGGGACTTGTGGAAAGCGTCGATGTCGGCGGCCCGTTCCCTGGTGCCGTACTCCATGTAGTTGACCGCCATGGCAACGATGCGGGGCGGCTCGGGCAGGGGAGCGCGGAGCCTAACCTGGGAAACGGGGACTCCCGCCGAGTCGTTGATGGCCCTCTCGATGGCCCCTTTGTGGCTGCCAAAATCGGCGATGACCCGGCTGATCAGGTCTTGGGGCGATGTGTGGGCCACGCCGCTGACGGCGCTGCCTATGTCCACCACATTGTCGCCCTTCAGGGCCCCAAGCCGGAAATCATCGAAGAATACTAGTTTCATGGCTCCTCCCAACTATTGTGAATGATGGCATGATTAGGTCATGCCCTTGGAACAGAGGGTATTGTATGGTGCAGGCTTGGGGCCGTCAACGCAGCCGTTTACCCGGCGCATCGGTGGGAAGTGGGCCGTACCTGCGCAAGAATCCCGTTATAGGGGCGCAGGTGGCTGCTCTATAATTCCCTCTAAGGAGGCGGAATATGGGTATTCTCAGCTATATGCAGGACAACGGGCACGAACAGGTCGTGGCCTTCTCCGAAGAGTCGGCGGGCCTTCGCGGGTTCATAGCAATCCATAACACCACCCTGGGCCCCGGACTGGGAGGGGTGCGAATTTGGCCCCACAAGTCCGAAGAGGATGCCCTTACCGATGTACTCAGGCTGTCCAGGGCCATGACCTACAAGTCGGCTGCCGCCGACCTGCCCTTCGGTGGCGGGAAGGCCATCATCATGGCCGATCCCGTCAAAGACAAGTCCGAGCCCATGGTCAGAGCTTACGCCCGGTTCCTGGACTCCCTGGGAGGCCGGTACATCACCACCACCGACGTAGGTTCCACCATCCGGGACCTGGAGTACATCCGGCTGGAGACGCGCCATGTGGTGGGGCTGCCCATATCTGAGGGGGGAAGCGGCGATACGGCCATCATGACGGGACTGGGGGTCTTTATGGGCATGAAAGCTTGTGCCAAGCACCTCTGGGGCTCCGACTCCCTGGCTGGCAGGACCGTGGCCTTCCAGGGATTTGGCAAGGTCGCCTACCACACCGCAAGCCATCTGCGGGAGGAGGGCGCGCGCATGATGGTGACCGACATCAACGAAGCCGCCTTGGACAAAGCCCGGGAGATGGAAGCCACCATAGTCCCCGGGGAGAGCATCTATGACCAGGAGTGCGACATCTTCGCCCCCTGCGCCCTTGGAGGCGTGATTAACAGCGACACCATTCCCCGGTTGCGTTGCTCCATAGTGGCAGGAGGCGCCAACAACCAGCTGCTGACCGATGACGACGGGCTGGCCCTCCAGGAACGGGGAATACTATACGCCCCCGACTACATCATCAATGCAGGCGGGGTGATAAACGCCTCCTGCGAAGTCGGCGCCCAGTATAACGAAGACCGGGCCAGAGAGAAGACCCTGCGCATATACGACACCGTAGAAAGGGTACTGGATATCGCCCGCCGGGACGGCGTCAGCACCTCCCAGGCCGCCGACCGCCTGGCCGAGGAGCGCATCAACTCCATCAGCAAGCTCCGACGGATTTTCCGGGGCTAGGCTGTATCTATTCCGTTCTAGGTTGCCTTGGTCGGGGCGTCGAAGAGAGAGTCTTCATTTCGGTGAGTCAGGTCGCAGAAGGGCTTGGTCTTCGACATGCCGCACCGGCAAAGGGCCACCCTCTCCCCCTCAGGGATGGTGAAGGCGTTCCCCTCCTGGTCCACCAGGTCGAAGGGGCCTTCCACCCAGTAGGACCCGTTCAGTCTAACTGTGATCTTGGTGTCCGCCATGTAGCCTCCTATATTGCTTGTGTCCGATAACTGCCATGTGCCTCTACAGGAATCCCAGCGATGGGTTCGGGGGGATAAGGAGCCCACTTGGAAGGCTCCGAGCAGAGTATCGACGAAGGTATGGGTGCTGGCCAACGTTATATCACGGGGTTAAAGGTGGCACAAGCGCATAGCGCCAGCTAGCCGTACCCCATCTCCTCCAGGTCCTCCTCGTCGAAGCCCATGTAGTGGCCCACCTCGTGCAGCAGTGTGGTCCGCACCTCCCGCACCACATCCTCCCAGGTGCCGCACACCAGTTCGATGGGCCTCTTGAACAGGGTGATGCTGTCGGGGAGCAAGGGCAGAAAGTCCCCTCGCTCAGGAAGGGGGACGCCCTTATACAGGCCGAAGAGCTGCTCCCTGCGGTCTATGCCCCCATCTTCCAGGTCTTCGGGGGACGGCCAGTCTTCGACAAGAATGGCAACGTTTTCGATGGACGTCATTATCTCGCCGGGCAGCTCGTTATAGGCCCGGCGCACAAGGTCTTGGAACTCCCGGTGGGACAGCTGCATCAGCCTTCGGGGGCAAGCCGGGAGCGCATATCCTTCAGGATATCCAGGTTTTCCCTGTCCGGGCCCTTGCCCTCCAACCCGGGCACCTCGAGGAAGAAGGGGAGGTCCTTGAAGGCAGGGTTGGCGATGATGTTCTCGAAGCCCTCCAAGCCGATGTACCCCTGGCCGATGTTCTCGTGTCGGTCCACTCCGGCCCCGAGGACGTACTTGGAGTCGTTGGCATGGACGGCCGCCAGTCTGTCCAGTCCGATCATCTCATCGAACTCGGCCAGCATAGCCTCCAGCCCATCCCTGGTGGCAACGTCGTATCCTGCCGCGTAGGAGTGCTGAGTGTCCAGGCAAATCCTCAGGCGGTGGCGATGGGCCTCATTGACGCCTCTGATGATGCGCCCCAGCTCCTCCAGCTTAGCCCCGATGTGCTGGCCCATCCCGGCCGTGTTCTCCAGCGTCAGGTACGGCCCCTCCGGGCTGTTCTCCAGCACCTGCTCTATGGCCGCGACGGTGCGGTCCAGGATGCCCTCGTACCCTGCTCCCTTGTGACTGCCGGGGTGGAATATCACCCCTCCAGCATCTATCTCGGCCGCCAGGTGCATGTAGTTGATCAGGGAGCCTATGCCCTTCTCGACCAGGTTCGGGTCGGCGGACCCCAGGTTTACCAGGTAGATGCCGTGAAAGAAGACCGGGCCAATGCCCTGCTCGTGGGCTTTCTCCCGGAAGGCATCAGTCTGTTCGGTGGGAGGTGGTTTATAAGCCCAGGCTTGGGGGGAGGAGCCGAATATCTGGATGGCTTCGCACCCGATCTCCACTCCCCGGTCGATGGCTTTGTCCAGGCCTCCGGCCGTGGACACATGAGCGCCCAGCTTCATAGTAAGCCTCCGAGAGCGTTTTGGTCGGGGAGACCCTGTTAGGTCTGTCTGGCCGGGCGGGCCAGCCTGAGCTTGCTCAGCACCTTCCTGATCTCTCCCCGGTCCCAAGCGACAAGGAACTGGCTGGCGATGAATATGGAGCTGTATGTGCCTATGATGACTCCTATGGCCAGCACCAGCACGAACTCCCGCAAAGTGGCCCCGCCAAAGAGGAGCAGGGCCAGCAGCACGAAGGTGGTTGTCATGCTGGTGTTCAGCGAACGACCCATGCTTTCCATGATGCTGGCGTTTACCACCCCTGCCAGGGGGCGGTCCACGTTACGGGCCACATTCTCCCGGATGCGGTCGAAGACGACGATGGTGTCGTTGACGCTGTAGCCCATGACGGTTAGGAGGCCAACTATGAACATAGCATTGACCTCCAGGTCGATGGCCTTTCCCAGGATGGAGAATATGCCCACGATGAGCAGCAGGTCATGGACAAGGGCAACTATGGCGGCGACACCGTAGCGGAAAGAGTTGGGAATGGACCGGAAGGCCCAGGTCACATAGGCCAGAATGCCTCCGGCGGCAATGATCACAAGGACGATGGCATAGACGACCGTCTCACCAGCCACAATCTGGACATCCACCCCCAGGCGCGCCATCAGCTCCCCTTCCACCAGGGACAGCTCAGAAACCGTAGAGCCGTCCGGCTGGACCAATCCCTCTTCCAGCACATCGGTGCGGACGAAGGCCGTAGTGGAGCCGGTCTTCTGTATGAGGGCTTCGGGATGTCCCAGATCGGTGAAGACAGTCCGGAGATCAGCCTCGGATACGGGCCTTTCGGCAACGATCGTTATAGCGGTCCCGCTGGTGAAGTCGATTCCAGGCCTCAAAGCTGGCGGAACGATAAGAGATATGATCCCCGGCAGGAGAAGCAGGGCGGAGATTAGGAAGTACCAGCGCCTGTTTCCTACGATATCCATCTACCTGTCTCTCCCCGCTGCGACGCCCGGCTGCCTTCGAGGCTCCGGCGAAAATAGGGACATGTGCCTTCCGAAGGGCGTCAACGCGGATATCTGGAGGAGGTTCCTGCTCACGGTGTATGCCGTGAACATGCTGATCACCACGCCGATGC
>JAGWBF010000098.1 GCA_021296025.1 Dehalococcoidia bacterium | reverse complement strand
ATCAGCCGGGCCGGATACCGTAGTGCATCATGAACGCGCCGCCGTCCATGTTGATGGAGTGCCCGTGTATCCAGGATGGTGCCTTCGTGCACAGGTAGGCCACGAACTCTCCCACCTCTTCGTCAGATCCGTTCCTGCGAATGGGCGTCTCCATCGCCATCCTGTCGAACCAGTCCCCGACCATCAGGCCGTCAAGCCGTGAAGTGTCCACCCAGCCCGGGCATACGCAATTGACGTTCACCTTGAACTGCCCCAGCTCCCGGGCCAGCGTCTGCGTCATCCCCACCTGGGCGAAGTTGGCCGCACAGTACGCCAGCGTGTCCTCCGACCCCGACTTCCCCGCCACCGATGCCACGTTGACCACCTTCCCTCCCTCGCCCTGTGCAATTAGCACCTTGGCCACCGCCTTGGTGCACAGGTACGTGCCCCGTATCTTGATGTCCACCACCTTCTGAAATATGTCATCATCCATCTCGATGGTCGGGACGCGGTCCGGGCCCCGTGCGAACGCCGCATTGTTGATAAGGATGTCCACCCGACCCAGCTCCTTTACCGTCTTCTCGACCATCTCCGCCACATCGTCGGCATTCGCCACATCCACCACCAGCGGCAAGGCCCTCCGCCCGAGCCCCCGCACCTGCTCAGCCGTGCTCTCGATATCCCTCCACCCGACTGCCTTCTCAGCCTCGGGATACCGGGACGGGTCCCGGCCCGTGCCCGTTGGCACTACGTCAGCGCCGAGTTCAGCCAGGGCTACCGCAGCCGCCCTGCCTATGCCCCGCAGCCTCCCCGCCCCCGTTACTATCGCTACCTTGCCATCAAGCTCACCCACGGCTAGCTCCTTCCATTATTTCCTGAATATCCCCTCTCCTTTGACGGGAGAGGGTCAGAGCCTGTCCCGAGTCCCTCAAGGGTGTGAGGGTGTTCCTACCTACTTCCCCCAAACCCATACATCCGCATGCAATTGTCCCACAGTATCTTGCGCTTCATCTCCTCCGAAAACCCACACCCTAGAAACGCCTCCACGGCCTTCGGAAACTTCGAGTCCTTGTGCGGGTAGTCCGTGGAAAACACCACGTTCCCATCCAGCCCCGACCCCTCGATCGACCTCGCCGGCTCTTCGTCCGCCTCCACCGATACCCAGCACTGCCGCTTGAAGTACTCAGTCGGTTCCTGTGCCAGTTCCGGCGACTCGTGCCTCCCGACTAGCTCGTAGTGCTCGTCCAGCCGCCACAGCATCCACGGCGCCCAGGAGCAGTTCCCCTCCAGGAACCCGACCCTTAGTCGCGGGTGTCGGGCCAGGACTCCACCTCCCACCATGCTAACTACCGCAAGCATCATCTCCATCGGGTGTGTGCAGGTATGGTGCATCAGCCAGCTATCATCCAGGAACCGGTCTCCCGTCTGCGGCACCCCCGCATCCGACCCCTCGTGAAACCCGAGAGGCACATCCAACTCTTCAATTTCGGCCCACAGAGGGTCATACCGGGCGTCATACCAGTTAATGCCATTGACCACGTTGGGGCGCATGAACACAGCCTTGAACCCCAGCATCCCCACCGACCTCCTCGCCTCCTTCACCGCACTCCCGACATCGAAGGGAGACACCATCCCCGCCCCCAGCATCCGCCCCCGGTCGGTCGCACAGAAATCGTACAACCAGTCGTTGTAGGCAACTGCAATGGCGGATCCTAGACCCGGGTCCATCCCATCCACTGCCAGGGCGTATAGCCCGCGGCTAGGGTACAGCACCGCCAGGTCCAGCCCTTCGCTGTCCATGGCCCGACGTTGCGATGGCCCGTCCCACCCATTGGCAAGGCCGTCGGCGTAGCTGTCAAGCCACTCCGGGTCTTCGGCCAGCTCGATCTCCCATTGGGCCTCGGCGGCCATCTCCCGACCCTCGACCTGCATTACCAGATCGCCGCGGTGACGGGGGACCGACTTGGGGGCGCGGGCCTTGTATTCGGGAGACATGTAACGCTCCCACAAGTCCGTCGGCTCCATAACGTGCATGTCCGAATCGATAATCTGGAAGCCGTTCTTTGCCATACACTCCCTCCGGCAGTTCCAGCCATTCTACTACATCCCTTTTCAACCCCCCGTGATAAGCTTGGCGCCATGTTTTCAGCCAGGGGCAAGAACTACGGCTGGACCCTTGTCGGCATGTTCGCCGTCAACTACTCCATGGTCGTCATCGCCTTCGAGACCCTCGGCTTCCTCTTACCCGGAATGGCCGAAGACCTTGACTTGTCCCTCACCGAGCAGGGCTGGCTCAGCTCCTCCATCATGTTCAGCAACCTCCTCTTCGAAGTTCCATCCAACTGGTTCTTCTCCCGCTTCCGGCCCTGGCGCTCCTCCGTCGTCTCCTTCGCCGCCGCCGCCCTCTTCGTCGGCCTGAAAGGTTTCGCCCCGACCCTGCTTGTCCTCTTCATCGCTCGCATCGGCCTGGGCATGATCTATCTCAGCACCCAGGCCTCACGCACCATACTCCTCATCCACTGGATCCCGAGCCGCCAGGTTGGCAAGGCTAACGGCATCATGTTCAGCATCCTGGAGACCACAATAGGCTTCGGGTTCATGCTGATTCCCGCCATTCTCTGGATCGCTGACGGCGATTGGCGAAAAACCCTCTACATATGGGCAATAGTCAGTGCGGTGGGAGCATTCGTCTGGCTCCTCTGGGGCCGGGATCGCCCCCGAGAAGACCTCCCCCAACTCTCCGGGACCTCCGGCGAGACTCCCATTCGCGTCATCTGGCGATACAGGGAGCCCTGGATTCTTGGGTTTGGCGTCGCTGGCATCACCGGTGCCCGGTCGGCCTTCTCAACCTTCTGGCCCACCTACCTGGACGAGACCCACGGCCCGGCCCTCGTCACCATTGGTCTAATCCTTGGAATTGGAGGTCTGACCAAGGGCCCCATGATTCTCGGGGTGACCCTTACCTCGTCTATCGCTAACCGCACACCCTACCTCCTCGTTGCCTGCGGCCTTCTGATGGCGGCTACTTCCTTCGGCATGGTCTTGAGCGATTCCGTTGGCCTTCTGTTTCTCACCGGCATCGTTAACGGCATGACTATGTGCTTCATACCCGCCATGATCACCACCATATACAGGCTTCCGGGCATACAGGAGCGGGAGGTGGCCGTCGCCGTCGCCATATACTTCAGCTGCCTGTGGACGGGTTCGGCCCTCGGCCCGACCTTCACCGGCATCATTGGAGACGCCACGGACCTTCGCACGGGCCTCCTGATCGCCGCCTTTGCTCCCCTTACCCTCTCCACCGCTGGAGTAGTCTTGGGGCTGACCGGCCGCCGTCCCCCCGGACCCGCCCTTGCCACTCCATAACCTCTCACAGACTAAGAACATGATGGGTCTCCTTCGCCGCCCAACCGACTCCCCCGTCTACGCTTGGGTCGTCGTCGGCACATTCATCACCAACTACTCCCTCATTGATATCTCGGCGCTCACCATCGGCCTCCTCCTCCCCGACATCCGCGACGAGATGGGCCTCACAGCCACACAGCTTGGCATGATCTCCTCAGCCGTCATCTTCGGCAACCTCGCCTTCGAAATTCCCGCCAACGTCTGGCTGTCCCGATACAGGCCCTGGCGCGTGGCCAGCATCGCCTTCATAGCCTCCGCAGGCTTTACGGCCCTCAACGGCTGGGCCCCGAGCTTCATCATTCTCCTCACCATGCGTCTGCTCCTGGGTGTCGCCTACATAGTCTGCAAAGTTCCCAGGACCCTGGTGGTCCTGCAATGGGTCCCGAGACGCCGTATCCCTCTGGCCAATGGCATCATCTTTAGCTTCATCGATAGCATGGGAGGCGTCGGGTTCATCGTAATCCCAATAATCCTGGGCATACTGGGGGACTGGAGGCTCACCCTCTACGCTTGGACAGCCATTACCCTGGTCGCCATATTGGCTTGGCTGGTTTTGGGCAAGGACCGCTACACCCCCGAGTTCCGACGCGGCATGGAGTCCCAGGTCGGCTCTCCGATAAGAACGCTTATCAAATACAGGGAGCCCTGGATTCTCGGCTTCGGCATCGGTGGGACTATAGCAGCCCTGTTCGGATTCAACTCCTTCTGGCCCATCTACGCCCGAGACGAATATGATCTGACCCTCACCTTCAGCGGACTTGTAATAAGCATGTTCTCCCTGGCCTGCACGCCGGGGAAGATAGCCGTCTCCGTGGTCCCCGCCCTGGTCAACCGGCCCTCCCTGGTCCTCACCGTCTGTGGCATTGCCATGTGGGCCTCCTTCGCCGGCCTTCTATTCACCGACTCGGGCCTATACCTCCTGCTGTTCGGCTGCATAAACGGCCTGAGCTTCTGCTTCATCCCCCTGAAGATGACCCACCTCTACGACCTACCTGCCATCCGTCCCCGGGAACTCACCGTTGCCGTTTCCCTGATGTTTACCATCCTCTGGGCGGGCGGGTTTCTCGGACCCCTGGTGGTCGGCGTCATAGATGATGCCACCCACGATCTCCAGCTGGCCCTGTTCGTCATCTCCTTCGGCACCCTCAGCCTCAGCCTGGCGGGACTCCACCTCAAGGCCCTGGGCAAACACACCCCCGATTGACTTAAAACCCTCCCCTCCTTAGGATGAGCCGAGAATTCCGCCCCGGCTCCCGGGGCTCGGGGGTGCAATATGTCCCCAACGGTTTCCCTTGGCAGCGGAGACTTCACCTACGTTCCGCAAGAATACTGGGCGCAGCTGCCTGACGGCTGGTCCTTCCTCGTATGCGCAGACGTCGCAGTGGTCGCGAATGACC
>JAGWBF010000097.1:1306-6265 GCA_021296025.1 Dehalococcoidia bacterium | reverse complement strand
GGGTGCTGGTGGATGTCAGCAACGTCGATCCGTCCACCACATTCCTGGGCCACTCCATGCGCATCCCCGTCATGCTGGCTCCCATAGGCTCCCTACAGACCTTCGACCCGGAGGGAGGCGCCGCATCATCCAAGGCTGCAGCCCAGTTCGGCACCATGCATGTGCTGAGCTCTGTCACCGACCCTACCCTGGAGGAGACGGCCGCCAGCGCCGACAACCCTAAAGTGTTCCAGCTTTACGTCCGCGGCGACATGGACTGGACAAAGGGCATCGTCGGGCGGGTGAAGAATGCGGGCTACGACGCCTTCTGCATTACCGTTGACACAGCCCACTACAGCAGGCGGGAACGGCCCTTAGTGCACCGCTGGGTGCCGCCAGCCAGGCGGGGAGGCGTGGACAGGAGCTTCCAGGCGGCCGTGACCTGGGAGACCATGGACCGGATCAAGGAGCTGGCCGATATGCCCTTCATGGTCAAGGGAATCGCCACCCCCGAGGATGCTGTCATCGCCGTCGAGCACGGGGTCGATGTGATATGGGTCTCCAACCACGGTGGGCGCCAGCTGGACCATGGGCTGGGCTCCCTGGATGTCCTCCCCAGCATCGTCGAAGCTGTGGACGGCAAGGCGGATGTGATCATGGATGGCGGTGTCCAGCGGGGCACTGACGTCATGAAGGCCATCGCCCTGGGCGCCAAGGCGGTGGCCATCGGAAGGCTTCAGGGCTGGGGCTTGGCGGCCGATGGGATATCCGGCCTGGTGCAGGTGCTGGAGATCCTGGAGGAAGAGATGCTCTGCGGCATGGGACTGCTGGGAGTTACGTCCATAGACCAGATAACATCGGACTACATCTGCCAGGCAGAGGCAGTAACCATGCCCCACGAGATGAGCTCCTGGATCAACATGCCCGAGGGCCGGATACTCTAGCTCCCCTGCTGGGACAGCCAGTCCCGGATTATCTCCCAGCCCTCCCGCCTAACGCCGTTGAACTGGTGGTCTCCGCCGGGGATGGGCGCGAAGGTCACCCCTTCGACCTCGCCGGACAGCCTTTCCAGCTGGTGAGCCAAGCCCTTGAAGGCCATCAGGGAGTTAACGTCGTTGATGACCACTCCCTCCAGGGCCCCCACAGTGACAAGCATGGGTTGGGTTATACCGGGCAACAGTTTCAGGATGTTGTAGTTGTCCTCGGGGCCGTACTTGTCGATAAACCCCTCGGCGGTGATCAGAAGGCTGTTGGGATAAGCCACCTCCATGAGGGTCTCCGGCCGACCTTCCTCTATGTGCGTCAGCGCCCGTCTCTCCTCATCATGGAAGCGTTCCCAACCCTCGGATATCTGGTAGTCGGAGTATGAGAACCTAGGGGGAGAAGTAGCTACAGCAAAACGCACCCTGGGGTCTTGGGTGTGGGCCAGGTAGTATATGGTCTTCATCCCCCCAAGGCTGTGCCCCCAGACCAGGATGTTCTTGTAGCCGCCGGCTTCGGCGAAATCTATCCAGGCTCCCCAATCGTAAATGCAGTCGTTGAGACGCTCGTAGGCCCCACCGAAGGACTTCCGCGTAACAGCATCCCGGCTAACCGGGTCATGCCCTCGCGCGTTGACTCGCAGCACCGGTATTCCGCCTTCCAGGAGGGCATCGGTGAAGTCGGAAAGGAGGCCAGGGGCGTAGAAATTGCCTGCCAGCCCGTGATGCAGGATGCAAAGATCGGGAGCCAGGGACCCTCGGCCTCTATCGGGGTTGCGGAGGGTGCCGTCCAATCGCACTCCATCCTTGGTGGTAACATCTACCAGATCAACCAGCATGCTCTTCCCCCTAAATTGTCCTCTGTCCTAAGCTCGACTGGAGCCATTATACAGCAGGCATTGCCGCATTCATCGTGAGCGAATACGCTTAGGCAAGAGACCTGCCATGGAGGTGTCACCATGCCCTTTGGAGGAAACGACTGGCTGGCCCTGACGACCGAGCCGACTCTGGAGCCGGACCTACCCATCTGTGATCCTCACCACCATTTCTGGGACTACCGCACTGCCCGCATTCCCTACCAACGTTACCTTCTCCACGAGCTGGTAGAAGATATCACCAGTGGACATAATGTGCGGTCCACGGTCTTCGTAGAGGCCAGGTCGATGTACCGGTCCGAAGGGCCGGAGGAGATGCGTCCCGTGGGCGAGGTGGAGTTCGTGCAGGGCTTGGCAGCCGCCAGCGCCAGCGGGCTGTACGGCCCCGGCAGGGCGGCTGCGGCCATTATGGGGCATGCAAACCTCAACCTTGGCGACGATGTAAGACCCGTCCTGGAAGCCCTGGTGGCAGCAAGCCCCAACCGGTTCCGGGGTATTCGCCACTCGGTAACCTGGGACCCCAATCCGGAGGTGGAAAACACAGCCGCCCACAAGATGCCGGGACAACTGGCCAGCGACGAATTCAGGAAAGGGGCCCAAGTGCTCGCCGACATGGGTCTGTCCCTGGAGGGCTGGATGTTCTTCCACCAACTGCCTGAGCTGGCCGACTTTGCAAGGGCGATTCCCGGGCTGACCATCATCCTGAACCATGTAGGCGGGGTGGTGCGGGACGGGCCTTATGCCGGCAAGGACGATGAGGTCATGCCCAAGTGGCGCAGTGGTATCGCCGCCGTGGCCCAGTGCCCGAACATCTACGTGAAGCTGGGCGGGATTGGCATGCCCCGGACGGGCTTCGACTGGCACACCCGCGCTAAGCCCATCGGCTCCGAGGAGCTGGCAGTAGGGATGGCCCCCTTTATGGAGCACTGCATCGAGCAGTTCGGCCCCGAACGCTGCATGTTCGAGAGCAACTTCCCGGTGGACAAGGTGTCCTACTCGTACAACGTGATGTACAACGCCTTCAAGCGCCTCACCCAGGATTACTCAGCCTCAGAGCGGGCGGCGATGTTCCACAACGTGGCGGCCAGGGTTTACAGGATCGAGCCTTAATCTAGCCGAGCACTGGGTCCGACTAGGTTACATCGGAGGAGACTGCATCCACTGGCGGACGGTCCTGGCCCATTGGCCGTCCACTTCGCCCGCCTTCAGGTTCATCTCCAGGTGGTCACATCCATCGAACCGCATGAATTCCACCGGGCTGCCTTGCTCCATTAGGGCATCGGCCAGCTGGCTGGCATGGGGAATGAGGTGCGGGTTGTCATGCTCGCCGATGGAAATGTGGAAGGGGACCCTATTGCCGGCCACCTGCCTTATAGGGCTGGCCTTCTCGATGGTGTCAGGGTCCACACTCTGGAGGAAGTTCTCCACATAGTCCGGCCTGGATGTCGCCAAATCAAAGACGCCAGCCATGGCGAAGCAGCCCTTCACAGTGTCCGAGGGTAGGCCGCAGCTCTCCAGCCTGTCCGGGCACAGGGCGAGCATGGCCGCCAGGTGTCCTCCGGCTGAATGGCCTCCCACGAATATACGCTCCGGGTCGCCGCCATAGCGAGCTATGTTGTTGTACACCCACCCCAAGCCGGCCCTGCAGTCGTCCTCTGCGCCAGGGTACTTGGTCTGGGGGGCCAGCCGGTAGCCTACGGAGACAAAGACCGCAGGAAGGCAGGTCACCGATGGGGCTATGAAGCCCATCCAGTCCTTGCTGCCCTGCCTCCAACCGCCGCCGTGCATGAAGACTAGGACGGGCATTGGGGTGCTCGCTTCTTCGGCGGGCATGTAGATGTCCAGTTTCTGGCGTTCGTCACTGCCGAAGGCAATGTCCGGCTCCACCCTGAGCTGCTCCCGGGCTGTTTGGGCGCCCTCGAGACAGGTCTGGGCGTACTGCTGAACGGCCGGAGTGGGGACTACCTGGGACGCAGCGGTATCGGTCATGGTGCTCCTTTCAGCTACTTTCAGTTTTGAATAGATGCCAGTTAAACGGACGTTGGTCACTAGTAAAACACGGCGTTGCCGGTGCCGCCGGTGGCGGAGATCACCTCGCCGGTGATGGCCCAGGACTTATCCGAGGCCAGGAAGGCAGCCAGGTAGGCTACCTCCGAGGCGTCCACCATCCGGCAGATGGAGTTGCCCCGGGGGGCGCCGGGCGCGTAGTCCCGCGCCTCCACCTGCTCAGCCGTGATGCCCGACTTTGCGGCCTCTTCAGCCAGGGCAGCCGGTGTGCGCTCGGTGCGGGTGGTCCCCGGGTGGATGCAGTTAACGGTGATGCCGTACTTCCCCAGCTGGGTGGACAGGGTCTTGGTCATATGCACCAGGGAGACGTTCCTTGCCCCACCGCTGAGGTTGCCGGCGATGCGGGCGTTGTTTCCGCTGATGTTGATGATCCGTCCCCAACCCTGCTCCTTCATGTAGGGGATGGCGGCCCTGGCGCATCTCAGGGCGCCCACATACTTCACGTCGAAATCGGCCAGCAGGGCTTCGTCAACGACCGACTCTATGGGTCCCGTAGCGTTGGAGGAACCGCCAGGGTAGGAGGCACTATTGACGACGATATGTATCCCTCCTAGGGCATCTGCCGCCCTGGCCATCATGGAGTCCACCTGCTCCCGCTGGGTAGCGTCGAAGGCAATGGGGATGACCCGCCTGCCGGTTTCGGTATGGATCTCCTGGGCCGTCTGCTCAAGCTGCTCCATGGTGCGGGATGCGACCACGACTTCGGCGCCCTCCTGGGCCAGCTGGATGGCTATGGCTTTGCCGATGCCCTTGCTGGCGCCGGCCACTACTGCATGCTTGTTCGCCAGTCCCAAGTCCATGGCATACCTCCTCCGTTAGCGCTAGGTTGCTTCCGACAGTTCGATGTCCTGGGTGCCCTCCATAGAAACCCGTCTGCCCAGCTCCTCCAGGTGCTCCCGTCCATCGACGATGGTGGCGAAATGGTTGCCGGGGAGAAGTCCCATCTTACTGCCAAAGGCTGTGGGGCCGTAGGGCACCAGGATCTCCTTAACGTTTATGAATCCGGGATACACCAGCAGGTCGCCCTTGGATGGATAGATGGTGTGGTTCTCGAACTG
>JAGWBF010000097.1:0-1293 GCA_021296025.1 Dehalococcoidia bacterium | reverse complement strand
CCCGCCTCGCCGCTCCAGCGTGCCTGCATTATGAAGTGCCGGATCGGCAGGAGGTCCCTGATTGCTGCGCATGACTTGGGGGCTTTGGCGCTCTCCCACTCAGCGATGAAGACCAGGTCCTTGGTGCGTATCTGCAACCTGCCGGTGTTGGCGTCTTTGGTCACGTATCCTCCCACTTCCTTCGGATCAGTTGTTGGAGTTGGCCAGGTCGAAAGCTTCGGCGATCAGCTCGTAGGACCTGACCCGGTCCTCGAAGTAGTAGCAGTTGGTGACGATGTTGATGTCGCGGGTGGAGTACCTCTTGGCCGCATCCATAATGCCCAGCTTCACCTCTTCGGAGTCGCCTTGGATCACGTGCTGGGTGTATTTGGCCAGATGCTCTTCCTCGACGCGATGGAGCTTCACCTGGGAAGCCTCCTCAGGAGATGGCAGGGGTTTTCGGTCTCCCTGCAGGGAGTCGAGACGGGACAGGTTTCTGCTGGTTGCAATGAACTCGGCCCTCTCCTTGCTTTCGGCGCAGATCACCTGGACGGAGACATTTATCCTCGGCTGCTCCAGGTACTCCGACGGATGAAACCGCTCCCGGTACAGGTCGGCGACCTGGGGGCCGTGGCCTCCAGTGAACCCGAAGAACTCGGCGAAGGAGAAGGGCAGCCCCATGACTCCCGCGAGCTGGGCGCTGTAGTCGCTGGACCCCAGGAGCCAGACTTCCGGGATGGACTCGGGCACAGGTCCGGGTTGACTCTGCACCTGGGCAAAAGGGTGGCTTTCGGGGAGCGTTCCAGTCAGGAATCCTAGCACGTCGGACACCTGCCGGGGAAAGTGCTGGGGGTCGATGGGCATCCTGGGGTAAGCCAGGGCCACCGCAGTCGATTGGTCGCTGCCCGGCGCTCGGCCAAGACCCAGGGAGATGCGGTCAGGGTAAAAGGAGTTGAGTAGGCTGAAGGTCTCGGCAACTTTGAAGGCGGCGTAGTGGGGGAGCATGACGCCGCCGCTGCCCACCCTGATCGTCTGGGTGTTGGCTGCGATCTGGCCGATGAGGATCTCCGGGGCAGTCCCGGCAAAGCGACCCGCGTTGTGATGTTCAGCGACCCAGTAGCGCTTGTAGCCCAGCTTCTCCGCTATCTTGGCAAGCTCCACCGACTCCTGGAGGGCCTGCCTCACTGTCCCTCCCTGGCGGACCGGTGACTGATCGACGATTCCCAGGGTAAAAGATTCCATCAACTGCCCCGATGTATGGTGGTGGTCTGGTATCCTTGAGGTACAAGAGACCCGGCTAACAGGCTAACACGG
>JAGWBF010000096.1 GCA_021296025.1 Dehalococcoidia bacterium | reverse complement strand
CCTGCTGGGCAGAGTCCTTAAGCAGATACACGCCCGGCTTCCCTGGGGTGATCCTCAGGCGATGGGCAAACTCCCGGCGGTCCAACGCTACTACCTCAGGACGAAGGTTAGAGCAACCAGTATCGCCAGGGTGGCGCCGGAGAAGGTCAGGATGCGTCTTAGCTCTGGGGCCACGTAGGCATAGACAGCGGGGTGCGTTTCAGCCCCACGAGGCGCGTTCTGCCTCTGCACAGAAGGCTGAGAGATGGAAGGGGCAGCGGGATCTACACCTTCTACTATAGGAGAAACCGATTCTGCAGCCGGTCTGGGTTCAGGCGCAGAGGGGGTGCCCGAAGGTCCCCTGGTCTGTCTCCTCTTATGCTGTCCTAGCTGTGTCTGGCGTGCGGCTGTCCGCCTGCTTTTACCTCTTTGGGGCATGATTTACTTTCCTCCCTCCTTCATCGACCATGAGACGATTAGGTGCGATGTGCCCGTTGACTATCCAGGAGATGCACTTTTTGGATGTTGTTCAGCTCCTCGGATTCGGCCTCAGCTACGCTGAACCATGCGTCGAGTATTTCGCTTGCAATCTGCGGAGAGGTCAGACGCAAGCTCATGCACAGGATGTTGGCATCGTTCCACAGGCGTGCACCTCTGGCGGTCTCGGCATCGATGCACAATGCGGCCCGGATACCCGGGACCTTGTTGGCTGTGATGCTGACGCCCGTTCCGGTCCAGCAAAGCAGAACACCCTGGTGACAGCGACCTTCAGATACTTCGGCAGCCACGCGACCGGCCACGACAGGCCAATTGGGGTCCTCACCGTCCAGAAGTGCACCATGGGCAACTATTTCCATCTTCCTCATCTTTAGTTCCTCGACGAGGAAGTCAGTCAGGACAGTCCGTTCGTCGCTACCGACAGCGATCCTGATCTTGCGCCTTCCTTACAAGCTGCCGCAGTTGAAGGCACGGCATCAATTGGGTACGTTACGGCACCCTATTGGATATTACGACCTGGGATGGCTACGGTCAAACTCCCGGCGCACATGCTCGTTTGTCAGGTGGGTGTATATCTGGGTGGTTGTAATGCTGGAATGTCCAAGAAGCTCCTGCACATGACGCAGAGATGCTCCACCCCTCAACATATGGGTGGCAAAGCTGTGGCGAAGGGTATGGGGAGTCAGGGTCTTCTTCAACCCCGCCTTCTCGGCGTAGTTCTTCAGAATCACCCATATCCACTGCCGGGTCAGCCTGTCTCCGCGACGGTTCAGGAAGAGGGCCTTTTCCTCTCGCTTGTCCACACCATTCGACGAAGGACTGCTGCCGTTGCCCCGGTGGTTCCCGTTTTGCCCATGGGCTAGGAGAGAAGGCCGGGCATTTTCCAGGTAAGTGCCCAGCGCCTCGGCCGCCCTTGAGTAGATGTAAACGATGCGCTCCTTGCCGCCCTTACCGAGGCATCGAACGTATCCGTCCTTGATGTTTACATCATGTACGTCCAGGGATATGAGCTCCGAAACCCGGAGCCCTGTGGCATACAGGAGCTCGAGGATTGCTCTGTCCCTAGTGTCTTCCGGGGCTGTGCCCGCATCAGCAAGCTGAAGCAGGCATTCCACCTCTTCCTCGGTGAGAAACTTGGGCAGATTCCGGCCAACCTTGGGAATGCTCAGGAATTCGGATGGGTCCTGTTGGATGGCCTCTTCCTGTATTAGAAAGTTGAAGAATGACTTGAGGGTTGCTACCTTCCGGGCGGTTGTAGTCTCACTGTAGCCTTTCTTTTTTCTCAGGCTGGAAACGTAATCCGTCAGAAGGTTGAGATCGACTTGCCCCCAGCTATGGCATGAGCCATTGGTGCCGTTGGAACCGTTTGAGCTTTCTTGGGCATAGCCGACGAACTGGTTGAGGTCGTTCTTGTAAGCATCCTGGGTGTTTCTGGAGAACCCCTTTTCAACCACCAGATAGTTCAAGAATGAATTAATTGCTTCGTTCACAATAGTTCCGATCACATGTAGAAGATGTGTCTAACCGTAGGTAATGCTAGCACAGGGCTTGATCAGCTCCGTAGCTGTGGGTTTTCCAAACATGGGAGATTTCGGACACATCTCCAAGGTAGGATGCTTCCCGCACAGCGTTGCCCCAACCCTGGATATTTCGATTCCCGATCGGTACTTGAAGAGGTGGTTCTCGTTGACATAGCAGGAACCTCTACCTAAAATCCTACGAGGGGTATCCATCCCAGATCGCATCCCCAGTCCTACACACACCATGACTAGCGCAAAGCAGCTTTTTGACCTACAACAACTGGACCTGATGCTGAACGAATGCCGTTCCAGGATCGATTCCGTAGAATCGCATCTGAATGACAGGTCCCACGTGGACAATCTGGAGTTTGAGATTGCCTGCTTGACGGAATCGTTGGATGAGCTAAGGACTAACTACGCCGAGCAGGATATTCACAACCAGAAGATCCAGGAGAAACTCCAAGAAGAGGAAACCAAGCTCTACAGTGGCGCCATCAAGAACCTGCGGGAGCTTGAGGCCATCGGCAAGGAAGCCGAGGCCTTGAAAGAGCAGAGCCAGGCTGTGGACGAACGGCTGATGGAGGACATGGAGTCCATCGAGGCGCTCCAGTCCAAGCTTCTCTCTTTGGAAGGGGAGCTGGGTGATTCCGAGAAGCAGAGGCAGATTGACCAGGTAGAGTTGGGCGAAGAGTTGTCGCAGCTTGCGAGGAGGGTCAAGGAGTTGGAGTCCCAACGCAAGAGTATGGCATCCACGATCCAGCCAGCGGACCTCAACCGGTACGAGCATCTGCGTTCCGCCAAGGGCGGTCAAGCTATCGCCAAGGTAGAGCGGGGCTTGTGCCGGGGCTGCCTGATGGCCCTCCCGACCCACCAGCTTCAGCGTGTGCGGAGCGGGCGCGAAACGGTCCTTTGCAGCAGCTGCGGGCGCATCCTCTTCGTCAGCTGACGCCTGCATTCCCCTTCCTTGACCCCTATTTGGCATTGTGCTAGATTTGCCTTGGATCGAGCAGGACGGGCGACCGCTGCCCCAACTCCTTGGGGGAGAGGAAAGTCCGGGCTCCTCCGGGCAGGGTGCTGGGTAACTCCCAGGCATCCCGGAGGCTCTCGCAGCCAATGGGATGACGGAAAGTGGCACAGAAACACACCGCCGGGTAGGCCCTTGCAAATGCCTAACGGAGAGCAAGTCTTTCTTGAAGCATTCGCAAGGTCCCGGTAAGGGTGAAATCGGGCGGTAAGAGCGTCCGGCTGGACTGGCGACAGGTCAGCGGCCAAACCCCACCTGGAGCAAGGCCGAATAGGGGAACGATGGGTGCCCGGCCCGTTCCCGGGTTGGCTGCTTGAGTCCCTCGGAAACGGGGGACCTAGATAGATGGTCGCCACGCAGCCAAGTATGTCTGCGTACAGAACCCGGCTTATAGTCCTGTCCGATCCACGATTACCTTCTGGAACCGACACTTGGAGTTCCCGTGGCGAGTTCTTGGTTGTCTTCCACAATGAGGGAAGGCATCTACACCCAGACTGTAGGTCGCCGTATTCTCTACTTCGAGCGCGTTTCATCCACCATGGATGAAGCATCGGCCCTCGCTGAAGGCGGCGCAGAAAATGGGACCGTGGTGGTGGCCGAAGAGCAGTGGGCCAGCCGTGGGCGCTTTTCCAGGCCATGGGTGTCTCCCAAGGGCAACCTGTCCCTGTCGGTCATCTTGAGGCCACAGGGGACCGCAGCCGGCTATATAAGCATGCTGGCGGGCGTGGCTGTGGTCAGGGCCATTGGCAAGACCACCAGGCTGGATGCCCGACTGAAGTGGCCCAACGATGTGCTTGTGGACGGCAAGAAGCTCTGTGGCATCCTGGTCGAGCCATCGTATCTGTCGGACCAGCTGCAATACGCTGTGGTGGGGATCGGCGTCAACGTTGCGCTGGACCCAACAGAGACACCCGAGATATCCCAAACGGCCACCAGCCTAACAATGGAGACCGGGGGGGCGGTCCATCGAGGGCACCTGCTGCGCAAACTCCTCCAGGAGATGGATACCCTATACCTGGAGCTTGAGAGAACAGCCCCACGGACTAGTGGTGCCTTGCCGGACGCGCCCAGGTTACTTGACGAATATCGTTCCTGCTTGGACACATTGGGACAGCATGTGGAGGTGTCATGGCAAGGCGATATCTGCTGTGGCTTTGCCGAAGATGTTAATGAGATGGGTAATCTGATGCTCAAGCTTGAAGACGGGCGGACCAAAGTTCTGTCGGCCGGGGAAGTAACCCTAGCCAGACCAGCCGCCTCTGAGGTCTCCTGATGCTGGAAAGCTTGAGCTTGGATGGAAAGACAACAATCGTTACCGGCGGCGGGACCGGGTTGGGCTTGGCCATGGTACGGGCATTGGCCCGGGCCGGCTCGGATGTTGCAATAGCATCGCGGAGGCAGGCGCCCCTGGAAAGGGCGGCCCAGGAAGTACGCGACCACGGCAGAAAGGCTCTGGCCATAGCTACCGATGTCAGCGACTCCTCCCAGGTCAATGAGATGGTGACGGCGGTCCTGAAGGAGTTTGGCAAGATCGATGTCCTGGTGAATAACGCTGGCCGCACTTCGGAGAACGCCCAGTTACCCATCTGGGAGATCTCCGACGACGAATGGAGAGGCGGCCTGGAAGTGAACCTGAGCGGAGCCTTCTTCTGCGCCCGGGCAGTCTCGCGCCACATGGTCGAGCGTAGCCACGGTAAGATCATTAACGTAGCTTCCGGCTTTGGATTGCGGGGAGGACGGGACATATACGCCTACGCGTGCAGCAAGGGAGGAATGGTACAGCTTACGCGGACACTGGCCATAAGCCTGGCTAGATACGGCGTGACCGCCAACACTATAGTTCCTGGCTTTATCCCGACGGAGGGTGTGGAAGCCATGAAGGGTGTCCTGCCATCTTCGGGGGCAACTATCCCCACGGGCCGGCTGGGACTGCCCGAGGACATCGGCCCCATTGCAGTCTTCCTAGCATCAGCGGCGTCAGACTACATGAACGGCGAGGTGGTGACCCTGGATG
>JAGWBF010000014.1:22157-58854 GCA_021296025.1 Dehalococcoidia bacterium | reverse complement strand
AGTCCAGGGAGTGGTCGGGGAGGGAGAGAGGGGTGGTGAGGACCATGGTGACAGCATTTTCTGTTGCGAAGAGGCTGGAGATGGTTGTGGTGGTGTGTCCGATGGTGAAGGTTGCTGGGGAAAGCTCTCCTGCGGTGCGCTGATCCGAGCTGATGTAGCCATCCCCGGGCCCTATGGTCTGGGGGTCGAAGAAAGCTTCGTAGACCGTGCCCTCGGGGGCGGTGACGGTAATGAACAGTTCACCGTCCTCGAGCATCTGCGGGTTCGCCGGGGCACATGGGAGCAGCTCTTCCTCGAGGGCAAAGTAGTTGATCATATATTCGCCTGCGGGCAGAGGGCGGGTTGTGTCCACGACCCCAGGCCAGTCAACCGAGAAGAGCACAGCGTTGTCACCGCCAATCCTGTGCTCGCCCCTCATACGATGCCCAGCGTCTTGCCCAACGACTCCCCGCCCCTGGCTTTCCCTCCACTCCAGGTTGCTGGGTTCGTAAGCCCTTGACCCCGCAGGCAAGCCGGAAGCCAGCTCTCCCTCAAAACGTGAGGGGTCCTCGCCGAAAGGACCTGATATCCGCTCCCACCTGTACTTGCGATAGATGCAGTCCCTGTAGGCTTCGGAACCATCCCCCGCCGCTTCCTCCTGTTTTATGGAGGCGACCTTCGCCTTCAGGTCAGCCAGCGTGATCGTCGAGGTTGATCCTGAATCGTCTGCGCTCCTTGAAGCCCCCGAATTTCCTGACCCTCCCTCGCTTCCTGGTGCTTCCAGGTAGAAGGTCTGAGAATCTCCTGCCGCGCGTGTATTTCGCGACCCTAGCGGGCCTGTTCCCGTTGCAGGCAGCCACTGCTTAAATTCATCGCTGTGGATGGTGTAGTAGTCCCAGAATAAATCCCCTCCGTATGAAACAGCGCCGAGAATGTGATAGCCCGCCCTGGGAAAGTCGGACAGCCATGTGGGTTGATAGTATGTGCTTCTCAGGAAGACTATCGCGTCTCTATGGTCATAGGTGCTGTCCCGAAGGCTGAGCAGGCCAGCGGCAACTATCGAAGCATCCGCGGTGCTATCGTACTCAGCAGGGGTGAAATCGTGAACCACCCCCACGATCTCGGAGTCGCCTGTGCCGTGAAGGTACTCGAGCACCTCGAACCTGTACTCCAGGGTCCCCACATATCCATCGCCTGTGACCACCTCGGTGGCTGATATCGGCCACTTTGGAGACCACCGGGTCGTTCCGGCAGTTACCTCGCGCATCCTGACCTTTGCGATCACATCAGAAAAGGCGATGCGTTCCTCCAGGGACTTTTCGCCGAGATAGATCGAGTGTGCGGACTCCCCGCCTCCTGTGTATAGTTCAGCACCGCCAACCGACCCTGCGCAAGAGATACCAAGAACCAGCGACAATGCTATCAGACACAGCATCCCTGGGGCGATCAGGGATCTATTCCCCCATCCATGAATCATCGCCTTCCTCCTGTGGTCAAGACGTCGTCGATCAGCAACACTCATGTTGGTCGCTTATTGGAATGTCCAGGGGGTGGGGCGTGTGGTTATGGTAGACCTCCTGAACGTACTGCTCGTCAGTGAAGGGGATATTCCGGTGGGGCTCGTTCCGCTGACGCTGTTCCTGTAGCGCCAACTTCCTGTGGGATAGAGTCTCCTGTACGTCACATCGTAATAGGAGGTCCCATAACTCTGACTGCTCACCGCTGGCCACCTGGCGGTGATGCGCCTGTCGCCTCCTGATACCGAAGGCTGCGAAGGTGGGGAGGGGGTTACGCAAGGAGGTCGGGGGCTGAGTTAGTCAGCCGAAGAAACCATCGGCCCCAGCAGGGAGGCAAGAAGCAGAGCGAGGCCGACTGCAAGTCCCAGTCCGGCGATGACGACAAGACCTTCCAATCTGAAGGCCATTAAGCCCTCCAGATACGAACACCCAGAGATACTGGTTTCGTACCTGGGGACCAAAAGGTTACGGCTACAGGCTACTTTACAATATGTTAAGTAAGCACCAGAGTCAATGGTCTGGGCAGGCCGGCACCTGGGGCGCTCTCCCCCGACCTTGCCATGGGATGGCTGGCGCGGTACGGCGTCCAGGTCAGTTGGACAGGTTGGGGGTGGATTCTTGGGTCGGCATGGCTTTTAATGGAGATGTATGAGCGTTGTGGATGACATAAAGGGACGCCTGGATATAGTGGACCTGGTGTCCGGTTACGCTCCCCTGACCAAGTCGGGAAACAGCTACAAGGCTAACTGTCCCTTCCACAGCGAGCGCACCCCTTCTTTTCATGTCTTCCCCGATAGGCAGACCTGGCGCTGCTTTGGGGCCTGCGCCCAGGGAGGGGATATTTTCTCCTTCTGGATGCGCATCAACAACCTGGAATTCAGCGAAGCTCTGCGCCAGCTGTCCCAACAGGCAGGGGTCGCCCTGTCCGAAAACCCCGGCCGCCGGAAGGAGCGGAACTCCCTCCACGACGTGAACGAGGCTGCCGCAGAGTACTTCGGCACCCTCCTTTTATCCTCCAAGTTTGGCGTCCAAGCTAGGGCCTACCTGGAGGAGAGGGGCCTGAACAAGGACACCATCAAGGAGTTCCAGATAGGACTTTCCCCCGCCGGCGGCGAATCTGCCAAAGACCACCTATTGGCCAGGGGATTCGGGGAAGAGGTGATCGCCCTGGCGGGCCTTGTAACCAAGGGCCGGGGGGACACGAACCGGGACATGTTCCGAGGACGGCTGATGTTTCCCATACGGGACTCCGATGGCAAGCTGGCAGGATTCGGCGCCCGTTCCATGGATGGGAGCGAGCCCAAGTACCTCAATTCCCCCAAGACTCCTGTGTTCGACAAGGGAAACATCCTCTACGGTATCCACCTGGCCAAGGGCGACGTCTCGAAGCAGGGAATAGTGATCGTCGAGGGTTACGTGGATACATTGGCGTGCCATCAGGCTGGGTACTCCAACGTCGTAGCCTCCATGGGCACAGCCCTTGCGCCGGGGCAGGTGTCCCAGGTTTGCAACCTACTGCCTCGCCCGGGGTCAGGGGAGAGAGGAAGGGTCACCCTGGCCCTGGATGCCGATGCAGCAGGGCAGGAGGCCACCCTGCGGGGCCTGCAGGTGCTTTGGGAAGCGGTGCACCAGGGAAAGGGGCGGTCCACCAACCGGCCCTATGCAGCGTCCGAAATCCCGGACATCAACGTGCTTGTGCTCCCCGATGGGCGGGACCCCGACGAGGTGGTGCTGGAGGACTCCCAGGCTTGGCCCCGCCTGATAGATGAAGCTGTCCCCCTGTTGGACTACCGATTCTCAGCTGAAGCGGCCCGAATCGACATGAGCACCCCAGGCGGGAAATCGGCCCTGGCAGGGGTGTTGATGCCCCTGATATCTGCGACCTCGGACCCCTTCCAGCAGGACCACTACTTCCAGAAGCTGGCATCCATGTTGGGAGTCAGTGAAGCTACGTTGAAGGCTAGCGTGGAGATTGCCCGGCCTCGTGCCGCCTCCAGGAGAGGAAGGCCACGGCAGCCCGAAGCTTCGGCGACACCCTTCGACCGGCTGGAGCATGATCCTATGGAGGAGCACTGCCTGGCCCTGCTACTCCAAGAGCGGGAGTGGATATCGGGAGATATGCAGGTAGACTCCGAGGGATACTGGCTCCCAGAAGTAGCTGGCGGGTTGAGACCAGAGCATTTTGGTCGTGTAGAAAACCGAGAAGTGTTTACAAACTGGACAAAATGCTCCACACTGGAGTCACTGCAATGGGCGCTGGATGATGAGCTGGGTGCCCACTTGGAACATCTCCTGGAGAAGGCCCTCCCCCCAATGGACCGCAAGGTCCGCGAGTCAGACCTCTTGAATTGCATCCGCCGTCTGGAGGAGCGTTATTTGCGGGAGCTAAAGCACGAGGAAGCTCTCAGGCTGAACGAAGCATCCTTGGACGACCTCCAGGAACAGCAGGACGCTATCCTGGCCACAAATGAGCGGATGAGACAGGTATTCCAGCCCTAGAGGCAGTCCCCCAAAGACGGGCCGGAACAGCCCGGCAATGGGCCATTTCCGGCAGAGTCCCCAACCCGGCATTAGCAGCAGGGAGAGTAGCTACATGATGAAACGCAGGAACAGCCGTCGCTCCAACTCCGATGACCTGTTGGAGAACCTGGTGACTCCTGAGGCAGAGAGGGCCAACGAGGACATCCTGGGTGTGGTGGGACAGGTTGCCGCGTCCAAGTCAGTTGCTGAAGAAAACAAAGAAGAGGCGCCTGTCGTGATCAAGCAGCCGGAGGAGGGCTGGGATAGCCCGACGGCGGTGGCTACCCAGCCGGCCAGCGGCACCGAGGACACTGAGACGGACGCCGACGAGCAGGAATGGGAGCATGATGTCGAAGGGGCAGAGGTACTCGACGATCCGGTGCGCATGTACCTCCGGGAGATCGGCCGGGTCAACCTCCTCACCTCGAAAGATGAACGCGTCCTTGCTCGAAAAATGGAGGGTGGCCGTCACATCGAGAAGATGGAGAAGACGATCTCCGAGGCCTATGGCAGGCAGCCCCACACCTGGGAAATTTGCGTCATGCTCCTCCAGCAGATCAGCCAGGCCTCGACCTTGGTCAATGCACTGGCCGAAAACCTGGGCTTGGCCAGAGGGATGACCCTTTCCCAGATAACCGACCATCCCATGCTGCGGGCAGCCATAGATGCTGAGCTGAAGCCGGAGATGCTGGAGGCTGTGTCCGAAGAGACAGGGCTGGAATACCAGGAGGTTGCCAGGCAGGTAGTGCAGCTTTCGTTGAACAGCTGGGTGCTGCCAACCGACGTTATCGATGTACTGGAGGACTGCACCCTGGACCAGCTGTCGGCGATGGTGAACAGGGGTGACGACTACCAGGAGCTCCAGAGGATGGAGCGCGTGTTCCAGCGCTACCTGAACCGCATCAAGGAGGAGGGACTGGGAGCCCAAGGACACCTGACGGAGGCCAACTTGCGCCTGGTGGTCAGCGTCGCCAAGAAGTACATCGGCCGCGGTATGGCCCTTCTTGACCTGATACAGGAAGGGAACATCGGTCTTATCCGAGCTGTTGAGAAGTTCGACTACCGCAAGGGCTACAAGTTCAGCACCTACGCCACCTGGTGGATCCGCCAAGCCATCACCCGGGCTATAGCCGACCAGGCTAGGACGATCCGAATCCCGGTCCACATGGTAGAGACCATCAACAAGCTGATGCGCCAACACCGGCGCCTTCTCCAGGAGTATGGCCGGGAGCCCACACCCGAAGAGATCGCCCTGGCAATGGACGTAAACTCCGAAAAGGTGGAGGAGATCCTCAAGATATCCCAGGAGCCGGTGTCCCTGGAGACGCCCATAGGAGAAGAGGAAGACAGCCACCTGAGCGACTTCATCGAGGACCGAAGCGCTCCGGCGCCCTCAGAGGTGGCATCCTACCAGATGCTTAAGGAGCAGATCCAGGAAGTGCTGGACACGCTGACCGAGCGGGAAAGCCGTGTGCTCCAGCTCAGGTTCGGCTTGGAAGATGGCCGGAGCCGCACCCTTGAAGAGGTTGGCAGGGAGTTCGGCGTGACACGAGAGCGCATACGGCAGATCGAAGCGAAGGCGCTTCGCAAGCTGCGTCACCCCACCAGGTCCCGAAGGCTTAGAGACTTCCTGGAGTAGCTCCTTTCCCCTGAACCCTCGGACGCTTCATGGCCCCCGTTTTCGAGCAGGGCCACGGAGTTGGCATAACATCGATTAATTCCTCAAACAAGGCAGAGGTATTGCCTTGCGCCATTTTTTTTACAAGTGCTAGACTTTGTCCACGCTGGCGAGGGAGGAAGATTCAGTGGGAGACTCTGGCACTCCTAAGTGCTTAAAATGCGATTTGGGCCATCTGGTACCATTGTCCGACTATGGCAGCCAGGGAGCTGCCGTCCATTTCAAGGCCTGGGTCTGTATCAATCCCGAATGTGGCTTCAATATCAAGATTCGGAACGGAGACATATACCTCAACGAGCCGATCACCAGTGGGGCAATGCACTCTCCCAGGTCGCGCTAGCTCAGCTATGTGTCACGATGGCAGGTAATGGTAGCCGGAGGGGTGGGTCTCTTTAGCTTGACCTGTTTCCCGTCAGAGGTCAGCACCCGAAAGCTAAGCTATGAGAGGTAATGGGGTATGCAAATAGGTTACGACTACCTGATAATGCGCACAAGGTACATGCACCGGTTCCTTCGGACCACCGGGATGTTTCTCGTGGTCTCCGGTGCTACACTTCTTGCGTTGGGGTTCGCTTACTACCTTTATGCCGAAGGGGTCGGCTTCTAGACCAGTCCGACGTTCACCGGTAGGGACCCCCAAATTTAGCTTCTAGACGTTGCGGGGTACTCCCATGGGCGGCAACAACCTGCCGGGGCCCTTAAACTTGCTGAAGAGCTCCCCCCATGTTTGGGCCGCGCTTCTCATCATCCCAGGCATCATACTGATCTCTGCAGCGGTCGCCTACTACATCTACGCAGCCCGGGCAGGCGCTGGCCTGGACGACCTGAACGTATTGCAAACACGCTCCCCAGTGGTTTCCCTGGTGGCTGAAGTCCCGGATGCGGCTACCAGGACTGGGATATCTCCAACGACCACACCTGATCCCACGGTGGAGCAGCCCACTACCCAGTCAGCCCAACCGGCCAGTCTCTCAGCCGAAATCATCGCCTCCCAGCAGGCCTACCCAGGGGAGCTGATCAGCCCCTATGCCTGGGAAGACCCCCTGAATCTGGAACCTGCAGCCCCCGGGGAAGGGAAGCCCGAGGGGTACGTGCCTGTGTTGTCCTCCCAAGGGTCTCCGGCAGGCTCTCTGGCAGACCCGGAGCGCATCATCATAACCTCCATAGGGGTGGACTCGGCTGTCAAAGGGCTGGAAATTTTAGACCTGGGCAACAGCCGGGCATATGAGACACCTAAAAATGTTGTTGGGCACATCCCCCAGGCCGCCAATCCGGGCGAAGTGGGCAGCTCCTGGTTCTTCGGACACCTGGAGAGCCCAGTTGCAGGAGAGGGCAACGTGTTTCACGACCTGCCCGACATCCCGGGTATGCTGCGCCGGGGCGAAGAGGTGTACGCCGTGGTCGAGAGCAGCTCAGGCTCATTTCTCTACCTGATAACCGAGTCGCTGGTGCTGGAAGCGGACGACCTTTCCCTCAGCTATGCCGATATCCGAACAGCAAATCCGGAATACACCGGACTGGACCCTGCAGGGGCCATCCTTCACCTTGTGACCTGCGTTCCCAGGCTGGTCTACGACCATCGCCTGGTGGTCAGCGGCCAACTCGTGGGCGTCAGGGGGTCCTGACTGGGGAACAGGTCAAGCTGGCCCTACCCAAGGGGCTTCCGGGGCTATAGAATCAACGCTGCACTAACTCTTCGTACCAGGAGGTGTGGAGCGTGACCGCCGAGAATCCGGTCCGTATCGAGAGGGACTCTATGGGTCCCATGGAAGTCCCCCAAAGCGCCTACTACGGCGCTTCCACTAGGCGGGCCCAGCTGAACTTTCCCATCAGCGAGCTGCGTTTCCCCCGCAGCTTCATCCGTGCCCTGGCCACCATCAAGCTGGCCGCAGCCCGGGCGAACATGTCCCTGGGGCTGCTGGAGGCCCACGTCGGAGGGGCTATCGTGGCAGCCGCTGGGGAGGTGGCTGATGGCGCCCTGGACGACCATTTCGTCGTGGACATCTTCCAGACGGGCTCAGGAACATCCACCAACACCAACGCCAACGAGGTCATCGCCAACCGGGCCACGGAGATAATGGGCGGTGAAAGGACCTCCCGCATGGTCCATCCCAACGACCATGTGAACATGGGGCAGTCCTCCAATGATGTGATCCCCACGGCGATCCATCTTTCGGCCCTCATGAAGATACAGGACGACCTGGTCCCGGCCCTGAGGACGCTCCAGGAAGCCCTGGAGGAGAAGCAGGAAGAGTTCTGGCCCATCATCAAGACCGGACGCACCCACCTCCAGGATGCGACACCGATACGCCTGGGCCAGGAGTTCCGTGGATTTGCCGGGCAGGTTGCCGCGAGCCTTCGCAGGCTAGAGCATGCCCAGGAGGAGCTTTCCCAGGTCGCCCTGGGAGGCACCGCCGTGGGCACCGGCATCAACACCCATCCCGAGTTCTCGGAGAAGGTGTGCGCCCTGCTCACAGACCTTACCGGCGCTCAAGTGAGGGAAACGTCTAACCACTTCCAGGCCCAGAACACCCTGGACTCGGTGGTCGAGGCCAGCGGGGTGCTGCGCACAATTGCCATCAGCTTGCACAAGATAGCCAACGACATCCGGTGGATGGGATGCGGCCCCCGGGCCGGCCTTGGGGAGCTGGACCTTCCCGAGGTGCAGCCGGGCAGCTCCATCATGCCGGGCAAGGTCAACCCCGTCATCGCCGAATCGGTGATCCAGGTGGCGGCCCAGGTGGTGGGAAACGACGCCAGCATCGCCTTCGCGGGACAGGGCGGGTATTTCGAGCTGAACACCATGATGCCCGTGGCAGCCCACAACCTGCTCCAATCCATCGATCTGCTGGCTGCCTCGGCCAACAACCTGTCGGAGCAGTGCATAAAAGGCCTGCAAGCAACTAGCGTGGGGCCCGCCATGGTGGAGAAAGGCCTGATGCTGGGCACAGCCCTCTCCCCGGCTATAGGCTATGACAAGGCCGCCGAGGTCGCCAAGGAGGCTGCGAAGATGGGCAGCACCATCAGGGAGATGGCCAAGGCTAAGACATCCCTCACTGATGCTGAGCTTGACGTCCTTCTGGATCCCGCCAAGATGACCGAGCCGGGCGTCTCCACGGGCGGTGGGGGAGGCTGATGTCCTCCAGGTCCTCGCAGCCCCTGGAAGCCGAACAGCAGAGCCGCTCGACGAGCCCAGGGCAGTGCACCCTCCCGGACCGTATCGACGGGGATATCCCCGTCGACCTCGACATCGGCAGGGCGGGAAAGCGGTTCCTGTTCATAAGCCGGGACCAGCGCTCTTACACCCACGCCATTCACAAGTATCCGGCCAAGTTCTTCCCCGAGCTGCCCCGCTGGATTGTCCAGCGTTTCAGCCAGCCGGGGGAGCTGGTACTGGACCCCTTCATGGGCAGCGGCACCGCAAACCTGGAGGCGATGCTGGCGGGCAGGCCCAGCGTGGGGGTTGATATCGATCCCTTCTCCCGCTTCCTGGCCCGGGCAAAGACCACTCTTCTGAACGGCGAAGACCTGAGGCGCGCAGTCCATCGCCTTGTAGAGACTATCGACGCCTATGACGAATTTCTAGCCGTGGAGAACATCCCCGAATTCCCATACAGGGACAACTGGTTCCGGCCTTACGTCCTTAAGGAGATGGGATTCATCAAAGGGGCCATCACCGGCCTGGACTGCACCCCCGCCATCCGGGACTTCCTGCTGGTCACCTTCTCCTCGATCATCCGGCAGGTGTCCCAAGCCGATAACAACTGCACCAGGACCGTCATCAGGCAAAGGCTGAACAAGCAGGTCCCGCCCGGGTACGCCCTCAATCTCTTCCGCAAGAGATTGGACAGCAACCTGGAGGGCATGCTCACCCTGGGCGATAGGACCACGGGGGTCCCCGTGAATATACCGGTGGGGCCCAGCGCGACGGACCTGTCGGACTACCCGGAAGAGACCTTCGCCCTGGCCCTCACCTCGCCCCCATACGCCAACGCAGTTGATTACCCGCGCACTCACCAGCTGGAGATGTACTGGCTGGGCCTTGCCAACGGCTCCCTCCGGGACCTGAAGCGCCAGCATGTGGGGACGGAGACCGTCCTGAAGGAGGAGTACGACTCCCTACGTCATACCGGAATCGCCAGCGCCGACAGGGTGATAGAGTCCATCTATGAGAAGGACCCGAGGAGGGCTTATATCGTCTTCAAGTTTCTTCAGGATATGGTCAAGAACCTGGTCGAGGTGCGCCGCGTCGTGAAGACAGGGGGCCACTACGTCATTGCCACCGGGTGCAACCAGGTCAGGGGGCACACTTTCGAGACGTGGCGGTACCTGCTGGATATAGCCCCGATATTGGGCTACCAGGTGGATTCCTGGTTCGTGTCGGGAATCATCAACCACTTCATCAAGGTGCCCCGCAAGGAGCGCATCGACGACGACTACGTCCTGGTCTTGAGCAAGCGATGATCGGCTACCCCATGCAGCTAGTTGTTTGGTTTCTGTCAGGTAGGCAAGTGAGAATCCCACTCCTAAACTAGGGGAACTGTTGCTGTCGGGGAGGAGTGGGAAATGTCAAGAGGACCAAGGAAATACAGCCCTGCTTTCAGGGCCACCCTGGCTTTGAAAGCGGTCAAGGGCCAAGAGACAGTGGCTCAGCTAGCTGTTCGGTATGAAGTCCACCCATCCAAGATTCAGGCTTGGAAGAAGCCGGTGTCTTCAGCAACGGCCAGGAGCAGAAGGCAAAGAACGACGCCTTTCTGATGGCCAGGTTGTATCAGGAGATCGGGCAGCTCAAGGAGGATCGGGATTTCTTGGCGGAGAGGTCCGGTCCATGAGTCCAAGCCGGCGGCAGACGGTGGACCGGGAACATCCGAAGCTGGCGATAGTGAGGCAGTGTGCGCTGCTGGATGTGAGCCGTTCCAGCACCTATTACCGTCCCAAGCCTACCTCGTAAGATGACCTGTCCCTGATGAGCGAGATGGACCGGCAGTACCTGGGATCCCTTCTACGGGTCGAGACGGATGAGAGCGTGGATGGAGAGGCGGGGATAGCGGTGAACATTAAGCGGGCGCAGCGGCCGATGCGCGCCATGGGGCTAAGGGCCATCTAATCGGAAGCCTGGCACCAGCGGGCCGACGCCGGGGGCCAAAGCCTATCCATACCTGTTGAGTAAGGCCAGGATAATCCGGCCCAAACCTGTTTGGGCGCCGGACATCACCTATCTTCCTATGGCCAGTGGATTCCTCTACCTAGTGGCTATCTTGGACTGACACAGCCGGTACGCGGTGGCTTGGCGGCTGTCCAACACCTTCCGGTCGGGGTCGGGGGCAGGCTCTGGAGGCTGGGGTGTGGGCCGGGGAGCTGGGGGAGCCCCTGACCCGTGGGAAGCCTTAGGTGTTCAATAACGACCAGGGAAGCCAGTTCACCAGCCTGGGATTCACCCAGGTCCTCCAGGAGCACGGGGTGAAGATCAGCATGGACGGGAAGGGGCAATACTCCGATAACGTATTCGTGGAGCGGCTGTGACGGACAATGCAGTACGAATAGGTGCAATGAAGGCTTACGCTTACGGCCACGAAGCCCGTAAAGGACTGGAGGCCTACTTCCTGTTCTATAATTATCTGAGGCCCCATCAGGCCCTGGGCTACGAACACCAGCCGACGTGTCCTACGAGAGGCGGGGCATTGGGGAATAGGAGTATAGTGAAAAGAGTTCTTCACCCGATACTGGAGCAGAGCAACTTGCAGGAGAACCAGGATTCTCACTTGACTCTGCCCTGGTTCTGTTCATATAACCGGGTCCACCTCATCCACCTCGAGAACACTGGTATGCCGCACCCGGAATTGTCTCTTTCGGTACAGTATTCCCTGCATGTAAAGATACAATAGGATAGCTGGGGGAGGAGCGGGATGATGCTAGAATGTGAGACACGATGATTACTCAGGTGGAAATTTCCGGCTACAAATCACTTCGCGACGTCAAGTTGCAGCTTCGTCCACTCACTGTGATTGTCGGACCGAATGCCTCCGGCAAAAGCAATCTGTTTGATGCACTCCGTCTTTTGAGCGCAATGGCCACCCAACCTGACCTGAAGACCGCTTTTGACGCCCACCGAGGAATTCCAGTGGAAGCTTTCTTCACCGAACAAGGCATTCATCATTCGCTTCAGCAGTCGAATCTCAAACTAAGGATTACCGTTGATGTTTCTCTTTCTGATCAAGCGGTTAACGTAACGGAGAAACGAATTAGGGACCTTCGAGAAGGACTAACGGCCTACAGTGCGCGGCACGTTACTGAATCCAACTTGAGATATTCTCTAGCGGTCGAATTTTTGCCTGAGACTGCGGTGTTGAGGGTGGCTGACGAAAGACTCGTAGCGTTGAAAAAAGATGGGAACGAGCGGAAGAGCAGAAACCCCTTCTTTGAACGAGCGGGTGACAAACTCTCGCTACGAATGGAAGGGCAAGCGCATCCGACTATGCACGATGTAGGACTACCTTACACCATCGTCTCACAGCCGTTATACGCACCGCATTATCCGCATATTACGGCGTTCAAAGAGGAGTTAGCCCGTTGGAGTTTCTACTATTTCGATCCAATACTCATGCGGGAGAATACGCCGCTAAAGGAGGTGCGGGCGATCGGACCTAACGGTCAAGATCTAGCGGGTTATTTCTTCAATCTGAAGGCCAAGAATCCTCGACAGTTTGATGAGCTGTCTAGGACTCTTCGGCAGGTTGTTCCAGCGGTTTCCGGCATGGACGTCAGACGCACCGACGAAGGATTCGTGGAGTTGTTGATTGTTGAGGACGAAGTTTCTTATTCATCCCGAGTTATTTCCGAAGGCACCTTGAGGGTATTGGGGTTATTGGCTATCTTGTCGTCCCAAGAAGATAATACCACTATCGGTTTCGAAGAGCCCGAAAACGGAGTCCATCCTCGGAGAATCGAGCTAACCGCCAAAATATTGTCGGAAAGAGCCCGGTCGATGAGCCAGCAATTACTGGTCACGACCCATTCTCCACTGATGCCCAAGTACTTTGAAAACGCTGATTTGGTAGTTGCATACCGCGATGGGCACCAGTCGGAGTTCACCCCCTTCCCGCCGAAGGCGCCGATGCTTAAGCCAGATGATATTGACACTGCGCTAGACGAGAGGATTATCCGTGGGGACTTAGGTGGCTGATCAGTGAAAATAGGGTTGTTCCTCGAGGACGTTGGGCATCACAATTTCATAACAAGTCTCATACGTAAGGTCGCCAGCCAAATCGTTCCCGGAGAAGTGATCGATTTCGACACACGCAACGCGACCGGTGGAAAACCTAGTATGGAGGAGTCATTCCGAAGGTATATTTCGGATTCCCTGAAATCCGGTTATGGCGTATGCGATATGGTGATAGCAGCTCAGGATACCGACTGCCGGGGAGTACCGGAAACCAAGAGTGCGCTGCTGCGAAATGCCCAAGATTATTTAGGCCCCTTGGTAATTGCGGCTCCAAACCCCTGCATAGAAGCTTGGTATTTGGCCGACCAAGAAGCGATTAGAAACGTTGCCCAGGCAAATACCACACCGCCGATACCCGCCGGCTGCGACTGTGCTTCTTTGAAAACGCAACTCAGAAGGCTTTTTCAAGAAGGAGGAGTAGATTCTTTGCTGAACGGCGCGGAATATGCTGATGATATCGTCGGTACAATGGATCTCGCCCGGGCCCGGCAAAACGTAGCTTCGCTGGATATCTTCTTCGATGACTTGCGTACAGTGCTGGTCACTGAATTCGACTCGATGCGCTATAACTACAGTTCAGACGAAACCTTCTAGGTCGAGAGGCCGGGACGCTCCGACTGAGGTGGACCCGGTAATTTAGACAGAATCAGGGCGGAATTAAGTGAGAGCCCCGGTGCTCCTCCATCTGAAGTAATCTACCTTATCCAAGGAGTTGACCTTACCTTAGATCTCTCGGGTTTTCCTACCTCCTCTGGTGTCCCATTATTTCTGACAACTGACACATGTACACTTGGGAATATTGCCGGTACAGATGGGATGAGATGCATGTACACTTGAGAACGCTTTCCTAGACGTCCTCGGACTTTTGCAATTTCCTCCTCGGATTCGGTTCATTGACCAACACTCTGGATGAGGCCTATACTGTTACCGATATTTAACAGCTGGGAAGAGGAGTAGTAGGCTTCCGACCAAAGCTCAGAGAGCCGGAGAAAGCCCCCGATTAAGGGGCTGGATGGTGGAAACCGGCGCTGCAGGGGGAAGCTGAATGGGCCTCGGAGCTGCAAGCTAAGAAGCTTGGCCTTCGGGACGGCATGGACAGCCGAAGGCAGGCAAAGCTGGGCCGGTTTGACCCCGTTAAAGGTCTGCGGTGTCAGGAGTTAGATCGAGCAGGACAGAAAAGCCTTCTGACCTGTTGGTCTAAGGGTGGCAACGCGGGAATTCCCCGCCCCTTGAGGGCGGGGTTTTTTGTTATACGGCCAGAGGAATATGAGCGCATATTACCCCACAATCGAGGAAGCCGAGGCCCTGGCGGGCAGTGGCAACCTGCTGCCCATCTACCGGGAGATTGACGCCGACCTGGAGACCCCCGTTTCGGCCTATCTGAAGGCTGCCCGGGGGGCCTACTCTTTCCTGCTGGAAAGCGTGGAGGGTGGGGAACGTCTGGGCCGTTACAGCTTCATCGGCACCGAGCCCTACAAGGTAATGAAGACAGGGGCCGGCCAGCCCGAGGGGGCGGTGGACCCCCTGGTGCCCATAAAAGCTGAGATGGACCGGTACGCCCTAGTGCCCGTGGCAGGACTGCCCCGCTTCCACGGGGGCGCTGTGGGCTACCTGGCATACGACGCCATACGTTACTTCGAGCCCCGGGTCCCCAACGCGCCTGTCGATCCCCTGGGGCTTCCCGAGTCCCTCTTCATGTTCTACGACACCCTACTGGTCTTCGACCACATCAAGCACAACATCAAGGTGGTCAGCCACGTTCACCTCGGCGGGGATGTCCTCCAGGGGTACCAAGACGCAGCCAGGAAGATAGACGATCTCGTGGAGAGGCTTTCCTCCCCCCTGGCCACGCCCCCTGCGATGGTCGTTTCAGAAAACGCAGAATCGGGCGCAGAAGTCACATCCAACTTCACCCCCCAGGGGTTCGGTGAAGCGGTGATGCGCGCCGAAGAGCACATCGTCAACGGCGACATCATCCAGGTGGTGCTCTCCCAGCGACTTGCCCGCAAGACGGCCGCCCCTCCCTTCCAGATATACCGTTCCCTGCGCTCGGTGAACCCCTCCCCCTACATGTACTACCTGGACCTGGGGGAGTTCCAGATCGTCGGGGCTTCCATAGAAACGGTGGCCCGGGCCGAGGATGGCATGGTGGCCACCCACCCCATAGCGGGCACCCGCCCCCGGGGAGCTACCGAGGATGAGGACCGGGAGCTGGAGGATGAGCTTCGGAACAGCGAGAAGCAGCGGGCGGAGCACATCATGCTGGTGGACCTGGGGCGCAACGACATCGGAAGGGTGAGCCAGCCGGGCACTGTCCAGGTGACCCAGCTGATGGATGTGGAGCGGTATTCCCACGTGATGCACCTTGTCTCCCACGTCGAGGGCAAGATTGTGCCGGACATGACCGTCTATGACCTGCTCCGGGCCTGCTTCCCCGCCGGTACGGTGTCCGGCGCACCCAAGGTGCGGGCCATGGAGCTAATTGCGGAGATCGAAGGGGAGCGCCGAGGGCCCTACGGCGGGGCTGTGGGCTACTTCAGCTTCTCTGGCAACCTGGACACCGCCCTGACCTTGCGCACGGCGGTCATAAAGGATGGCGTCGCCTACGTCCAGGCGGGCGGAGGCATCGTGTACGACAGCACGCCCGAAGACGAGTACCAGGAGACGCTGCACAAGGCCGGCGCCCTGCTCCGGGCCATAGACAAAGCCGAGGGGCTGCCGTGATCCTTCTCATCGACAACTACGACAGCTTCACCTACAACCTGTACCAGTACTTGTGCGAGCTGGGCGCCGAGGTTGTAGTGCACCGCAACGACAAGATCACCCTGGAGGATGTGGAGGAGCTGTCGCCCCAGGGCATCATCATCTCCCCCGGCCCTGGCACGCCGCTGGACGCGGGAATCTCCAACGACGTTGTGCGCCGATTCGGAGGGGAGGTGCCGACCTTGGGTGTCTGTCTTGGCAACCAGTGCGTAGGCCACGCCTTAGGGGGCGCTGTAGTCAACGCGGGGGAGATCATGCACGGGAAGCTCTCCCGCATACACCACGACGGCAAAGGCCTATTCCAAGGGCTTCCCAACCCCCTGGATGCCATCCGCTACCACTCCCTGGTCGTGTCCCGCAAGGACCTGCCCCCGGAGCTGGAGGTGACCGCCTGGACGGACAATGGCCTCATCATGGGTCTGCGTCACAGGGAGCTGCCCATAGAAGGAGTGCAGTTCCACCCCGAGTCCATCATGACCGAATCTGGCAAACCCCTCCTGCAAAACTTCCTCGATGGGGTGGGCAAGGCTTAGCGTATTCAGGAGGGGAGTAGAGGAGCCTGCTGCGGCGCCTGCCTCCCGGCGGATATGCCCAGGTTCTCTGCTTCGCAGACTGCCATCTGATCGGCGGGGTAGGGACGGAGCAGGTCCGTGAGAACGGCGGGATCCTGGACTTCCTCATCCAGCCACAGCTCCTCCATCTCCTTAGGCAGGATGACGGGCATCCGGTCATGAATGGGGCTGATCAGGTCATTGGGTGCGGTGGTGATGATGGTGCAGCTGGGTATGACCGTGTCTGAAGGGTCCTTCCACGTCTCCCATAGCCCTGCAAAGGCGAAGGGCTCCCCAGAAGCCAGGCTGATTCGTATGGGGCGCTTTCCGTTGCGGGTCTTTTGCCACTCGTAGAAGGCGTCGGCCAGCACCAGGCAGCGGCGCCTCCGCAGGGCTGTGCGGAAGGCAGGCTTCTCCGCCACCGTCTCGCCCCGGGCGTTGAACATGCGGGACCCCACCGACAGTTCCTTGGCCCACGAGGGCACCAAGCCCCAGCGCATCACCTCAGCCTGGCGGGGGCCGCTGCCCCGCACGGTAAGGACCCGGCTGGTGGGGGCGATGTTGTGGTAGGGAGCGTATTCCTGGAACTCTTCAAAGGAGAACCGGGTCTGTAGCCCGCGCAGGTCGGCTATCAGGCTGTATCGTCCGCACATTTCCTGTCCATTTTACCCGATTCGCCAACTTTGGAGCACACTAGGTGACAACAGGGAGGAACAGGATGCCTGTAACCGCGACCCCGGCAAGAACGTAATATACGCTCCTACTTCCCTAATGAAGTTTGGCGGCCCTCCCGATATAATGCTTGAACAATGATCCGTGAAGCTATAGAACAGCTTGTGGACGGCCGGAGCCTGGGTATGGAGGAGGCATCCGGGGTGATGCGGGAGGTCATGGATGGCGAGGCCACTCAAGCCCAGCTGTCCGCTTTCCTGGTCGCCCTGCGCATGAAGGGCGAGACCGCCGAGGAGATGGCCGGCATGGCGGCGGTCATGCGAGAGAAGGCCGTCCGGGTGGAGGCCGACGGGCTCCTGGTGGACACCGCCGGAACGGGTGGCGACGGCAAGGACACCTTCAACATCTCCACCGCCGCCTCCTTTGTGGCCGCTGGCGCGGGGGTGAAGATAGCCAAGCACGGCAACCGGGCTGCCTCGGGCTCTTGCGGCAGCGCCGATGTGCTGGAAGAGATGGGCGTTGCCATAGAGCTTGGCCCCGGAGCGGTCAAGCGCTGTATCGAAGAGGTGGGCATCGGCTTCATGTTCGCCCCCGCTTACCATCCCGCGATGAGGCACGCCGTGCCTGTGCGGCGGGAGCTGGGAATACGCACCGTCTTCAACTTTCTGGGCCCCCTAACCTGCCCAGCGGGCGCCCAGAACCAGCTGGTGGGAGCGCCCAACCCTCAGATCGCCGAGAAGATGGCCCAGGTGCTCCTCCTCCTGGGGTCCCGGCACTCCATGGTGGTGCACGGCGAAGATGGGCTGGATGAGCTCACTCTAGGGGCCGACACCTTGGTCTGGGAGGTGCGGGACGGAGACATCCGCAACTACCGGGTTTCTCCCTTGGATGCTGGGCTTGGAAAGGCACCCACAGGCCAGATCCAGGGAGGCGACAGGGCCGTCAACGCCCGCATCCTGCGGGAGGTGTGCCAGGGACGCGTCGGACCTGTGCGGGATGTGGTGCTCCTGAACACAGCAGCCATGCTGGTGGTGGGCGACGTCGTGTCCAGCTTGGCCGAGGGAGTGGATGCGGCCCGGGATGCCATCGACAACGGGGCGGCCCTAAGGTGCGTCGATAACCTGGTGGCCCTAAGCCAGAGCTTAGCTAAAGGGGATGCCACCAACTCCTAGAGGTCCGGACCAGCTATGCAGCAATCAACGATCCTTGACGAAATAGTGGCCCTCAAGAGGGATGAGGTGGCTTCCAGGAAGGCCCAGGTCTCCTTGACTGACCTGGAGGATGCCATTGCGGGACAGCCCCGTCCTCTGAACATGTCGGGGGCGCTCCTGGGTGACCGGGTACGGCTCATTGGCGAGATCAAGAAAGCGTCTCCCTCTAAGGGCCTACTCTGTCCCGACTTCGATCCGTCCCGCCTAGCCTCAACCTACGTCGAAAACGGCGCAGCCGCCATTTCGGTGCTCACCGATCCCCGCTTCCAGGGGTGCTTGGAGCACATGTCCGAGGTCAAGGCTGTAACCTCGTCCCACGGCACACCCACCCTCCGCAAGGACTTTGTGTTCGACTCCTACCAGGTGTACGAGTCCCGGTCTTGGGGGGCCGATGCCATCTTGCTGATAGTTGCCATCCTGGACCCAGCCCAGCTCAAGGAGCTGATCGGACTGGCCCGGCATTTCTGGATGCAGTGCCTGGTGGAGGTGCACACGCCGGAGGAGATGGGGACGGCCCTGGATGCAGGGGCGGAGATCATCGGCATCAACAACCGGGACCTGCGCACCTTCCACACCGACATCGACGTAACCCGGAAGCTGGCCGGGCAGGTGCCCAGGGGGAAGGTGATCGTCAGCGAGAGCGGCATCAGCACCGCTGAGCACATCCGGGAGCTGAAGGGCATGAAGGTGAACGCCGCCTTGGTCGGCGAAGCCATAGTGACCGCGCCCGACGTTGGGGCCAAGGTCAGGGAGCTGGCCGGTTAAGGCCTGGACATGATCACCTCGCTGGCGGGAGTAACCCTCTGGACCGACAATCTGGAGCGCCTGGTTGCCTTTTATCGGGACACCCTGGATCTGAGGATGCGCAGCGACCACGGGGACTTCGTCAACTTCGAGCTTGGGAGCGCCCGTCTGAACCTGGGCCTGCACGACCGGGTGGCGGGGCAGTCCAGGGACCCCTTCAGGATCATGGTGCATCTGCAAGTGGAAGATATCCATGGCCTGCACAGGCACCTAGCAGGTCAGGGCGTGGAGTTCATCAGGGTGCCAGAGCAGGAAGAGTGGGGCGGTTGGGTAGCCACCCTGCTGGACCCCGACGGCAACGTGCTGCAGCTCCTCCAGCTACCCAAGTAGCCGGTCCTACCTGCCCTCTCCCGCCTGGGGTGAGGCGTCCTGCCAACTGGGGAGAGGCGTCCTGCCAACTGGGGAGAGGCGTCCTGCCAACTTGGGTGAGGCGTCCTGCCAACTTGGGTGAGGCGTCCTGCCAATCCCAGCCTTCCTCAAACCTGCCTCGCCTTTCGTCATTGCGGCGAAGGCCGCAATCCAGGACGGAGCGCTGCCGGGCTGGAGGCGGGCTCTAACAACACAACGGGCATTGCAGTGGGGAGTCTGCACCGTCCGTTCGTCCTAAGGGAAATCGAAGGACAAACGGACGGCACGGCACCAGATTCCCGGGTGCGCGGGAATGACGGAATGGGCAGGGCGGATGACCATAGGGGCAGTCGCACAGCTACAGGATGAGCATGGCGTCGCCGAAGGAGTAGAACCTGTACTTCTCTCTGACGGCCTCCCGGTAGCATTCCATCACCAGCTCCCTGCGGGCGAAGGCACTGACCAGCATGATCAGGGTCGAGCGGGGCAGGTGGAAGTTGGTCACCATTGCATCGATCACGCGGAAGCGATGTCCGGGCAGGATGTACAGGTTGGCAAGCCCAGCCGACGGCAGCAGGTCCGACGACCCCATCTGCTGGGAGATCAGCGCCGCCTGCTCCAGCGCCCGGACCGTCGTGGTGCCCACGGCGACCACCTTGCCGCCCCTGTTCCGGGCCTCGTTTATCCTGCTAGCTGATCCTTCGTCGATGCTGAAGAACTCGCCCTGGAGCTTGTGCTCCAGGGGGTCGTCCTTCCTCACCGGCAGGAAGGTGTCGGGGCCGACATGGAGGGTTAGCTGGACCAGGTTTACCCCCTTGGCGCCTATTGAGTCCAGAAGGCCCTGGGTGAAGTGCAGTCCTGCGGTGGGCGCTGCGACGCTGCCCGTGTCCCTGGAGTAGATTGTCTGGTAGCGCTCCCCGTCTGTGAGGGAGGTGTGGATGTAGGGCGGGAGGGCCAGCTCGCCTGCCCGATCCAGGGAGAGGCCCGGCGAGAGGCGCACGGTGCGGATGCCGTCCCTGTCCACATCCAACACCTCTATCGATCCCTCATCGCCTTCGCTGACGACCTCCAGGTGCCGGCCTGGGCGCAGCTTTCTTCCGGGCTGGCCGATGGCTTTCCAAACATCGCCATCCACGCGGTGCAACAGGAGAAGTTCGATTCGGCCCTCGGAGCCGCCCTGGCGGGCGTAGATGCGGGCTGGAAACACGCGGCTGGTGTTCACTACCAGGGCGTCGCCCGGGTCCAGGAACTCCAGCAGGTCGGGGAAGTGGCGGTGCTCCCAGCTCCTGGGCTGGCGATGGAGCACCAGCAGCCGTGAGCTGTCCCGGGGTTCCAGAGGGGACTGGGCGATGAGGCCCTTGGGAAGATGGTAGTCGAAGTCGCCGGTGTTCATGGAAGGACGGTCAGAGGCAGGCAGTGGGCATCATGCCGCTATTCGCCGTGGATGCTTATGCGGGCGGCGGTCAAGGTGTTTACCAGGAGCATGGTGATGGTCATCGGACCCACGCCGCCGGGAACCGGCGTGATAGCTTCGGCCACCTCGGACACCGGCTCGAAGTCCACATCCCCTACCAGCCTGTACCCCGACTTGCGGGTGTCGTCGGGCAATCTGTTGATGCCCACATCTATGACCACGGAGCCCTCTTTCACCATGTCGGCTGTGATCGACCCCGGCCTGCCCGTGGCCGCAACCAGGATGTCGGCCTGCCTGGTCAGGTCTGGGAGGTTCCGTGTAGCGGTGTGACACATGGTGACCGTTGCGTTGGCCCCCGCCTTCTTCTGCATCAGCAGGATGGCCAAGGGCTTGCCCACGATGTTGCTCCGTCCGCAGATGACGACGTGCTTGCCCGAAGGGTCGTAGTTGTTGTGCAGGAGTATCTGCTGTATCCCGCCTGGAGTAGCCGGGACAAACGGGGAGTTGCCCTGGGCCAGCCTTCCCAGATTGGTAGGGTGGATGCAGTCCACGTCTTTTTGTGGACTGACGGCCATCAGCACTCTGTCCTCGTCGATGTGGTCGGGTAGGGGAAGCTGCATCAGGATGCCGTGGTAGCGGGCGTCCCCGTTGAAGTTGTCCATCAGGGCCAGGAGCTCCTCCTGGGACGAGGAGGCGGGCAGGTTGAAGGTCTCGCTCACCATCCCGGCCTCATCGCATGCGCGCCGCTTGTTGCGGACGTAGATGGCTGAGGCGGGGTCATCCCCTACAAGTACTGCGGCCAGTCCTGGGGTGACGTTGTGCTTTGACTGCATCTCCAGCACGCCAGCAGCCACTTGGTCCCGCAGCTTCTTGGACAGGGATGCTCCGTCCAGGAGCTTCGCCATTGGGCGCCTCCGTATGAGTCCCACTTTGGGGTATCTTAACACCCGCCCCAAGCTCCATCAACGAAGTCCACGGGCCCCCTAGGCGTCGGGTTGCGGTGTCTTCCAGGGTGATTTACAGTAGGCCTGCTACGTGTGGGGGTGGCTGGCCCCCAGCCATCCCCGAGGAGATGATATGCGGTTCGGCCACTTCTTCTATCCCACATCCCTGGACCCGGCCCAGGACGGCCAGGTAATAGCTGACTGCCTGGCGGAAGCTGAACTGGCTGAGGACTTGGGGCTGGATGCCATCTGGATGGCTGAGCACCACTTCGTCGGCGAGGTGGCCTACGGAGACCCCCTGGTGTTTGCTGGAGCTGTGGCTGCCCGCACCCGGAGGATCATGCTGGGCTTGGGGATCGTCGAAATGGCCCTGCACAACCCGGTGCACCTGGCTATCCAGACGGCCCTCCTGGATGTGCTGAGCAACGGACGCCTCATCGTCGGGACGGGGCGGGGCTCTAACTACAACGCCTTTGAATACGTGGGCTTTGGCACGACCGTTGGCGAGGGGCTGGAGCGCCTGGACGAGGCCGAAGAGCTGCTGGTAAAGGCGTGGACCACCGAGAACCTGGACTTCAAAGGGAAGTACTGGCAGGTGTCCTTTCCCCTTCTTCGGCCCCGGCCCCACCAGCAGCCCCACCCGCCCCTGGCGAGGGCGTGCATCAGCGAGGACTCCATAACAGCCATGGCCAGGATCGGGCGTCCAGTGCTTCTCAGGTATCGCTCCGTTCCTGTGATGCGCCGCACCCTCGGCCTGTACAGGGACACCATGTTGGCTTCGGGGTTTGATGAAGCTGTCGTGGAGGAAAACCTGGACCGGATATGGTTCTGGTGCGAGTGCCATGTGGCCGAGTCGGACGAACGGGCGATGGAGGAGTTCCTGGGCCCTTTCCACGAGGCCAGCAGGTACATGGCCGACGTGCGGGAGCGCTGGAACCCGGCCGATCAGCCGGTGCCTATGGCGCCCCCTCCCCTGCCTCGCTCGGCCTACGGTAGCAGTCCCGATCCCGATGCTCCCGAGGTTCTGATGGGATCTCCCCGGCGGGTGGCGGAGCACATTGCTATGCTGAGGGATGCCGGCGCCCGAAACCTGATGCTCACCAACCGGGGCCTTGTTTCAAAGGAGCAGTCGGAAGCATCAATGAGGCTCCTGAGCACCGAGATTATGCCCCTCTTCCGGTAAAGGTGACTAGCTATCGTTCCTGATGCCCTCACACTTATCCCATTCGTGCGCCAGGGAGAGAGGTGAGTTGAGGGAATACGAGGGTAAGGGCTGGAAGTCAATTTCCTCGAATGACCAAGCCATCATGCGCGACGGGGCCATCATCCAGGAAGGATTCCCATGGCGGCTGAAACCGAAAACCCCATCGCCGTTAAAGCCGAAAACGGTAGCCTGCTGGGGGAGATCGACAGGGGAGCGCTGCTGACGGGCATGGCGGCCTAAGGTATGGCGCTCTGCCAAGGGGCTAAGCCAGAATACCGGGCTTGGCGGGCGTATTACCCTCAGCCTGCCCTCCCCAGTTAGGACTGGAGAGGGGTCTTCGCCAGGCAGAGGATCAGGGCGAGTCCTGTTCCTCCTGGGTGGACGGGCCATCTCCCTCAGCGTCCCTGCCTCCCCTGGGCCGTCTCGGCTGGGCCGACGGCTGGACAAGCTGGGCCTTGTACAGAAGTACAGGAACGGTTATGAGCAGCACCGCCAGGGCTATGAAGTGGGCCTCTCCCATGCTCCAGACCCACTCCTTGTCCATGAACAGGTCCTGGGGTCCATCGGCGATTCGCAGGAAGCTGATGAGAAACTTCCCTATGGAGTAGAGGGCCAGGTACAGGGCGAAGAGCATTCCGTAGGGGCGGAGCCTGTTTCTCAGGGGCCACACTATCCCCAGGACACCGAGGTTCCATAGCATCTCGTACACCACGGCCGGATGGCTGGCCGCAAGCCCGTACTGGACGTTGCTGGGGCTGGCAGGATGGGCATATATGACGCCCCAGGGCAGGGATGTTAGCTGGGCCACGTGCTCGCCGTTGATGATGTCGCCGACGCGCCCGATCATCATGGCGATGAGCAGCGCCGGCACTGCGATATCGGCCAAGCGCCCCACCGGAGGCAAGGGGGCCTCTTCCAGCTTGCCGGGGAAATACTTGTTCCAGCGGGACAGGAAGCCGGGATGGTTCCTGATCAGCATATATCCCCCGCCGGTGATGAAACCGCCCAGGATAGCCCCGTAGATGGTGACACCGCCCGTCCACACCTGGAGGGCCTGGAGGGGGTCATGGCTGTAAACGTCGCCCCACCGGTCGATGACGTGGGTGAGGCGGGAGAACACGATTCCCCCGATGATGGCCCATACAGCTACGGTGTAGATGGAGTCCTGGTCAAGTCCCTGCTGTTTGCCCCAACGCCCTACCAGGACGGTAGCCACCGCCACCGCAACCAGGGTGAAGAAGCCGTGCCATGTGAGCACCAGGGAGCCTAGTGTGAAGATATCGGGGTCGATGTCGATGGTTATGCTTAGAAAGAAAAGCTCCATGCGCTAGCTTTTGGCTCCTCCCCTGCCCGGTATGTGATGGGCAGGCCAAGATGATGGTTGCACCGTGGACACACAGTACGCCTGAACCCCCCTGTCTTTCAAGGAAATATGCACCCGTCGAGCGCGGTCTTCATGGGGGAACAGGCTGAAGAGGGCCGGTCCCGACCCGGCAAGGCACACGTTTTCCCCCCCGGCTTCGGCCAGTAGGCGCTCAACCTGGGAGTGTTGAGGGGATGCCTGTTGAGAGGCGCGGCGAAACCCGTTGAACAGCAGACCATCGATGGGCCCGCCGTTCTCTAGGGCGTCCACCATCTGCCGGGTGGGGCTGCCGTCGGAGAAGTCCTCGGGGTCCAACAGAGAGTACATGTGGGCCGTCTTGCCGATGCCAGATGGGGACGAATCTTCCTGGGGACAGACCAGCACTACCCACGAGCGGGGCGGGCCGGGCAGGGGGGAGGTCTCATCACCCCGTCCCGTCCCCAAGCAGGTGCCTCCAGTCAGGAAGAAGGGAACATCGGAGCCAAGGGACGCCGCCAGCCCATGGAGGGCAGCAGGGTCCAGTCCCAGGCCCCAGAGGGTGTTGAGACCCAGCAGGGTAGTGGCGGCGTCGCTGCTCCCGCCGCCCAGGCCCATGTTCATGGGAATGCGTTTTTCCAGGCGGATGTGGGCGCCTCCGAAGTGGCCTGTGGAGCGTTTGAGCAGGTCGGCTGCCCGCCAGACCAGGTTTTCCTCTCCTGCAAGGGATGGGTCCGAGGACTCCACCGACAATTCGTTCGACTCTTCGAACGTGATGGTGTCGGCGAGGTCGATGGTCTGTAGAATGGTCCTGACCTCGTGGTAACCATCCTCCCGGCGCCTCAGCACCTCCAGGGTCAGGTTGATCTTGGCATAGGCGCTAGCTTCCATCCGCGCCTTCCGTGACCCTCAAAAGGCTGACAGCCCGGTGCAACCCGGCCCAATCGTCGAGGGTCAGGGTCTCTGCCCTGAGGGTCGCATCCAGCCTGGCCCTTTCCAGCAAGCCGGAGGCTTCCTGGGGAGTTATGTCCAGCCCCTGGCTGAGGGAGTTGCGCAGTTGTTTCCGGGGCGCGGCGAATCCGGCCCTCACCACGTTGAAGAACCCCTCCAGGTCATCGACACCCACGGCGGGACTAGGCAGGATGTCGATACGAATTACCGCGGAATTGACCTTGGGCTTGGGCCGGAAGGCGCTGGCGGGGACATCGCAGACATGGGTGGGCTTGCCGTAGATGTGCACAGCGACTGCCAGAAGGCTCATACGCCCGTCGGCTGCGAGGATGCTTTGGGCAACCTCCTTCTGGAGCATGACCACCATGGCGGATGGCTTGACGAGGCTTTCCTCAAGGAAGCGCCGCATGATGGGAGCGGCCGCATAGTATGGTAGGTTGGAGACCATCTTGTAGCCGTCGCCCTTGGGGGTAAGCTGGGACAGGTCCGTCGTGCGGGCATCATCGTTGACGACAACGAGGTTGGATGGGTTGCCCAGCCTGCGGGGCAATGCAGCCGCCAGGGCGGGGTCCATCTCAATGGCCACGACCTGCCCAGCCTCGGCTACCAGGAGCTTGGTCAGGGTTCCAGGGCCGGGACCAATTTCGACGATGATGTCCGTCGGTGCCAGGTCGGCGGACCGTACTATGGTGTGTACGATGTCCTGGTCGAGCAGGTAATGCTGTCCCAGGGCTTTTCGTGGGGAAGGTGACCTGTTGGTGAGACTAACCATAGGTTGGAAGCTGTGCACCCCTCTTCGACCATAGCTGATGAGCATAGCTACAGAGACAGCTCCAGCCAGGCACTCCCTCGGCACCCGAAGGGTTCTGTTTACCGTTGCTTCCTTCCGGACCTGGCGGGGTTCACAGACCTCCGTCGCGCGGGACCCAGCTATCAGCACTGCCCAGTGCGGCTAGAGGCCTACCAACTAAGCCTTGGAGAGGAGTTCAACCCCGCTGCAGCGGATTGCGGGTATAGGGCACCGCTAGCTCCCCGTCTAGCACAGCTCCAAGGCTCATGGTAGGTTCCCCGCTGGGGTCTGTCAATGTTGAAGGCATTCTTTAGCAGCGGGGACTGTGCGGGTGCTTGGGCTTTGGGTCGAATGTTAGAATAGCCCCCGTGGCAAAGCTGGCACCGATACGAAAGGCTGTAGTCCCCGCGGCCGGGCTGGGCACTCGTTTCCTTCCCACCACCAAGGCTGTTCCCAAGGAGTTGCTTCCCATCCTGGACAAGCCAATGATCCAGTACGGGGTGGAAGAGCTGGCCGACGCGGGGGTGGAGCACGTGGTCCTGGTCACTTCCCATGGGAAGGAGGGCTTGGCCCAGTTCTTCAGACCGTCGCCGGAGCTAGAGCAGCGGCTGTTCGATGGGGGGGCTGTCGAGCTTGCTGAGATGGTCAGAGGCATCTCCTCCCTCGCCCACATCACCACCGTTGTGCAGGAGCAGCAGCTTGGCTTGGGACATGCTGTGCTGACTGCCAAAGAGTCCATCGGAGATGAGCCGTTCATCGTGGTGCTGCCCGACGATGTGATCGTGGGTGATGTGCCCGTGAGCCGCCAGATGCTGGAGGTGCACCAACGGTATGGGGCCAGCGTGGTGGCGGTGCAGGAGGTGACCAGGGAAGCGGTAGGCTCCTACGGTGTGGTGGATGCCCATGAAGTGGGGAAAGGCATCTACAAGGTGAGAGGTCTGGTCGAAAAGCCTGCCCCAGAGGATGCGCCATCAAACCTGGCAGTGGTGGGAAGGTACATACTCATGCCCGAGGTGTTTTCCTGCCTGGAGCGCACCTCACCCGGGGCTATCAGCGAGATACAGCTTACCGATGGGATGGGACTGCTCCTGGAGGAGCAGCCCATGTACGCGCTTCGCTTCGAGGGCACCCGCTACGACGGGGGGACTCCCCTGGGCCTCCTTAAGGCATCCTTGGAGGTCGCCCTTAACCGGGAGGACACCCGGGACCGGACGCTGGAGATCATCAGGAATCTCGACCTGGAGCAGCCATGAGCGATGATAAGGAACACTTTCTGGAGCAGGTAGCGGCGTTGAAGGATGAGCTGTCGGGCTTGCTGGACGGCATGGACTACTGTCTGGACTGGAAGGACTCCGAAGAAGAGTGGTCCATCAGGGAGGTGGTGTGCCATCTGCTGGATACGCCCCCTGGAGGCATGGCCACGGTGCTGAAGCAGGTGCTGGAGGGGAACTCAGAAGAGATCATCATCCACTCCAGCTTGACCAACCTGACCCCTGAGCGAAAGTCCAAAGACCTGGGCGACCTACGCCAGGATATGAGAGAGCTATTGGAGCAGGTGGAGAGCAGCTTGTCTGCCGTATCCGATTCGGAACTGCAGGCTAGCACCGCCCCCGTTCACCTAGTCAGGTCCGATGTCCACGAAGAGCGCACGGCTGGGGGCTTAGTTGAACGTGCGCTGCTGGGCCACTGGCGCGAACACCTGGGGCAGATAGCTGAAATCCGGCAAGCCCTGGGCTTCGGATAGCTGAGGGAGGGGCTTTCCGAAGGGAAAGCCCTCGCTATGTGGCGTGGGGGTTCGGCTTACAGCTTTCTTCCGTGGGTGGGGTGAATCATTTGGTACCACGATTCGCCCTGTATGCTGGCGGCCACTTGGGTTAACATCTGCCAATTGCTGCTGAAGCTGCTTTCATCACGGGACTGGTGACGGGATTTCATGCCCCTGAAGAGCCTACCGACCGACGACCGCCTGACTTTCATTGCCGTAGCCTTTCGAAGAGTTGGATTCCCTTTGCGTAGAATATTATGGACTCCCAAAATCAAAAATGCATCAGTTTTGCAACGAGTTTATAGAGGCTGCGAAAAACATAGTGCCTTTTATCACAAACGGGGTGACACTATTCTCACATGGGGCATAGCCGGCCTGTGCCGGTCCGGCGGGCTCATCTGATACTTCGGTTGCAACTAAATGGCTCATCTGATACTTTAAGGCCATTAAGTATCATGTTTCCGGCATGTCAGAAACCATAGTACCAGTCTCCTGGCCTATCGGGCGCTTGGGGGCTGCGCAATGTTAAATCCCGAGGAGTGCCAGGAACGGAGACCCATTATGGTGCAAAACCTGGGACCTGATCCGCACGGGAGCCTCGTCCCGACGATCGAGGGCCAGAAAGCCTTTGTTCCGTGCCGGCTGCCCAGAACGCTGAACCTTACTCCTGGCCTCGTGGAGCTTCTCGATAGATCGTCGCGGTCTGTTGCCACATTGAGCGGAGTGGGCGAGACCGTGCAAAATCCGCATCTGTTCATCAGGCCCATCATCCGTAGAGAAGCCCTGCTGTCCTCCAGAATCGAGGGAACTGTCTGCTCCTTATCCGATGTGTTCTCCTTCGAGGCCTCTCATGGGCGAGATCCTAGCGACGACGTTCGAGAGGTGATCAACTACGTGAGCGCCATGGAATTGGGGATCAAGCTCTTGAAGGACCTGCCCATCTCTTTGAGGTTCGTTAACGAGGTTCATAAAGAGCTGATGACGGGCGTTAGAGGTCAGGCGAATCGACCTGGATATTTGAGGTTGGAACAGGTCTGGCTAGGCTCTCCGAGCACATCCATTGGAGAGGCGCGGTTCGTCCCTCCTCCACCCGACCGGTTGAGGGACCTCTTTGCGGACTGGGAGAAGTTCGCTAACGAACCCCTGGATATGCCCCCCTTGGTGAAATGCGCATTGATGCACTACCAGATCGAGGCTATCCACCCGTACGAAGATGGCAACGGCCGAATCGGCAGGCTGATGATAGTCCTGTTTCTCATTGCCAGTGGCATGTTGTCCGTTCCCCTACTGTACTTGAGCGCTTACTTCGAGCGGGACCGCCAACGCTACTACGACGAATTGTTAAACGTTAGCGCCACCGGGGATTGGGAGCGTTGGCTCCGTTACTTCCTGACAGGGGTCCTGCAGCAGTCTGAAGATGTGCTTGCTCGGATGAGGGGGCTTCGGGACATCCAGGAGGGTCACCGGAGGACGATACAGGGTGGGCGGGGTTCCTCCAGTGCACTGCGCCTGCTGGATGAGTTCTTTGCCAACCCCTTTATGACGGTGCGAGGGGCCTCCCTTGTCCTGGACATGTCGCTGGCCGGGGCACGGAGGGTCTTGAACAGGCTTGTGGAAGCTGGCCTATTGCGCGTTGATGATTCAGCTTGGCCTCCCCTTTACGTAGCTGATGATGTGTTGAAGGCGTTGCGAGGGACGAATTCCGGATCTGATCTTTAGAAATGCTAGTGCGTCCTGGTTCGGTGGCATCGGGCGCCATGTGTTAAAATCGGCAGTACACGGCTTACGTTAGGAGGCCCTAATTTGGATGTGTTCCTGGGGATACCGAGAGGTTTCTGTGCCGGTGTGGTACGGGCAATCAACATTGTCGAGCTTGCGCTCGACAGGTACCCCCATCCTGTGTACGTAAAGCATCAGATAGTCCATAACCCCTATGTGGTGCAGTCCCTGGAAAGCAAGGGCGCCAGGACAGTCGAGGATGTGGACGATATTCCCGAAGGCGCCACCGTAGTTTTCTCTGCCCATGGCTCCCCACCCGAGGACTTCGAGAAAGCCCAACGTCGAGGCCTGCACGTTATCGATGCTACCTGCCCCCTGGTAACCAAGGTACACAACGAGGCCAGGCGCTACTCCAACGATGGTCGAAAGCTGATCCTAGTCGGACATCATGGGCACCAGGAAGTCCGGGGCACCATGGGCCAGACCAGCATGCACCTCATGGATGACAGGGACCTTTCGTCACCGCCCGGGTGGGAGGATGATACCCCAGTAGCGGTACTGACCCAGACCACCCTCTCGGTGGACGATACGAGCAAGTCCATTTCGGAGATCACAGGACGCTTTTCTGACGTGGTTGTGCGAAACGATCTTTGCTACGCCACCACCAACCGTCAGGAGGCGGTCAAGCAGCTTTCACAGATCACCGACCTCATCCTCGTGATCGGTGCCGAGAACAGCTCCAACTGCAATCGCCTGCGGGAAGTGGCCGAAGCCAATGGAGTGCGAGCCTACTTGATAAATGGTCCCGATGAGATGGACAGCCGATGGTTCGACGGTGTTGAGAAAGTGGGCATCACCTCGGGGGCTTCAACTCCGGAAGATATGGTACTGGCTGTTATCGATGCCTTGGCCCCCGATACGGTAAGCACCATCGATGGTGTGGATGAGGATGTGAGCTTTGTCCTTCCCCGGGAGCTCAGGGACTGAGGGACCGGGGCCCGTCTAACGAGAGGCTTTGTCCGGTTGAGACGGGACCGCATCAGGGAAGAAGGCTTCCAGCACTTGCTCGACTATTCCCTGGGCATCTAGGTGAAGGCGTTGCCTCTGGGCTGCTGCCGTACCGTGCTCCACGAATGCGTCGGGCATGCCTATGCGGTGAACGGGAATGTGGTCCAGCCCGGCTTCAGCTAGGGCTTCCAGCACCGCCGAGCCGAACCCTCCAGCCAGCACATTCTCCTCTACGGTTACTATCCGGCCGGTGCTTTGCGCGGCCTGGGTGAGCAGGTCGATGTCCAGGGGCTTTACGAAGACGGGGTTGACGACGCCGCAGGCTATGCCATAGTCTGCCAGCTTCTCGGATGCCTCCAGGGCTGCAACTGCCGTCTTGCCCAAGCCGAAGATCACCACATCGCGCCCTTCCCTGATGACGGAACCCCTGCCCAGGGGCAGTTCCTTCAGTTCGTCGCTTAGAGGCGTCCCGATCGCGGCACCCCTGGCGATACGGATGGCGAAGGGGCCGCGGTGCTTGTAGGCTGTGTACACAAGGTGTTGCAGCTCGTTTTCATCCATGGGAGCTGCCACTACCGCGTTGGGGAGGCAGCGCAGGTAGGAGAGGTCGAAAGCCCCGTGGTGGGTCTTCCCATCCTCGCCGACGATGCCGGCCCGGTCCACGATCAGGGTGACGGGAAGGTTCTGCAGACACACATCGTGCAACACCTGGTCGAAGGCCCTCTGCAGGAAGGTGGAGTAGATGGAAACGAAGGGATTCAGCCCCGTGGATGCCATGCCCGCAGCCATGCTGACCGCGTGCTGCTCCGCTATGCCCACATCGAACACCCTGTTGGGGAACTCTTCCTGCACTTCAGCGAGGCCTGTGCCCTCCAGCATGGCCGCGCTGATGCCAACCACCGATTCGTCTTCCCGCATGAGGCTCCCCAGGGTCTGGGCGAACACGTGGGAGTAGGTGGGAGCGCCCGATGTGTCCCCCAGGGGAGAGCTGGGTTGGTGGAACCTCACGGGGTCGTCCTCGGCTGGTTCGTAGCCGTGACCCTTGTGGGTCACCACATGGACCAGTGGGACTGAGCCGGATGAGTTTTTCGCCTGCAGAAGGGTCTCCTCCAGCTGCTTGAAGTCGTGCCCATCCACCGGGCCCAGGTATTGGAAGCCCATCTCGGTCCAGAACATGGTGGGAACAATGATCCCCTCCAGCCCTGTGCTGAACCTCTTGACCAGGCGGTACATCAGCTCACCCGTGGGCACCTTCTTGGAGAGGGCCCTCATGCGCTCCACCATGGGAGCATATTCGGGATGGGTTATGACCCGCTTGCGCCAGTTGGTCAGGAAGCCAATGTTCTCCGAGATGGACATCCCGTTGTCGTTGAGAATGATGATGAGTTTCTCGGTGTTTAGGTGGACGATGTTGTTCAGTGCTTCGAAGCTGGAGCCGGAAGTCATAGCCCCATCACCCACCACCGCCACTGTCCATGAATCGATCTTCCGGTTCATGGTGCCCTCTGCGATGCCCATGGCGATGGAGAGGCCAGTGCCGGCGTGGCCGGCGCAAAGGGTGTCGTGGGGGCTCTCCATGGGCTCCCCGAAACCCGACTGTCCCCCCTCCAGGCGAATGTTCTGGAACTCGTCCCGCCTTCCAGTCACCAGCTTATGGGTGTAGGTCTGGTTAGTGGTGTCCCACACGATGCTGTCTATGGGGCTGTCGAAGACCCGGTGAAGGGCGAGGGTGAGCTCGACGACTCCGAGGTTGGAGGCCAGGTGTCCCCCTCGCTGTGTGATCACCGAGATGATCGTGTCCCTAGCCTCCTGGGCTACCTGGGCCAGCTCCCGATGGGTCAGGTTCTTCAGGTCTTTTGGATCGTCGATATGGTCTAAGAGGCGGGTGGACACCAAGGTCTCCTGCGAAAGAGTTAGTTAGCTCACCTTTATAACACCTGCCCCGTAGCCCTGACAAGGTATCGGGGCACCCATCGGAGCCCGTTTCGGCGAGATATGGCCCACCTGACTTTATGCCTAAAGGAAGGTGCTGATGTTCTTGGCGGAGAGACTGCTCTGGTCGAGGACGGCCTTCCTTCGGGCGATCCTCCAGCCGTCGTCGGCCCTGCGCAGCACATCCTCCCGGCCTCCCACGTACAGGTCTGCCTCGGGCCCTCCCCGTGTGCGATAGACCACGTAGTTGGAGTAAACTACCACCTCGGCGCCCGACCCCCCCGCTTCCACCTCTATGTTGGAGATGGTGCGGCGGGTGGTGGACGGCGGGTCTTCCGCCCATGCCATGCCGGTTTCCAGACGCTCCACCCTGAGGGCCAGGGAGTTACGGGTCTCTTCCATAAGGGGAAGTTCGTTCTCGACCTGCCCTTCTATTTTCCGCTGCCTAGCCCTGTCCTTCGCGGCCAAGGCCTTGCTGGAAGATGGATACCTGAACCTCCGGGAGACGATGCGATAACGCAGGTCTTCATGCAGAAGTTCCAACCACTGCCGGAACTCCCGGTTGTCCAGCAGTCGGGCCTCCCTGTAAAGGAAAAGCTGAACGGAGGTCAGTGTGTCGTCCTGCATACACCCCTTCCCACTCCGCTGTCCCTCGCCTTTTTGGCGCCATGGGGACAAGCGTAATTGGACGGCAACATTCTGCGGGAATGGACGCCCTGGCGCAACTCTTCCTGATCCGCCCTGGGGAGAGAGCTGGGATTTCTTTATTCTGCTTGCAATTTAGAAAACTCGTTCTAATTCTGTCTTAAAAGCCTTGCGGTATTAGAACATATATTCTATCATCTCGTAGTATCACATTACGGTATAGAGGTGTTGGCATGGTACAACGTGGTTCGGCAGCAGTCCTGGATGCGGTCCCCGAGGACTTTCCTTATCGTGATGATGGGTGCGAGGTGTCACCATCGTGCTTGAGATGCCCCCTTCCCTTGTGCAAGTACGATGATCCGGTGTGGTTCCAGAGGGAGAAACGGCGGGAGAGGGATGAGGAGGTGCTCTCTGCCATGCGGAGACAGAAGCTGTCAGTGCCCGAAGCGGCGGCCCGCTTCGACATCAGCCAGCGCACCATCTTCCGCATCCTCCAACGATGGGGATTCAAGAACGTTCACGCGGTTCAGGTGGTCTAAGGCTGGGTCTTGAAGCTTGACGCTTCCCGGAGGGGTGGTATCATGTAGTAGCCATCTACCTTTCCGGGGGTGAGCTTGTTGATGGGTCTTTGGGCTGCCCGGACCATCGTTGGCCGGGACGGCAAAAATAGAGGTACTGCTTCTGTGCACCTTCCCTTGTGCGGGGAAGGTGCTAATCTTTTTGCCCAGGGTGCGTTCTCGCGATGACAGGCAGTATCACCCACATCGAGGGAATCGAAGTCGGACATCACACCGACCTGGACGGGGGCACCGGCTGCACCGTGGTGCTGTGCCGACAAGGGGCTGTGGCCGGTGTTGATGTCCGGGGAGGCGCGCCGGGCACCAGGGAGACGGACCTGCTGGGTCCTGGCCGCCTTGTCCAACAAGTCCACGGGGTGCTGCTGAGCGGCGGGAGCGCCTTCGGGCTGGACTCCGCAGCGGGTGTCATGCAGTACCTGGAGGAGCGGGGATCCGGCTACACGATGGGGAGGCGAGTCATACCCATTGTCCCAGCCGCTATTATCTTCGATCTAAACCTGCTATCCGATGCCGCTCGACCCAGCCCGAAGGACGCCTACGCCGCCTGCGAGAGGGCATCGAACGGGGCTGTGGATGAGGGCAGCGTGGGGGCCGGCACGGGGGCAACCGTGGCCAAGGGCCGGGGTATGCGCTGGGCAATCAAGGGAGGCATCGGCACAGCCAGCCATGATCTGCCCGGCGATATTCGAATCGGCGCCATCATAGCTGTCAACTCCTACGGAGGAGTCTGTGACCCCGGCAGCGGGAGGGTTATCGCAGGACCAAGGTTGGAGGACGGCGCCGGCATGATGGACCCCGTTGAAGCCATCCTGAATGGCCCTGGGCCGGGAGAACCCCAACCAGGCGTCAACACGACCATAGGGGTCGTCGCCACCAATGCCACGCTGACCAAGGATGAGGCCCACTACCTCGCCAGGGTTGCCCACGACGGCCTTGCCCTGGCGATACGGCCCTGCCACACCATGGCAGACGGGGACTCCATATTTGCCCTGGCTACAGGGGCCGCTGCCGCCCCGCCAAACATGACCCAGCTAGGGGTGGCTGCAACCCAGGTTGTTGCCGAGGCGGTGGTGCGGGCTGTCCAATCTGCCGTGGCGCTGGGCGGCATTCCTGCCGTAAGGGAGCTTTGAGTTGGATGCCCCAGCCATCGGCATTATCGGTGCAGGCACCCTGGGCAGGGCCCTGGCCCTCTGCCTGAAGGCCCACGGCTGCAATGTTGAGGTGGTCAGCAGCCGCAGCGCCGGGTCCGCTGAAGCTTTAGCAGCCCTCCTGGAAGGCTGCCGTTGGGCTTCGTCTCCCCAGGAAGCCGCCGACGGCTCCGACGTGGTCTTCATCACAACCCCCGATTCAGCCATCGCCCAGGTTGCGGGCCAGGTGCGCTGGTCTTCCAGGCATGGGGTGCTCCACTGCAGCGGCGCCCACACCCTGGATATCCTGCAGAGCGCGGCCCACCAGGGGGCTGCGATCGGCTCCTTTCATCCCTATCAGACCTTCGCCCTTGTCAGCTCTTCCGAAGAGGCTGTCCAGCGGTTCTGTGGAGCTGGTGTGGCCGTCGAGGGTGATGGCTGGCTGGCCGGTTTCCTGGAAAACCTGGCCGGTCGTCTCGGCTGCAGGGTGGTCCACGTCGAGGCCCGGGACCGGGCCTTGTACCATGCCTCGGCGGTGATGAGCTGCGGGCACCTGGCCGCACTGGCCAAGGTAGTTGTGGACATGTGGAGGGAGATGGGTGTTTCAGAGGAGGAAGCCTTGCCCATTATCGCACCCATAATGCAGAGCACCCTGGCCAACATAGCGTCGGGGGGAGTGGCTGCCAGCCTGACGGGCCCTGTCGTCCGGGGGGACGGAGGCACCTTGGGCAGGCACCTGGACGCCCTGGAAGAGAGACTTACCGACCTGGCGCCCTTGTACAGGACCCTTGCCCGGCAGTCCCTGCTGGCCATTGCCTCTGAGCCTTCATCCGCGATGGCCGAGGACCTCGCTGGCCTGCTGGATGACCCCTAGATGACAGCGAGACCCTGAGCGTTTCCGAAGTAAAAGCACGTATCGTATGTCAGTGGCATGCAGGAGGAGACCCAAATAATGCGTCGCACCAGCGTTAGAGACATTGCCAGGATGAAGGCGGAGGGGCGGAGGATACCTGTTGTAACTGCCTACGACTACACATCGGCGCGCATCGCCGATGATGCTGGCATACCAGTCTTGCTGGTGGGCGACAGCCTGGGCATGGTGGTGCTTGGGTACGAGTCAACCATTCACGTGACCATGGACGACATGATCAGTCACATCAGGGCGGTAAGCCGGGGATCCAAGCAGGCCCTCATAGTTGGCGACCTCCCCTTCATGTCCTACCAGGTGGGCGGGGAGGATGCCCTCCGCAACGGGGGACGCCTGCTTCAGGAAGGTTACGCCCATGCGGTGAAGCTGGAAGGGGGCGCGCGGGTGGTGGAGAGCGTGCACCGCATGGTGGAGGCCGGGATACCTGTGATGGGACACATAGGGCTGACTCCCCAGTCGGTGAACGAGTTCGGCGGCTACCGGGTGCGTGGCAGGGACAAGGTCGAGGCCGGGGAGCTGATGAGCGATGCTCTGGCCCTCCAGGATGCCGGGGCCTTCTCGGTGGTGCTGGAGTTGGTGCCAGCCGCCCTGTCCCGGGAGATCTCTCAAAGGCTGTCCATCCCCACCATCGGCATCGGCGCGGGGCCCCACTGCGATGGACAGGTGCAGGTCTTTCACGACATCATGGGCCTTTACACCGATTTCGTTCCCAAGCATACCCGCCGCTATGTCGAGGCAGCGGCCCTGATGTCCGAGGGAATGGCTGCCTACGCCTCCCAGGTCGGGGACGGGAGTTTTCCCTCCCTGGATGAGAGCTTCTCCATGGACGAGAGCGCCCTGGAAGGCCTCGAAGCGGCACGATAGTAGCCCGGCGCAGGGGCCTATACAGCTTGCAAGTTCTCACCACCATACAGGAGTTCAGGGCCGCTCGCAGAAGCTGCGAGGGCGTCCTGGGGCTGGTCCCAACCATGGGTTCCCTCCATGAGGGGCACCTTGCCCTCGTCAGGCGCGCCCGCAGCCAAAACCGAGTGCTGGCCGTCAGCATATTTGTGAATCCGTCCCAGTTCGGACCCAGCGAGGACTACGGC